>NZ_CP012070.1:0-320479 GCF_001189535.1 Arsenicicoccus sp. oral taxon 190
TCATGTGGGCGCCCGAGAGCACCGACAGGCCGACGCCGTCGGCGTCCTCCTGGATCGCCGCCTCGACGATCTGCTCGGGGGTCTGGTGCAGGCCGGTGTAGACGACCTCCATGCCCGCGTCACGAAGCGCGCGGGCCACCACCTTCGCACCGCGGTCGTGGCCGTCAAGACCTGGCTTGGCCACAAGGATTCGCAACCTGGACTCGCTCATGGCGTCAGCGTAGCCCAGCGCCTCTCGACCGGCCCGGCCAGGGTGCGCGGTTGCGCCGCCCCACGTGTGCCCCCGGACGTGAGGTGCATCACCGCAGGTCAGCGGTCCCGCAGCCGGGACCGACCCCACCTTGCATAACGAATTTGTCACAGGCTACGGTGTTCGGGCCCCTCACCTCCCCGACGTCAGGTACACCCTCCATGGCTCAGCCCCCCTCCGCCGGCGCTGCCCCTGCCCCCGCTCGCGGCCGGCACCGCGCTGCCCGCCGCCACCCGCAGCTGCGCCGACTGGGCCTCGCGGGTGCCGTGGCGGGGCTCGCCGCCGGGGCCGGCGCCGCGGGGATCCTCCAGCTGGGGCCGGACCGCTCGGTCGCCGCCGGTCGCACCGTCCCCGCCGCCCTCTCCGCGCCCCGCGACGGTGATGTGGCGGCCGCCGTCGGGGCAGCCCCCTCGGCGAGGCTCGGGTCGGCCCAGCGCGCCGACCGGTCGGGCCGGGCCGCGGCACCCGCCCGCACGACCCGGACGCCCGCCCGCGCGATCCACCTGTCCCGCACGACCGAGGTGGTGACGGTGCCGGCGGCCCTGGCCGTGCGGCCCGCCGCAATCGCCACGCCCGCCAGGCCGGCGACCCCGCCGCCCCCGGCCTGGGTCAAGCCGGTCGACACCTATCAGCTGACCTCGAGGTTCGGGCCCCGCTGGGGCGGGTCCCACCACGGCCTGGACTTCGCGTGCCCGGTGGGCACCCCGGTGCGCTCGATCGGCGCCGGTGTCGTGACCGCCGTCGCGTCCGGCCACGCGGTCTACGGCACGTATGTCGACATCCGCCACACCGACGGCAGCCTCGCGCGCTACGGCCACCTCAGCCGCGCCGACGTCGCCGTGGGGGCCACCCTCACGGCCGGGCAGGTCCTGGGGCTGTCGGGCAACTCCGGACGCAGCACCGGCCCGCACCTGCACCTGGAGATCCACCCCAAGGGTGACCCCAACCTCAGCGACGCCGCCGACCCCGAGGTGGAGCTGCGCCGCCGCGGCGTCACCCCCTGAGCAGCCTGGCCCGCCGAGTCGTCGGAACGCCTGATGCCCGGCGGGTCGAGCAGCCTCAGAGCTTGGTGATCGGGGCGATCCCCAGCACGAACCGCTTGACCCCGGTGTCGCCGCCGAAGTCGACGGTGGCCATCGCCTTGGCGCCCATCCCCTCGACCCGCACGACGGTGCCGAGGCCGAAGGAGTCGTGGGTGACGCGGTCGCCGGCGTCCAGGGAGGGCACCGGCCCGGTGGCGCCCCGCGGCGGACGACCGCCCAGCCGAGCCACGGTCGGCGCGGTGGACCGGCCCATCAGCGCCGACTCGGTGCGCTGCCACTCCACGAGCGGCTCCGGGATCTCGTCGAGGAAGCGGGAGGCGGGGTTGTACTGCGGCTGGCCCCACGCGGAGCGCACCACGGCGCGGGAGAGGTGCAGCCGCTCGCGAGCGCGCGTGATGCCGACATACGCCAGGCGCCGCTCCTCCTCGAGCTCCTTGCTGTCGCCGAGGGCGCGGCTGTGCGGGAAGGTGCCGTCCTCCATGCCGGTGAGGAAGACGACGGGGAACTCCAGGCCCTTGGCGGTGTGCAGGGTCATGAGCGTCACCACGCCGGAGCCGTCGTCCTCGTCGGGGATCTCGTCGGAGTCGGCGACCAGCGACACCTGCTCGAGGAAGTCGTCGAGCCCGCCCTCGGGATAGGTCTCGTCGAACTCCCGTGCCACGGCGACTAGCTCGTTGAGGTTCTCGATGCGGGTCTCGTCCTGCGGGTCGTGGCTGGCCTGCAGCTCGGCGAGGTAGCCGGAGCGGTCCACGACCGCCTCGAGCAGCTCGCCGACGCCCCCTCCCCCGTCGCGCACCTGGCGCAACGACTCCAGCAGCGCGGTGAACCCCTTGATGGCGGTGACCGAGCGGGTGGCGATGCCCGGGGCGTCCTCGGGGTGCCCGAGCGCCGCGACGAAGCTCGTGCGGTCGCGCTCGGCCAGCGCCGCGACGCACGCCTCGGCGCGGTCGCCGATGCCGCGCTTGGGGACGTTGAGGATGCGCCGCAGGTTGACGGTGTCCTCCGGGTTGGCGATCACCCGCAGGTAGGCCAGCGCGTCCTTGACCTCGCGCCGCTCGTAGAACCGGGTGCCGCCGACCACCTTGTAGGGCAGCCCGACCCGCACGAAGACCTCCTCCAGGGCGCGGGACTGGGCGTTGGTGCGGTAGAACACCGCGACGTCGCCGGGCCGCACGCCGTGATCGTCACCGAGCCGGTCGATCGACTGCGCGACGAAGGACGCCTCCTCGTGCTCGGAGTCCGCGACGTAGCCGACGATGGCCGCGCCGTCGCCCTGGTCGGACCAGAGGTTCTTCTTGCGCCGGTCGGGGTTCTTGGCGATGACGGCGTTGGCGGCCTGCAGGATCGTCTGGGTGGAGCGGTAGTTCTGCTCCAGCAGGATGGTCCGGGCCTGCGGGTAGTCCTGCTCGAACTCCACGATGTTGCGGATCGTCGCGCCGCGGAAGGCGTAGATCGACTGGTCGGCGTCCCCCACGACCACGAGCTCGGCCATCGGCAGCTCCCCGCCGACCGACGGACCCCCCGCCAGCTGGCGCACCAGCTCGTACTGCGCGTGATTGGTGTCTTGGTACTCGTCCACCATGATGTGGCGGAACCGCCGGTGGTAGTAGGACGCGATCTGCGGGAAGGCCTGCAGGATGTTGACCGTCGTCATGATCAGGTCGTCGAAGTCCATGGCGTTGGCCTGGCGCAGCCGCCGCTGGTAGTCGACGTAGGCCTCGGCCAGCAGCCGCTCCTGGTGGGTCGCCCCCTCCCCCAGCCCGTCGCGGTAGGACTCCTCGTCGACGAGCTCGTTCTTGAGGTTGGACACCTGGTGGCTGAACGACCGCGGCGGGTAGCGCTTGGGGTCCAGGTCCATGTCCCGCAGCACCATCGACATGAGCCGCTGGGAGTCGGCCGCGTCGTAGATCGAGAAGCTCGAGCTGATGCCGATCGCCTTGGCCTCGCGCCGCAGGATCTTGACGCACGCCGAGTGGAAGGTCGACACCCACATCGCCCGGGCCCGGCCGCCGACGATCCCCTCGACCCGCTCGCGCATCTCGGCGGCGGCCTTGTTGGTGAAGGTGATCGCCATGATCTCCCCCGGCTGCACGTCCCGCGCCGCCAGCAGGTAGGCGATCCGCTGGGTCAGCACCCGGGTCTTGCCGGAGCCGGCGCCCGCGACGATGAGCAGCGGGGACCCCTCGTGCAGCACCGCCTCGCGCTGCTGCGGGTTGAGGCCGGCGAGGACCTCGTCCGGGTCCCCGCCGCGCCCCCACCGGGCGTGCCGGGCGGCGGCCCCGTGGGGCGGCGGCGCGGCGGCATACGCACCCTCCTCGGGGGGAGGCGCATCGGCGTCGCCGGGCGGCGGCACGTCGTCGGACAGCGCCCACAGCGGCACGCCCGAGGCGTCGACGTCACCGCTCGCGGCGGCCGGCGACAGGCTCGGGGTCGGAGGGGCGAGCGGGGTCAGGGGAAGGTCGTCGAAGAGGGATTCCATCGCGACAGCAAGACTAAGGCCGAGCGGTGACAGACCCCACCGCGACGGACGCCGTAGGCTGGGCGGGTGCTGACCATGCAAGACGCCCTGCGCATCCTCTCCGACTACTGGACCGAGCGGGGGTGCATGGTCGTCCAGCCGTTCAACACCGAGGTGGGAGCGGGCACGATGAACCCCGCCACCGTGCTGCGCGTCCTCGGGCCCGAGCCGTGGGACGTGGCTTACGTGGAGCCGTCGGTGCGCCCCGACGACAGCAGGTACGGCGAGAACCCCAACCGGCTGCAGATGCACACGCAGTTCCAGGTCATCCTCAAGCCCGACCCCGGCAACCCGCAGGAGCTCTACCTCGGCTCGCTGGAGGCCCTCGGCATCGACCTCGCCGCCCACGACGTGCGGTTCGTCGAGGACAACTGGGCGCAGCCGGCCATCGGCGCCTGGGGTCTCGGCTGGGAGGTCTGGCTCGACGGCATGGAGATCACCCAGTTCACCTACTTCCAGCAGGTGGGCGGCCAGAACCTCGACCCGATCCCCGTCGAGCTCACCTACGGTCTAGAGCGCATCCTGATGGCCGTCCAGGGCGTCACGCACTTCAAGGACATCGCCTACTCGCGCCGGGCCAACGGCGATGTCGTCAGCTACGGCGAGGCGTTCGGTCAGAACGAGTACGAGATGAGCCGCTACTACCTCGACGACGCCTCCGTCGAGACCAACCGGACCCTCTACGAGTCCTACGTCGCCGAGGCGACCCGGATGGTCGAGGCCCGGCTCCCCGTGCCCGCCCACACCTACATCCTCAAGTCCTCCCACGCCTTCAACGTGCTCGACGCCCGCGGCGCGATCTCCACGACCGAGCGCGCCAAGGCCTTCGCCACGATGCGCCGGCTGATGCGCGACACGGCCGCGCTGTGGATCGAGCGCCGCGAGGAGCTCGGCCTCCCGCTGCTGAAGCCGACCGAGCTCCCCGCGCTCGACCTGCCGACGGTGGACGAGACCGCGCTCGGCTCCGAGCCGCGCACCCTCGCCTTCGAGATCGGCGTGGAGGAGCTGCCGCCGCACGTCGTCGGCGCCACCGTGGAGCAGGTCCGTGCCGCCCTCACCGAGGGCCTCGCCGCGACCCGGCTGGCCCACGGCGAGATCCGCGTCGACGGCACCCCGCGCCGGATCGTCGCCACCGTCGAGGCGGTCGCCGCCCGCGAGCCCGACACCGAGCAGCTGCGCAAGGGCCCCAAGTGGCAGGCCGCGTATGACGACGCGGGCAACCCCACCAAGGCGCTGCAGGGATTCGCCCGCGGCGCGGGTGTGGACGTGAGCCAGGTCGAGCGCGCCGAGGTCCAGGGCGCCGAGCACGCCGTGGTCCGCGTCGAGCAGCCCGGCCGCAGCGTCATGGAGGTGCTCGCGCCGCTGCTGTCCGACGTGGTCACCGGGCTGCGCGCCGAGAAGAACATGCGCTGGTCCGACCCGTCGCTGTCGTTCTCCCGCGCGATCCGCTGGCTGGTCGCGCTGTGGGGCGACCAGGTGGTCCCGGTCGTGGCGTCCCGCCTGGTGGCGGGGCGGGCGACATACCGGCAGCGCGGGGAGGGCACCCGAGCCGACGGTGCGGCCCTCGGCTGGGCCGACGTCGCCTCCGCGGACGAGCTCGCGGGCGTGCTGGCCGACGGCGGGATCACGCTGTCGACCGCCGAGCGGCGCCGCTCGATCGTGTCCCAGGCCGAGGCGCTCGCCGCCGGCGCTGGTGGCCGCGTCGACGTCGAGGGCGAGGCCGCGCTGGTGGACCAGATCACCAACCTCGTGGAGGAGCCGCGCGGCGTGCTCGGGTCCTACGACGAGCGCTACCTCGAGCTGCCCGCGCGGATCCTCACGACCGTGATGCGCAAGCACCAGCGCTACCTGCCGGTGCTGGACGAGCACGGCGAGCTGCTGCCGCACTTCGTGACCATGGCCAACGGGCTGTGCGACGACGCCGTGGTCCGCGCCGGCAACGAGTCGGTGATCCGGGCCCGCTACGAGGACGCTTTGTTCTTCTGGAACTCCGACCTGCAGACCGAGCGCGTCGACGCCTTCGTGCCCGGCCTGGAGAAGCTCACCTTCGAGGACCGCCTCGGGTCCGTCGGGGAGCGCGCCCGCCGCATCAAGGACGTTGCGACCGCCCTGGGCCAGTCCGTGGAGCTCGACGAGGAGCAGCGGGCGACGCTGCAGCGGGCCGGCGAGCTCGCGAAGTTCGACCTCGCCACGCAGATGGTCGTCGAGATGTCCTCGCTCGCAGGCTTCGTGGCGCGGGAGTACGCCCTGCGCACCGGCGAGCCCGCCGCCGTCGCCGACGCGCTCGCCGAGATGGAGCAGCCCCACACCACCGCCGACGCGCTGCCCGCCTCCGTGCCCGGGGCGCTGCTGTCGCTGGCCGACCGCTTCGACCTCGTGATGGCGATGTTCGCGCTCGGCGCCAAGCCGACCGGCTCGTCCGACCCCTTCGGGGTGCGCCGCGCCTGCCTGGGCATCCTGCGGGTGCTGCGTGACCGCGGCGAGGTCGGCCAGGCCCTCGCCGGGCTGTCGGTGCGCGGTGGCCTCGAGGCCGCGGCGGGGCGGCTTCGCGAGCAGGGCGTGACGGTGTCCGAGGAGGCCGTGGACGCCGCGCTGGACTTCACCACGGGCCGGTTCGGTCAGCTGCTGCGCGACGAGGGCGTCTCCGTGCACCTGATCGACGCGGTGCTGCCGGCGGCGTCGTCGCCGGGCGCCGCCGCCGAGACGCTGGCACAGGCCTCGGCGCTGCGCGGCGACGAGGGCTTCCGCTCGATCGTGGCGTCGCTGCAGCGCATCGGCCGGATCGTCCCCGCCGGCACCGCCCCCGGGTACGACCCCGACCGGCTCACCGAGCCCGCCGAGGTCGAGCTGCGCGAAGCCCTGGAGGGGCTGCCCGCGGGCTCCGACAAGGACCTCGAGACCTTCGCCACCCAGGGCAAGGCGCTGGTGGACCCGGTGGCCCGGTTCTTCGACGACATCCTCGTGATGGCCGAGGACCAGGACGTCCGGGCGGCCCGCCTCGGTCTGCTCGCCTCGGTGCGGGCGGCCGCGCCGAGGCAGGTCGACTGGGCCGCGCTGTCGACGGCGCTGGGCTGAGCTGGGCTGATCTCGGTATGCCGCAGCTCGTCGCCCCCACCACCCGCCTGCACCGCTCCTGGCTGGCGTCGCTCGCGGAGTGGGGGGTGGACGAGCACGGCGAGCGGGTGCACCAGCACGGCGCGTCGCTGCGGCCCGAGGACGACGCGGTGGACGCGGCCGGCTTCGCGGCGTGGGTGCAGCGGCTGCGCCGTGAGGCCGACCCCGCCGCCGAGCGCCCCCGCGGTCACGTCCCCGCCACCAACCTGTGGGTCACGGAGGGCAGCGACTACCTCGGGGCGATCTCTCTGCGCCACGCCCTGTCCCCCGCACTCGTCGAGGTCGGTGGCCACGTGGGGTACGGCATACGGCCGTCGGCCCGCGGCCGCGGGCTCGCCACGTGGGCGCTGGGGCAGGTGCTGCCCCGGGCGCGCGGGCTCGGGCTCGAGCGCGTGCTGCTGACCTGCGACGACACCAACCCTGCGTCGGCCGCCGTGATCGAGCGCAACGGCGGGGTGCTGGAGGACGTGCGGGAGCACGCGCCGGGCGCCCGGGTCCGCCGCTACTGGATCACCGTCTCGACCTGATCCGCCGCCGGTAGGCGGATCGACCGGCCTGAGCACCCCAGGCTGATCGAGCTACCGCCGGTAGAGTTGGAGCATGGAGACCATGGAGACCCTGACCGCCCAGGCCCTGATCGTCCCCGAGCACGGCGACGCCGACGTGCTGCGCGTCGAGCGACGCGAGGTGCCGGCCCCCGGGCCGGGTCAGGTGCGGGTGCGGGTCGCCGCGTGCGGGGTCAACTTCATCGACACCTACCAGCGGGCCGGGATCTACCCCATCGAGACGCCGTTCGTGCAGGGGATGGAGGGCGCGGGGACCGTCGAGGCCGTCGGCGACGGCGTCACCGAGGTCGCCCCCGGCGACCGGGTCGCGTGGGCCATGCAGCTCGGCAGCGCCGCCACCGTCGCCGTCCTGCCCGCCGAGGCCATGGTGCCGGTGCCGGAGGCCGTCGAGCTCGACGTCGCCGCCGCCGCGATGCTGCAGGCGATGACCGCGCACTTCCTGGTCAACGACACCTACCGGTGCACCGCCGAGACCGTCGCGCTGGTCCACGCCGCGGCCGGGGGCGTCGGCCAGCTGCTCGTGCAGCTGCTCAAGGCCAAGGGCGCCACCGTCGTCGCGACCGCGGGCAGCGAGGACAAGCTCGCCGTCGCCCGGTCCCGCGGCGCCGACCACCTCGTCAACTACCGCGAGCACGACTCCGCGGAGGACCTCGCCGAGGCGATCTGCAGCGCCAGCGGCGGCGTCCACGTCGCCTACGACGGCGTGGGGAGGGCGACCTTCGACGCCTCCCTGGCGAGCCTGCACCCCCGCGGCATGCTCGTGCTCTTCGGCGCCGCGAGCGGCCCGGTCCCCCCGATCGACCCGCAGCGCCTCAACCAGGGCGGCTCCCTCTACCTGACCCGGCCCAGCCTCGCGCACTACGTCGCGACGCGGGAGGAGCTGCTGGCCCGCGCCGGCGAGGTCTTCGACCTCATCGCGGACGGCACCCTGCAGATCGCCATCGACTCCCGGCACCCGCTCGCCGAGGCCCGCGCGGCCTACGACGCGCTCGAGGGCCGCCGGACCTCCGGCAAGGTGCTGCTGATCCCCTGACCAGCGACGTCGCCCCGGCCGGCGCCACCCTCCGGCGCCCCGGCCGGCCCTGACCGCCGGCCCCGACCGCCGCCCCACCGTCGGGCCCGACTGCCAGACCCGGCACACCGGACGTGGTTACGCTGACCCCATGATCCGCCCAGCCACACCCGACGACGTCCCGGCGCTGCACCGCCTGGTCCGCGACCTCGCGGCCTACGAGAAGGCCCCGGACGCCGTGACCGCGACCGCCGAGGACCTGCGAGCGGCACTCTTCCCCACCGGGGAGGACCCGCGCGTCTTCGCGGACGTCGCGGAGGTCGACGGCGAGCTGGTCGCGATGGCGGTGTGGTACCTCACCTTCTCCACGTGGACCGGTCGGTACGGGATCTGGCTCGAGGACCTCTTCGTCGAGCCCGAGCACCGCGGCCGGGGGGTCGGCCGCGAGCTGCTCGAGGGCCTCGCGGCGCGGGCCGACGAGCAGGGCTGGAGCCGCGTCGAGTGGACCGTCCTGGACTGGAACGCCCCCGCCATCCGCTTCTACCGCTCCCTCGGCGCCGAGGCGCTGGACGAGTGGACCACCCAGCGGCTGCACGGCGTGGCGCTGCACCAGGTGGCCGAGCGCCGGACCGCCGGAGCCGCCCGATGAACATCGACCACCTGCTGCTGTCCATCCCCCCGCTGCTGGTCTACGTCGTGGTCGGGCTCGTCGTCGGCGTCGAGTCCCTCGGCATCCCGCTGCCCGGGGAGGTCACGCTCGTCGCCGCGGCGCTGCTCAGCGCCCACCACGAGCTCGCGGTCAGCCCGCTGTGGGTCGCCGTCGCCGGCGCCGCGGGCGCCATCATCGGGGACTCCATCGGCTACGAGATCGGCCACCACTACGGGCGCCGGCTGCTGGTCTGGCTGCGCAGACGCTTCCCGAAGCACTTCGGCGCCAAGCAGATCGCCTTCGCCGAGACGGTCTTCAGCAAGCACGGCATCTGGGCGGTCTTCTTCGGCAGGTTCGTGGCGCTGCTGCGCATCTTCGCCGGGCCGCTGTCGGGGATCCTGCGGCTGCCCTACCACCGCTTCCTCCCGGCCAACGCCGCGGGCGGGATCCTGTGGGCCTTCGGCACCACCTTCGGTGTCTACCTGCTCGGCAAGGTCGCCGAGCAGTGGCTGAAGACCTTCGCCTGGGCGGGCCTCGGGGTCTTCGTCGTCGCGGCGGTGCTCGCCTCCACCGTGATGGGGCGCCGGATGCACCGCGCCGTCGAGGAGCACGCGGCGGCGCACCCCGAGCGGGTGGCCGCGGTGGAGGCCCAGGGCTGATCCGCCCCGCGCCGCCCCCATCGGTGGGGTCCGGTGCAGACGACGAGGCCGTATGCCGGGGCGCCCCGGCATACGGCCTCGTCCTTGTCTCGGCGCGATCTCGGCGCGGTCGTGGCGCGCTCGCCGCGGGCCGGGGTCAGCCCATGGTGTAGGCGACGACGACGTTGACGAGCACCAGGGCGGCGGCCAGGTGCACGAGCAGCGGGCGGGTCTCGCCGCGGCGACCGCGGGCGTGGGAGACCTCGGTCAGGCCGAGGACGGCGAGCATGACGACGAGCTTGATGCCGATGAACGTGTGGTTGGCGTTCTCGGCCATCTCGGCGGCCATGACCAGCAGCAGACCGGTGAGCAGCTGCAGCCGCGCGCCCCACGCCATCAGGGTGGTGGCCGCGCCGCGCTCGATGCTCTGGACGTAGCCGAAGACGAGCACGGCGAGAGAGAGGTAGTGCAGGACGAGGAAGGCGATGGACATGGGCCGCAGTCTAGTTGCCGCCGCCCGGGTCACCCGAGCGCCAGGGTGACCACGGCGCCGACGATCAGCGGCGGCCCGAGCGCGAGGTGGTCGCGGCGGCCCATCCGTCGGGTGAGCACCAGCAGCAGCGCCGTGGCACCGCCGAGCGCCAGCCCCGACCACAGCCCGAGCAGCACCTGCGACCACCCCAGCTGGGCGAGCACGGCGGCCAGCAGCCCGGCGAGCTTGACGTCGCCGAGCCCGAGCCCCTGCCGCGGCGCGAGCAGCCAGCCGATGCCCCCGAGCGCCAGCACGAGCACCGTCGCGAGCAGCGACCGCAGCACCGGCGAGGCGTCCCCGGTCGCCCACCCGAGGCCGGCCAGGACGAGGACCACGAGCGGGTAGGCGGGCAGCTGGAGCCGGTCGGGCAGCCGGTGCACGTCCAGGTCCACGGTCGCCAGCGCCGCGAGCAGCCACAGCAGCGGCACCGCGACCACGGCCAGCGCCGCGTGACCCCGCAGCGTCAGGGCCAGCCACAGCAGCGCCGGGCCCAGCGTGCTCGCGGGCAGCAGCCACCGGGGCGCGCCGGCCCGGCGCGGCTCGTCCCCGGGGCGCCGGTAGTCACCTCGCCCGGCCCACCGGTGCAGCCGCAGCCCCACCAGCGCCCCCACGACCACGAGCAGCACGCCGACGACGAGCTGCCACGTCGACCACCCGCTCGACCACCCCGCCGTCACGACCGGACCTCCCGTGCCCATCAGCCGTCCCCTCGCCACGGACCGCCCCGTGCGGTCCCCTGACACCACGCTAGGGCTCCCCGACCGCGGGCCCCGAAAGTTGTCCACAGGGGTGGCCCGGGAACTCCTGCGGTTTAGGAGTCCCGGCCCAGCCACGCTCGGTATCGTGCAGAGGTCCCCCTCACCACCAGGAGGTTCCTCCTCGTGCCGCAGCCCCACCACCGCGTGATGCTGGTGGAGTTCCCGCCCGCCGGCGGGCTCTTCCAGTTCGCCGTACAGCTCGGGGAGGGGCTGGCCCGGCGCGGACGATCGGTGCGCGTCGTCACCGGCTCCGACCCGGAGCTGTCCTCGCGCGAGCCCGGTTGCCGCGTCGAGCCGATCCTGCCGACGTGGCACCCCACCGCCGGGGCGGACGTGCCAGAGTGGTGGCGCAAGGCGCGCCGGGTGGTGCGCGCCGGCCGGCACCACGCGGCCTGGCTGCGGCTGCTGCTGGAGATCCGCCGAAGCCGACCCGACGTGGTGCTGTGGTCCGCGTGGCGCTTCCCGGTCGACGGGTGGGGCGTCGTCGCGGCCCGCCGCGTCGCCCCGCACGCGGTGCTCGGGATGATCGCCCACGAGCCCCGCCCCCTCGTCGAGCAGCCCGGGCAGGACGGCCACTACAACGACAGCGGCGCGACCTACCAGGCGCTGCGGCAGGCCTACGCGACGGTCGACGTCGTCTACACCCTCGGCGACAGCGCCCGGCAGGTCGTCCTAGACACCTGGCCGGTGCAGGGCCCCGTGGTGGTGATCCCCCACGGCGACGAGGACGCCTTCCGCACCGGGACGCCCACCGGGGCCGACGAGACCGGCCCCCACCTGCTGTTCTTCGGCACCGTCACCGGCTACAAGGGCCTCGACGACGTCCTCGCCGTCTGGCCCCGGGTGCGGGCCGCGGTGCCGGACGCGACGCTCACCGTCGCCGGGTCCCTCAGCGCCGACGTCGACGCAGCGGCGCTGCGCCGCCGCGTCGCCGCGCTGGACGGGGTCGAGCTGCGCGACGGCTACGTGGCCGTCGAGGACGTGCCGGCGCTGATGGAGCAGGCACGGGCCGTGGTCCTGCCCTACCGCCGCGCGAGCCAGAGCGGGGTCGCGCACCTCGCCCAGACCTTCGCGCGCCCCGCCGTCGCCACCGCCGTCGGCGACATCCCCACCGTGGTGCGGGACGGCGAGACCGGGCTGGTCGTGCCGCCCGGCGACGGGGAGGCGCTCGCGGCGGGCGCCATACGGCTGCTGACCGACCCGGCCCTCGCCCGCCGGCTCGGGGACGCGGGACGCGCGGGCCTCACGGCGGGTGCCTCCTGGGACGACGTCGCCGCCGCCGTCCTCGCCGGCCTGCCGGTGCGTGAGCCGCGATGACCGAGCACGTCACCGACGAGCCGCACGCCCCGCGCGAGGAGGAGCAGCAGGCAGCGCCCCAGCAGCGCCGGGTCGGCACCAGCACGATCTGGAACGTCCTGCAGTATGGCGGCAGCAAGGTCGTCACCTTCGTCTCCACCGTGGTGCTGGCCCGGCTCCTCGCTCCGGAGGCCTTCGGGCTCGTGGCCCTGGCGCTGCTCGCCATCAACATCTTCGACCGCCTCAAGGACCTCGGCGTCGGCACGGCCCTGGTGCAGCACTCCGGGTCCTGGCGGCGCATCGCGCCCACCGGCGCGACCCTGACGGTGCTGCTCGCCCTGGGGTTCGGCGCCGCCTGCCTGCTCACCGCCCCGTGGCTGGCCGCCTTCCTCGGCAACGACGCGCTCACCCCCCTGATCCGCGCCCTGTCGGTGTCGATGCTGCTGCAGGGGCTCACGGTCTTCCCCGACGCGGCGCTGCGCCGCTACCTCGCCTTCCGGGAGCGCACCCTGCCCGAGCTGGCCGGAGCCGTCGTCAAGGCCGCGGTGTCGATCTCGCTGGCCGTCGGCGGGGCCGGCGCCTGGAGCCTGGTGTGGGGCCAGGTCGCGGCCACCGCGGTCATGGCCGTCCTCTACTGGCTGGTCTACCTGAGGGCGACCCGCGCCGGGGCGACACCGGTGGCGGACGAGCCGGAGCACCGCTTCGGCTGGGACGGGCAGGCGGCCGGGGAGCTGGTGCGCTTCGGCGGGTCGTTGTCGCTGCTGGCGCTGCTCGCCCTGGTCATCGACAACCTCGACTACTTCTCGATCGGGCGCCGGCTCGGGGAGACCGAGCTCGGCTACTACACGATGGCCTTCCGGCTGCCGGAGCTGGTGGTCGTGGGCGTGTGCGTCGTCATCGGGCAGGTGCTCTTCAGCTCCTTCTCCCGCCTCCAGGACGACCCGGCGGCGCTGCGGGAGCACTACCTGCGGGCGATCAGCGCCGTGGCGACCCTGACGGTGCCGCTCGGCCTCGGGCTCGCCGCCGCGGCCGGGCCGATCGTGCTGGCGGTCTTCGGGGAGCAGTACTCCCCCTCCGAGCCGATCCTGGTGGTGCTCGGCGCCTACTCGGCGATCTTCGCCCTCGGCTTCCACGCCGGCGAGGTCTACAAGGCCACGGGCCACGCCGGGCTGCTCAACCGGTTGGCGGTCGCGCAGGTCCTCGTCTTCGGGCCCGCGCTGTGGTGGGCCGCGGGCCGGTCCACGCTCGCCGTCGCCGTCGCCTTCCTCGCCTGCCACACGGCCTTCACCGTGCTGCGGCTGATCATCACCGCCCGCGTCATCGGCATCCCCGTCTCCGACCAGCTGCGCGCGGTCGCCCCGGCGGTCCTGGCCGCCCTGGTGATGGCCGCGGCCGTCACCGGTCTGGACCGGGCGCTCCCGGCTTGGGCGCCGCTGGTCCTGCTGGTGGTCGAGGCGCTGGCGGGAGCGGTGGCCTATGTCGCCGTCCTGTCCCTGCTCGACCGGCAGGCCCTGCCCCGGGTGCTGCGCCCGGTCCGACCCGGAGGTGCCGCATGAGGGTGCTGCACGTGCTCGACTCCTTCAGCTTCGGCGGCGCGGAGAACCTCCTCGTCGAGCTCGCCCGCCACGCCCCGCCCGACCTGGAGCTCGCGGTCGCCAGCCTCGGCCCGGCCGGACGCGGCAAGGACGCCATGCTCGAGCGGCTCCGCGAGGTCGGCCTGTCGCCGTGGCACCTGGACGTCCGCCGCCTCGCCGACCCGGTGGGCGTGCTCCGGCTGGCCCGGACGTTGCGCGCCAGCTCGGCCGACGTCGTCCATGCCCACCTGGGCTACTCGGCCACGCTGGTGCCCCTCGCGGCTCGCCTGGCCGGGACGCCGTGCGTCGCGACGCTGCACCTGGTCCCCCAGCTCGGCTCCCCCGCCGACCGGGTCAAGGAGCGGCTCTCCGTCCTGGCCCCCGGCCACCTGGGGCGGCTCGTGCTGGTCTCGCAGGCCGCCTACGACGGCTACGCCGAGCACTACGGTCCCGCACGTCCGACCTGGCGGCACATCCCCAACGGGGTGGACGTCGACCGGTTCGGCCTCGAGCGTCGCCCGCTGCCGCCCGAGCTCGGTGTCCCGGACGGCGCGCCCGTGTGGGCGGCCGTCGCGGCCCTGCGCCCGCCCAAGGGGCACCTGCTGCTGCTCGACGCGTGGGCCCGGCTGCTGGACGCTCAGCCCGACGCGCACCTGGTCGTGGTCGGCGACGGGGAGGCCCGCGCGGACCTCGAGGCGCGGGTCGCCGAGCTGGGTCTCGGCCACCGGGTCCACCTGCTGGGGCGGCGCGAGGATGTGCCCGACCTGCTCGCGGGCGTCGACGGCGTCGTGTCCGCGTCCACCACCGAGGCGCTGCCCACGGCCCTCATCGAGGCGGCCGCGTGCGGCCTGCCCGTGGTCGCCACCGACGCCGGGGGCACCCGGGAGGTCGTCCTCGACGGCGTGACCGGCCGGCTCGTCCCCGTCGGCGACGGCGCCGCGCTGACCGCCGCCCTGACGGACCTGATGACCGACCCGGCCGCCCGCGCCGCCTACGGCACCGCGGCGCGGCAGCGCGCCGAGCAGGTGTTCTCCATGCAGGCCTGGACCCGCGCCCTGCACGACCTCTACGCCGAGGTCACCGAGCCCACGACCGAGGAGTCACGATGACCGACCGGCCCCACGGCAGCAC
Source organism: Arsenicicoccus sp. oral taxon 190 (assembly GCF_001189535.1). Taxonomy (NCBI): domain Bacteria; kingdom Bacillati; phylum Actinomycetota; class Actinomycetes; order Micrococcales; family Intrasporangiaceae; genus Arsenicicoccus; species Arsenicicoccus sp. oral taxon 190. The sequence continues at coordinate 15,082 of NZ_CP012070.1, forward strand.
CAGCCGCCGCGACCCCCGCCCCGCGCTGCGGCGGCTGCGCTGGCCGGCCCTCGTCGGCGTGCTCGTCGCCGCCGTCGTGGGGCTGCTCCTGCTGCAGCGCCCCACCACCTACACCTCGACGATCGACGTGGTCGTGGTGCCGGCCAAGGCCGCGAGCGCCACCGACAGCGCCGCGCTCTTCGACACCCTGAGCCGCGGCCAGGTCATCGCCACCGCCGCCGAGATGTACGCCCAGCCCCGCTGGAACCCCCAGGCCGGCAGGGTCGAGGTCACGGCCGGCAACATCGCCCCGAGCGCCGTCGTCAAGGTCACCGCCGCCGGCACCGACGCCGCCGCGGTCCGCAGCACCCTGGACCAGGTCGTCGACACCGCCACCCCGGAGATCACCAAGGTGCTCGCCCCCTACACCGTGCAGGTGCTGCAGCAGCAGCCGTCCGCCCCCACCGGCAAGGGCTTCTCGCTGCCGCTCAAGGTGCTGCTCGCGCTCCTCGCCGGCCTGCTCGCGGGCATCCTCGCCGAGGCCGCCGCCCGCGCCCTCGCCCGCCGCCGGGCCGGCTGACCGCAGCCATGACCCGCCCCGCCCCCGGCACGCCGCTCCCGTCGTCCAGATCGGCGACGGCGCTGCTGGCTGCCATGGTGGCGGTCGAGCTCTCCGGCACCTCCGGGGTTCTCGAGGGGCGGCTGCCCGTCTCGCCCTTCCTCGCGCTGCTCGCCCTCGGCGTGGTCACGGTCGTCCACCGCTGCGTCCGCCAGCGCGTGGCCGTGCCCTGGGCGACGGTGGCGGCGATGACGGCATACGTCCTGGCCGCTGCGCTGTCCAGCGCGCTGTCCGACCTGGACGGCGTGGCCTTCCTGCGCACCGGCGTGGAGCCCGACTGGGGGGCCGCCGCCGTGCTCGGGGTCGTCAAGGACCTCGTCTTCGTCGTGGTGGTGTGCCTGCTCGCGAGCGGGCTGCGCCGGTGGTGGCTGATCGCCGCGGCCATGGTCGTGCCGATGGCCGTGATCTGCCTGCTCGGCGGGCTCAACGAGTGGTTCCTCGGCAACACCGCGACCTTCGGCGGCTTCGAGACCGTTACGACCGCCGAGGGCGTCGGGGTGGTCACCAAGCGGCACGCCGGACCGGTGCCGGACGCCAACTTCTGGGGCCGCTTCCTGGTCCTCGGGCTGCCCTTCGCGCTCGCGCTGGGCCACGACGCGGTCAGGCACGGTCGTCGGCTGCTCGCGCTCGTGCCGCTCGGGTGCATCGGGTTGATGCTCGTCGGCATCTACCTGACCGGCTCGCGCGGGACGATGATCGGCGCGCTGGTCGGGGTCGGCGCCTACCTGCTGCTCAGCGGCCTCGACCGGCGGGCGCTGCTGGGCGCCGCCGCGGTCGGGCTGCCGCTGGTGCTGGTGCTGCCAGGGGTCGGGTCGCGGCTGCTGTCGGTGCTCGGCGCGTCCGACGACGGTCAGGTCGCGGCCGGCGACGCGTCGATGCGCGAGCGGATCGCCACCCAGACCGTGGCCACCAAGATGATCGAGGCGCACCCGGTCACCGGGGTCGGGCCCGGGGGCTACTTCGCCCGCTTCCCCGACTACGCCGCCGCGACCGACCTGCGGCTGGAGCGCATCGTGGCGCCGCACAACGTCTACCTCGGCACCTGGGCGGAGATCGGGTTGGTGGGGCTGCTCGCCTTCCTGTCGGTCATCGCGGTCGCGCTGTGGCACGCCGCGACGGTGCTGCGCACCGCCCCGGCAGACCTCGCCCCCGGCTCCCCCGGCGCCCAGCTCAGGCCGTATGCCGCGGCCGTGGTCGGCGCCCTCCTCGCCTGGTGCGCGGCCAGCGTCTTCCTGCACCTGACCTACGCACGCACCCTCTACCTCGTCGTGGCGCTCGCCGCCGCGATGGCCACCCAGGCCCACGCCCTCGGCTGGGGCGCCCTCCCCCGGGCGGGACGGCGCCGTCGCCCCCGCCCGTGGCGGCTGATCGTGCCCGCAGCCGCGGTGGGGGCGGTCGCCGTCGCGCTGGTCGTGTGGGCCCTGCCCCGGCCGGCGCAGGCCTACGCGGTCGGCTACCTCGTGCCGCAGGACAGCAGCTCCTACCTGCTGTCGCTGCGGACCCGCGAGGTCACGGCCCCGACGTATGCCGTCGTCGCGTCGGCCGCCGGCGGCCACCAGGTCGACGCCCAGGGCGACCCGTCGTCCGGGCTGATCACGCTCGCCGCCAGCGGCGCGACCCCGCAGCAGGCGGCAGCCACGGCGCGCGAGTCGATGCGCCTCGGCGACGAGGCGGTCCACCGGGCCGGTCTGGACGTCCTCTTCCGGACCCGCTGGGAGCCGGTGGCGTCCTGGGCCCCCGGCCCCGACCGGACCACCCTGGCCGTCGGCGCGGCCGCCGGCGCTGCCGCTGGAGCCGCTCTCGCGCTGCTGGTCGACCTGCGTCGCCGGAGCCGGCGACCCGGGGGATCCCGCACCCCCGCCACCCCCAAGGAGACACCATGACCGCACGACCGACGCCCCTGACCGTCGTCCACGTCATCCACTCCCTCGGCGCCGGGGGTGCGGAGAGCGTCCTCGTCGAGCTGGCGCGCAGCGCACCGGAGGCGGGGCTGCGCCTCGTGGTGATCGGGTTGTCCGACGCCGACGACGACCGCAACGCCCACCGCCTCGCCGAGGCGGGCGCCACGGTCTACCAGCTCCACGCGGGCCGCTACGACCCGCGGGCGATCCGCCGGGTGGCGGCGATCGTGCGCCGCGAGCGTGGCGACGTGGTGCACACCCACCTCAAGCACGCCGACCTCGTCGGCGGACTGGCCGCGCGGCTGGCCGGGGTCCCGGCGGTGTCCACCCTGCACGTCATCGAGGCCGAGCCCACGTCCCCGGCGCACGCCGCCCGGGTGAGGCTGGCGGTGCTCGGGCGCGGCCGGCTGGCCGATCGTGTCGTCGCGCTGTCCGCAGCGCAGCGGGACTGGTACACCACCTTCCAGGCCCCCACCCCGATCTCGTTGGTGCCCAACGGGGTCCGCGAGCCGTCCCCCACCACCACGCGGGAGGCGACCCGCCGCTCCCTCGGCGTCGACGACGACACCGTGCTCGCCCTGACCGTCTCCCTCATGCGTCCCGAGAAGGGGCACGCCGTCGCCCTCGAGGCGGTGCGACAGCTGCCCGAGGACCCGCCGGTCGTGCTCGCGCTCGCAGGCGACGGCCCGCTGCTCACGGAGGTCCGGGCCCAGGTCGAGGCGGACCCGGTGCTGCGGCGCCGGGTGCGGGTCCTCGGCTTCCGCTCCGACGTGGACGACCTGCTGGCCGCCTGCGACCTGGTCGTCCACCCCAGCCACGAGGACGCCCTGCCGACCTCGCTCATCAGCGCCCTCGCGACCGGGCGCCCGATCGTGGCCACCCGGGTGGGCGGCATACCGGACATCGTGACCGGCGCGGACGACAACGGTGCACGCCACGACGGGTCGGACGAGGGTCGGGGCGACGGTCAGGACGACGCTGCCGGCATCCTCGTCCCTGCCGGCGACGCCCCCGCCCTCGCCGCGGCCATCCACGAGCTCGCCGCGGACGCGCCCCGCCGCGAGTGGCTCGGTGCGGCGGCGCGGGCCCGCTACGAGCACACCTTCTCCGCGGCCGTGTGGACCGAGACCCTGCGCAGCCTCTACCAGCAGCTGCTGCTCGAGCCGTCGGAGCACCTCCACGAGGGGCCGGTGCGGTCGGTGGCCGTGGTGAGCGCCGTGGCGCCATACCCCTCCGACAGCGGCAAGGCGATGGTGGTGGCGGGCTTCCTGCGTCACCTGCGCACCCGGCTGCCCGCCGAGGACATCCACTACCTGCACGTGGGTCGGCCGCTACGGCGCGCGGCGGACTTCGCCGGGGTGCGGGTGCACGAGATGGGCCGGCCGAGCCGCACCGACCAGCTGCTGGGCCTCGTCCGCAAGGTCGGCCTGGGCGGCCGCAGCCTGCAGGAGGCCTTCCTCCACAGCCCGGCGGTCGCGGCGCGGATCCACCAGACCCTGGTCGACCTGGACGTGGACCTGGAGATCATCGACACGGTGCGGATGGACCAGCACGTCGCCACGCTGCGCAGCCGGGGCCGACGGGTGCTCTACCTCGACGACCTGTTCAGCGTCCGCTACCGGCGGATGCTCGCGGTGCTGGACGACGAGTCCATCGACGCCGACTTCGACCCGCTGGGGCAGTTCTCGCACAACGTGCCGCGGGCCCTGCACGGGCTCACCCAGCTGTCGGTGACGCGGCGGGCGCTGCTGCGCTTCGAGCAGGCCCGGGTCGCCCGCACCGAGCGGCTCGCCGCCCGCAACCACGCCACCTCCGTGCTGCTCAACGCCGAGGAGGCCGAGCAGCTGCGCGACGAGACCGGCGCCGCCGTGGTCGCGGTGCCGCCGTCGATCCCCAGCCTGGGCAGCGCCGCCGAGCACCCCGACCGGTGGGACGGGTCCCCCGACTTCGCCTTCGTGGGGTTGCTGTCGCTGGCCCACAACCACGACGGCCTGCTGTGGTTCCTGCAGGAGGGGATGCCCGGGCTGCTCGCCGCCCGCCCCGACGCGCGGCTGCACGTCATCGGGCGCGACGCCGCGACGGTGGTGCTGGAGGAGGCGCGGCGGTGGGGTGACGCGGTCGTGGTGCACGGCTTCGTCCCCAACCTGGACGAGGCGCTGTCCCGGATGTGCGCCCTGGTCAACCCCCTGCGCTTCGGGTCGGGCATCAAGATCAAGACGCTGGACGCGCTCGCGCGGGGACTGCCGGTGGTCTCGACCCCGGTGGCCGCCGAGGGGATCGCCACCGAGACCCGTCCCGGGCTGCGCATCGTGGACGACGTCGTCGACGCCGCGCGAGCGCTGTCGTCGCTGGTCGACCCGCAGGTGCGGGCCCGCGAGGTCGAGGGCGCGAGGGCGCTCTACGCCGAGCGCTTCGCCGACCCCGTGGTGGCCGCGGCCTACGACTGGGTCTTCGGCACCCGCCCCTGAGCGCGCCGCCGCCGGCCGGTCCGGTCCACCAGCGCGAGCAGCTCCGCGACGTGCCGCTCCGGGCCGTATGCCGCCCGCGCCACCTCCCGGGCGCGCTCGCGGATCGCCGCGACGGCTGCGGTGTTGGCGGGGTCGAGGCACCAGCGCAGGGTCTGCCCGAGCGCGTCGGCGTCCTCAGCCGGGACGACGAACCCGGTCACGCCCTGCTCGACGTGCTCGCGCACGCCCAAGGTGTCGGTGACGACCGTCAGCTTGCCGAGGGCAAGGGCGTCGAGCAGGACCATGATCCCGGGGGCGCAGTCGTCGCGGCGCTCCAGCGCGACCACCACCACCTCGGCGGCGCGCAGGTCGCGGCGGAAGGCCTCGGGGTCCTGCTCGGTGCGCACGGTCACGCTCGGCGGGACCGGCTCGTCGGCGGGGATCCCCCCGGGCACCGTGGCGATGACGACGGGCCGGTCGAGGGTGGCGGCGCAGCGCAGCAGCGCCCGGTAGTCGCGGGCGGTGCGGCCGCCGCTGAAGATCGGGCCGTCCGCGGTCACGACCGCGGCGAGCGCCTCCTCGTCCAGACCGTGGTGCCAGGGCACGTGGGCGACCCGGTCGGCGGCCACGCGGTGCACCCGGGCGAACTGGCCCGCGCCCTCCGCCGTGAGGGCCACGAAGGTGGTGCGGGGGCCGGCCATGGCCTGCACCCCGGCGCGGGTGAGGAGCGCCTGGAGGCGTCCGGGTCCGAGCTTCCAGGAGCAGTCGAGCACGAGGACGTCGGGCCCGTGGGGCACGCGGGCCAGGAGCGCGGTGGCGAGCTTGTCCGCAGTGCTGGTGCCGTCGAGCACGAGCACGTCGCTGCGGCGAGCGGCGCGCAGCACCCGGCCGAGGCGGGCCAGGGTGCCGGGACGACCGGCCCCGAGGGGCACGGTGGCCGCCCGCCACGTGGGGCGCAGGCGGTAGTCCAGGGTCGTGCTGACGGCGGTCACGGGCGCAGTCTGCCTCAGCGGTGGCCCGCGCGCAGGGCGATCAGCAGCTCCAGCCGGGTCTGGGCGTCGTCGAGGCCGTCGCCGAAGGCCTCCCGCAGCTGCCCGAGGCGGTATCCCACGGTCTGCGGGTGCACCGACAGCGCGTCCGCCACCGGCTGCCGCTGCCCCCAGTGCAGCAGCCAGTGGTAGAGCGTCTCGGCCAGCCGCTCGCGGGTCGCCGCGCCGAAGCGGTCCAGCGGCGCCAGCCGCCGCCGCGCCAGGTCCTCGACGATGGCGGGCTCGGCGGACAGCGCGACGTCGAGCAGGTGGTCGGAGACGAAGATCGGGTCCGGGCGGGTGGCACCGCGGGCCTCGGCCTGGGCGGCCCGCGCCATGGTCAGCTGGGTCAGCCGCAGCGACTCGGGCACCTCGGCCACCGGGCGCGGGGGCCCGACGACGGCGCGGCGACCCTGCAGGGCGCGCTCGAGCTCCCGCCGCGGCCGGTCGCCGGCCGGGGCGGGCACGAGCGCCACGACGTCCTGGGCGCGCTCCACGACGAGGGCGGAGCGGCCGAGCGCGAGGCGCAGCCCGTCGGCGCCGGAGCGCGGCAGCACCACGGCGGCGATCAGGGCGGGCACGTGCCAGCCGGCCGCCGCGGCCGCAGCCTGCAGCCCGGTGGGCTCGGCGCGCCCCCGCAGCAGCAGCCCGGCCAGCTCGGTGCGGCGGCGCTCGAGCTCGCCGACCTGCTCGTTCTGCTCGTCGGCGTACCCCTGCACCGAGGCCGCCGACAGCTCGTCGATGTAGGCGAAGATCGACTCGCCGAGCGGCACCAGGACCTCCGCCGGGACGTCCGCGTCGACCGCGATGCGCGACGCGCACCGGAAGGTCACCCGCGCCCCCGAGCGGTAGGCGGCCAGCAACGCGCCGAGCTGTCGCCCCGAGCGGTACTCCCCCCGCCCCAGCCCGGCGTAGACCCGCCGGGACTCCAGGGTCAGGGCCGGGTATGCCGAGCCCGGCAGGTCCAGGAAGCGGTTGAGCGCCACCGCCACCCCGTGCTGCAGGCCCTCCCCGAAGCGTCCCTCCATGGGCCTGGCATACTCCGGGACGTCGCGCGGCACCATGGTGATGATCTCGGTCACCATCTCCTCGACGTGGGGGCGCAGCAGAGCCGCGACTTCAGCGGGCAAGGACAACCAGGGCGGCGCCTCGCCCAGCGGGCTTGTCGTCATACCGACCGATATTATCGTCCCGTGCTAGATCACGAGACGATATCGGTCGCCGGACCACGAGCCGTGAGCCGGTCCGGCGAGAGATCATGGATCATGCCGTCATTGCGTCCGCTCGATCGCCTCACCCGGGCGCTGCGGCCCGTGCTCTCACCCCTGGCGCAGCCCCTCACGACACCGCTGCGACCCGCCGACTTCCTGTCGCTGGTCGACCCCCTGGCGTCGCCCCGGCAGCTGCGCGGCGTGGTCACCAGCGTGGTCCCCGAGACCGACGACACCACCACCATCCACTTCCGCCCCGGCCGCGGGTGGGACAGCCACATGGCGGGCCAGTGGGCCCGGGTCGGCGTGGAGATCGACGGGGTCCGGCACTGGCGGTCCTACTCGCTGTCGAGCGCCGCCGGCGAGGACCCGGCGATCACCGTCCACGCCGAGGGCCTGGTGTCCAACGCGCTGGTCCGCGACACCCACGTGGGCGACGTGCTGCACCTCGACGTCCCCCAGGGCGACTTCGTGCTCCCCGAGCACCCGCGGCCGCTGCTGATGCTCACCGCCGGCAGCGGGCTGACCCCGGTGATGTCGATGGTCCGCACCCTGGTGGGCCACCGTGACGACGCCGACGTGGTGCTGGTGCACTCCTCGCGCACCCGCGCCGACGCGCTCTTCGCCGACGAGCTGGCCGACCTGGCCGAGCGGCACCCGGGCCTGCGGGTCGTGCACTGGCACACCGGCGAGCGCGGGCGCATCGACCTCACCAGCACCCGCGACCTCGATGAGGTATGCCCCGACTGGCGCTCGCGCGCGGCCTACGCGTGCGGGCCCGCGGACCTCCTCGACGCCGCCGAGCGGCTGTGGCACGACGCCGATGCCGCGCACCACCTCACGATCGAGCGCTTCGCCCCCGTCGTGCTCGAGGGCCAGGGCGGCGAGGGCGGTGTCGTGACCTTCCTGCGCTCCGACAAAGAGGTCGAGGTCGACGGCGACACCACCCTGCTCGACGCCGCCGAGCAGGCCGGCGTCATGATGCCCAGCGGCTGCCGCATGGGTATCTGCCACACGTGCCTCACACCGCTGAGGGCCGGCAAGGTGCGCGACCTGCGCACCGGCGAGGTCCACGGCGAGGAGGGCGAGACCATCCAGACCTGTGTCTCCGCACCTGCGGGACCGTGCCATCTCGAGATCTGAGGTAACCCCTGTGACCGCACTCGCCGAGCGAGCCTCCGTCGCCACCCGCACCCCCGGGCTGGCCAGCACCGGCGCCCCCGTGCAGCGCCCCGAGCACGCCCGCCACCTGACGGACGAGCAGGTCGCCGAGCTCGGCCGCGAGCTCGACGCGCTGCGCGCCGAGGTCGTGGCTGGCCGCGGCGCCGCCGACGCCGCCTACATCCGCCGCGTCATCCGGGTGCAGCGCTCGCTGGAGCTGGCCGGACGCGCCACCCTGGTCCTCGCCGGCAAGCGCAAGGCCGCCTGGGTCGCCGGGGTCGGGCTCATGTCCGTCGCCAAGATCTTGGAGAACATGGAGATCGGGCACAACGTCATCCACGGCCAGTGGGACTGGATGCGCGACCCGGACATCCACTCCTCCACCTGGGAGTGGGACTTCGTGGCGCCGGCGTCGGGGTGGAAGCACACCCACAACGACCTGCACCACACCTGGACCAACGTCATCGGCAAGGACTCCGACGTCGGCTACAACCTGCTGCGGGTCAGCAAGGACCAGCCGTGGAAGCCCGTCAACCTCGGCAACCCGCTCTACAACATGGTCCTCGCGCCCTTCTTCGAGTGGGGCATCGCGTTCTACGACCTGGAGCTGCAGGACGTGCAGACGGGCAAGAAGTCCCGCGAGGCGCTCAACCGCGACCTGCGCGCCCTCGGGGTCAAGGCCGCCAAGCAGGCCGGCAAGGACTACGTCGCCACGCCGCTGCTGGCCCAGGCGGTGTCGCGGTCGGGGACGGCGACGCTGGCCGGGACCTTCGCGGCCAACTGCATCCGCAACCTGTGGGCGCACACCGTCATCTTCTGCGGCCACTTCCCCGACGGGGTGGAGTTCTTCAGCGAGGAGATGATCGAGGGCGAGACCCGCGGCGACTGGTACATCCGCCAGATGATCGGGTCCTGCAACATCTCCGGCAGCAAGCTCATGCACCTCATGACGGGCAACCTGTCGCACCAGATCGAGCACCACCTCTACCCCGACCTGCCGAGCAACCGGTATGCCGAGATCGCGGTCCGCGTGCGCGAGATCTGCGACCGCTACGGCCTGCCCTACGTCACCGGCCCGCTGCACAAGCAGATCGCCCAGACCTGGCGCACGGTCTTCCGGCTGGCTCTGCCCTGACCGACCGACTGACCGACCGCCCGAGCCGCCGACCGGTCTAGAGGAGGTGGCGGTTCATGGCCCAGGCGGTCAGCTCGTGGCGGCTCGACAGCTGGAGCTTGCGCAGCACGCTCGACACGTGCGTCTCGACGGTCTTGACGGAGATGAAGAGCTCCTTGGCGACCTCCTTGTACTGGTAGCCGCGGGCGATCAGCCGCATCACCTCGCGCTCGCGCGCGGACAGGCGGTCGAGCTCTTCGTCCACCTCGGCGATCTCGCCCGCCGCGGCGCCGAACGCGTCGAGCACGAAGCCCGCCAGCCGCGGGCTGAAGACCGCGTCCCCGTCCGCGACCCGCCGTATGGCGGTCACCAGGTCCGACCCGCTGATGGTCTTGGTGACGTAGCCGCGGGCCCCGGCGCGGATCACCGAGATGACGTCCTCCGCGGCGTCGCTGACCGACAGCGCCAGGAACCGCACCGGCGCCCCCGCCTCGGTGGTGCACCCGGCGCACCCCAGGATGACGTCGGTGCCCCCGCGGCCGTCCCCGCCGGGGAGGTGCACGTCGAGCAGCACCACGTCGGGGCGTTCGGCCTTGATGACGGCGACGGCCGACTCGACGTCGCCGGCCTCCCCCACCACCGGCAGCGACGCGTCGAGCTCGGTGCGCACGCCCGCGCGGAACATGCGGTGGTCGTCGACGAGGACGAGGCGGATCGGGGTCGTGGGGGGCAGCATCAGGGCTCCTCGGTCGTGGGTCGTGGTGGGAGGGTGAGCGCGACCTCGGTGCCGTCGTCGAGGCGGCGGATGCGGGCGCTGCCGCCGTGGCGGTCCATCCGGTCGATCACGGATCGCCGCACCCCGAGCCGGTCGGGCGGCACCTGGTCGAGGTCGAAGCCCGGACCGTGGTCGCGCACGAACGCCTCCACCCCGGACGGTCCGGCCTCGACGTAGGCCGACACGGGTGCGGCGCCGTGCCGGACGGCGTTGTTGAGCGCCTCGCCGAGGGCGCGGACCAGCGCGGACACGTCGTCGTCAAGGTCGACGTCGCCGGTGACGACGAGCTCGATCGGGACGCCGTGGCGGTCCTCGACCTCGTGGGCGACGGCGGCCGCGGCGGCGGCGAGGGTGGTGGGGGCGCTCTGGCCGCCGCCATACAGCCAGGACCGGAGTTCCCGCTCCTGGGCGCGGGCCAGCCGTTGCACGGCGGTGGGGTCGTCGGCGGTGCGCTGGATCAGGGCGAGCGTCTGCAGCACCGAGTCGTGCAGGTGGGCGGCCATGTCGGCGCGCTCGGTGGCGCGCACGCGCTCGGCCTGCTCCTCCTTGAGGCCCTCCCAGAGCCGGATGCCCCAGGGCGCGAGGATCACGAGCAGCCCGGCCAGGACCGCGACGGCCGACAGGGCCGCGTCGCCGAGACCTCCAAGGCCCTGGGCGCGGGTGGCGAGGACGACGACGCCGGCGACGGTGAGCACGACCCCCGTCATCACGCGGGCCAGGCCGGCCCGGGAGTCCGCGGCCGACTGCTGCAGGAACCGGTCCCGCTCGCTGCGGTCGAGCTGCGCCCACACGACGATCGCGCCGCTGGCCATGAGCCCGAGCGGGAGGGTGAGGCCGAGGCGCAGGTCGACGCCGGCGCGCGTCAGCAGGATCGCGCCGCCGAGCACCGCCAGCCCCAGCCCGAGCAGCAGGTTGACCACGGCCTCGTCGTGGAGCAGCCGGCTGCGCGAGAGGATGCGCCGGCGGGGGGCCGCGGTAGCGCCGCCCGTCGCCCCGGTGACGCCGGTGGGTGCGGTGCGGGCCGGGCCGTCCGGGCCGAGGCGCTGCGGCGTAAGGGCCCACACGGCCAGGTAGGCGAGGACGCCCAGCCCCATGCCGAAGACCGTCAGCAGCACCATCGCCACGCGCACCAGCGCGGGCCGCAGCCGCAGGTGCTCGGCCAGCCCCGCGCACACCCCCGCGACCCAGCCGTCGTCGACGGGGCGCAGCAGTCGCGGCGGCGCGTCGGTCGACGCGACGCTGCCGGTCTGCTCGTAGGGCGCGGGCATGCTCCCATCCTGACCCATGCGGCACCCGCGCACGAGCACCCGGGCGGGGGTTCAGGGGCGCCCTCAGGGTGCTGTCAGGGCCGACCCTCATGGCCCCGGCCCGCGGCCCGGACCACAGTGTCCGTATGACGCAGCAACCGCCCCCTCCCCGCGACAGCCTGGACCGGTTCTTCCAGCGGGTGCGAGACACCGGCATCCGCCGGCGGCTCTCCGACCGCTGGGTCGCCGGGGTGTGCGGCGGGGTCGCCGACAAGATCGGCGTGGACCCCGTCGTGGTGCGGGTCGTGTGGGGGCTGCTGCTGGTGCTGGGGGGATTCGGGTTCCCGGCCTACTTCCTGGCGTTCTCGCTGATGGCCGACACCAAGGGCGAGATCCCGCTGGAGAAGGCCGTCCGGCACGGCGACGGCGACTCCGTGGTGCTGCTGGTGTTCACGGGGATCGTGCTGGTCGGGGGGCTCGGCGACGGGTGGGGCATCGGCCACGACGGTCGCCTGGGCGTCGGCACGGTGGCGCTGTGGCTCGTCGTCGTGGCGGCCGGTCTCGTCTGGTGGAGCCGGTCCGGCGGCGGCTGCACGGGGCACGGCCGTCGTGGTCGCCGCGCCGGCCAGGGCACGTCGGACCAGGGACCCACCGAGCCCAGCCCGACCGACCCGCGCCCGACCCTCCCGCCCACCGTGGGTGCGCCCGACGCCACCCCCACCCCCGCCGTCCCTGCCGACGCCAGCCCCGACCGCACCGCTGCGGCCACCTGGACTCCGGCCGCCCCGGACAGCCCCGCCACCGCGACCGGGCCGGCTCTCGCGTCGAGCACCCCGTCGTCGCAGGCGTCGAGCACCCCGTCGCCGCCGGCATCGATGACCCCGTCGACCACGGGCGCGGCATACGTGCCGGTGCGGCGGCGTCGCCCGACCCTCGGCTGGCCGGGGACCGCGGCCACGCTGGGGCTGGCCGTGGCGGGAGCCGGTGCCGTCATCGCCGCCTCCAGCACCGGTCGCCTGCACGTCGGCAGCCCGTATGTCGTCGCCGCCGCCGTCGCCCTGGCGCTGTGCTCGATGCTGCTGGTGGTGATCGGGTTGGCCGGGCGCCGTGGGGGATTCACGGTGCCGGTGGTCGTCGCGCTCGCCATCACCACGGTCGGCATCAGCGGCCAGCTGCCCCTCGACGGCCCCCGCACCGGGCCGTGGTCGGTGAGCATGGGCGCGGGGAGCCGGAGCTGGACGCCCACGTCGCTGCCCCCGGGATCCAGCTATCAGGTGGGCGCCGGCGACGGGACCCTCGACCTCACGCAGGTGGGCGCGGCCTCGTTCGACGGTCGGGAGGTCGGCGTCCAGGTGGGGATGGGCGACATGACCGTGCGGGTCCCGCAGGGCACCACCGTGGAGGTGCGCAGCCACGTCGGCCTCGGCGACGTCGAGGTGCGACGCGCCGACGGCACCACCCAGTCGGTGGGGGACGGCACCACGACCATCGGCACCGGGACCCCGGCGCTGGTGCTGCGGGCCCAGGTCGGGCTCGGCCAGCTGACGATCGAGGAGGTCGCGCGATGAGCAGCTCGAGGTTCTACCCGATGGACCCGGAGGAGGCGCGGCGGTTGGCCGAGCTCGAGGCCGCTGCCCAGCCGCACGGACCCTATGCGCCGGCGATCGTGGTGGGCCTGCTGGGCCTGCTCGTCGCGGTGACCGTCCTGCTGCGTCAGCTCGACGTCCTGACCATCGACCTGGTCGCGTGGGGTCCCTGGGTGGTCGTGGGGGTCGGGATCGTGCTGCTGCTGGTGGGCGCGGTGGGGATCGGCCGGCGCGGGCGCTGAGCCGGCTGAGCCCGGCTCAGGGCCGGCTGAGTTCGGCTCAGACCCGGCTCAGCGCCGCTCCGGCGCCAGCCACGACGGCAGGTCCCGCCAGGCCGGAGCGAGCGGGAGCCCGGCCACCTGCTCGTGGGGCACCCAGGCCGCCGACTCGGTGGTCCCGTCGGCGTCGTGCACGACCACCGGCACCGGGCGCGGGGCGTCGGCCCGGTAGACGAGCCGCACCGCCTGGAAGTCCTCCAGCACTCCCTTGGGGGACCGGCCGATCCAGTGGTGGCTGAGCACCGCCGCCAGCCGGGGCCGCGTGATGTCCTGCCCGGTCTCCTCCCACACCTCGCGGACGACGGCGGCGGCGGGGTCCTCGCCGGGTTCGACACCGCCGCCGGGCAGCCCCCAGGTGCCGGCTGCGTTGGTGCGGGCCGAGTTGACGGTCAGCAGCACCCCTGCGTCGCCGGTGACCACGGCGTAGGCGGCGATCCGGGTCCGCACCAGCGGCGGCTGCTGCGGGTCCAGCTCGATCCCCTCGTCCACCGGGACGGGGTGACGGGGCAGCGGCGCCGGACCGCCCTCACGAGGGTCCACGGCGTAGGAGAGCACCACGGCGTGGGCGTCACCGATGGACCGCTCGGCCGACATGGCCCGCAGCGGCTCCCACCCGTGAGCGCGCAGCAGGTCTGCCGGGTCGACGCCGTGCGGCAGGTCCAGGGCCACGCAGCGTCGCCCGTCCCGGTCGTAGCCGTCGACCTGCACCGGGGAGTCCAGGACGCGCCCGTTGCGCACGATCCGGCCGTAGTCGTCCTGCTCGAGCCTGCCCGGCTCCATCTGCGTCATCCTGCGTTCGTCCCCTCCCGGGTCGTCCCCGCCCGGGTCGTCCCCGCCCGGATCGCCTGCGCCCGGCGCAGCTCGGTCTCGGCCAGGCGCACCACCTGCGTCCAGGACTGGGCCGGTGGGGTCGCCACGTTGTGGGCTCGGATCCGTTGCTGCTCCGCCGGATCCGACACCAGGGTAACCAGGTGTGCACCCAGCTCGCGATCACCCGCCGCGAGCAGCCCCGAGACCCCGTGCTCGACGAACTCTTCCACCCCGCTGCCCCGCATGCCCACCACCGGCAGCCCCGCGGCGCGCGCCTCCAGCGCCGCGATGCCGAAGGCCTCCAGCCGCACCGGTGACACGTATCCCACCGCCCCCCGGTAGGACTCGAGCAGCTCGTCGCGAGTCACCCTGCCGCGCAACCGGACCCGGTGCGTCAGCCGGGCGTCGCGCAGGTAGGTCTGCATCAGCCGGCGCTGCGGCCCGTCCCCGAAGACGTCGAGCCGCCAGTCGATCTCGGGCCCGACCTGGTCCTCGACCCGCCGCAGCACCCGCAGCAGGGGCACCGGGCGTTTGCGCCGCGCCAGCCGCATCGCGGTCACCAGCGTCGCCAGACCCTGCACATCGGGAACCGGCTGCGCCGGAAACTCCTGCGCCGAAACCTGCTGTGCCACAACGACATCCACCGACGGGCGCCACCGGTCCACGTCGATCCCGTTGGGCAGCACGGCGACCCGGGCCCGAGGGGCGAGGCGTTGGAGCGGGCGGGCCGCCATACGGCTCACGGCCGACAGAGCCGCGCCCTGCTCGGCCCAGCGACCCACCCGGCCGCTGACCCGCAGGACCTGCTCCATGACGTCCAGCACGCAGTGCCAGGTGATCGCCGTGGGGATCCCGGCCGCGAGCGCCACGTCGGCCGCGTCGCTCGCGAACGGGCTCACCACCCCCATGTGCACGTGCGCCACGTCGAAGCCGCCCGCCAGCAGCCGTCGCCGCAGCTCCGGCGGGGCCCACGGGTTGACCGGGAGGTCGCCGGGCAGTCGCAGCGCCAGGTGGTGCACCGGGACGCCGTCCACCAGCTCGACGGCGCCGTGCCGCTCCCCCGACCGCCCGGGCGTGGCCGTGAACACCTCGACCTCGTGGCCCGCCCGCCGCAGCCACCCCGCCAGGTCGTGGACCTGCACCTCGATCCCTCCGAGGCGCGGCAGATAGCAGTCCGACAGCAGGGCCACCTTCACGACATCCACCCTGCCATGCGCAAGGATGGAGCCGATGTCACACACACTGCTCGCGTTCCACGCCCACCCCGACGACGAGGCCCTGCTCACCTCCGGGACGCTCGCGCGCGCCGCCGCCGAGGGCCACCGGGTCATCGTGGTCACCGCCACCGACGGTGACCTCGGCCTCACCTCCAGCGCGTATGCCGGCTCCGCCACCCAGTCCCTCGGCGAGCGGCGCCTCGGTGAGCTGATGCGCTCGTGCCGCGCCCTCGGCGTGGCGCGGGTCGAGTGGCTGGGCTACGCCGACAGCGGGTCCGGCGCGGAGCTCTACCCCGACCCGGAGGGCATGACGCGGTTCGTGCGGGCCGACGTGGACGAGGCCGCCGAGCGGCTGGCGCGGATCCTGCGCGAGGAGTCGGTGGACGTGCTGCTGACCTACGACCGCCACGGCGGCTACGGCCACCGCGACCACGTGCAGGTGCACCGCGTCGGGGCGCGCGCCGCCGAGCTGGCCGGGACGCCGCGGGTGCTGCAGGCCACGGTGCCGCGGGACCTCATCTGCCGGGCCTTGGACCTCGTGTCGCTGGTCTACCGCTTCCCACCCGACTTCGACCGGGCATCCTTCGACCACCACTTCTCCGCCGCGTCCGAGATCACCCACCGCGTCGACGTGCGCCGGCACATCGCGGCCAAGCGCGCCTCGATGCGGGCGCACGCCTCGCAGGCCGCCACCGACGACGGCGACCGCACCCTGGCGGCCTTCCTGCGGATCCCCCGCCCGCTCTACGACCTGGTCTTCCAGCGCGAGTGGTTCGTGGACGCCTCCCGACCCCCGGGGTCACCGATGGCCCGGGACGTCTTCGACGGGCTGGGCTGACCGTGGCGTCGGGGGGCGCCACCGAGGGGCCGACCCAGCGCCGACCACCGCCGTGGCGCACCCTGCTCCAGGCCGTCGTCGGGATCGGCCTCGCGGCCGCGCTGCTGGTGTGGGGGCTGCCCCACTTCGCCGAGACCACCTGGTCCGCGTTGTGGGCACAGCTGCGGCTGCTGTCGTGGGCCGACACCCTCGGGCTGCTCGCGCTCATGCTCACGGCGCTGTGGTGCTACACCTTCACGCTGACCGGGTCGCTGCCCGGGCTCAGCCACCCGCAGGCGCTCATGGTCAACGTCGCGGGCTCGGCGGCGGGCAACCTGCTGCCGGGCGGCGGCGCGATGGGGGCGGCTGCGACATATGGCATGTATCGCTCCTGGGGCTTCACCGCCCGCGACATCTCCACCTCCCTGATCGTCAGCGGCGTCTGGAACGTCCTCGGCCGTATGGCGCTGCCCGTGCTCGGCATCTCCGTCCTGCTGCTCGCCGGCGAGCCCATGCCCCCCGGGGTGGCGCGCGGGGCGGGAGTCGGCGCGCTCGTCGGGCTCGGGCTGCTGGCGTGGTTCGTCGCGACGATCGCGTCCGAGCGCGTCGCCACGACCACCGGGCGGTCGCTGGACCGCGTGATCGGGCCGCTGGTGCGCCGGATCCGACGCAGCCCCGGGCAGGGCGTCGACGCGCTGGTCGCCGACCTGCGCGCCCGCATCGGCCACGTCGTCGAGACCGGCTGGGTGTCCATGACCTTCGGGATGATCGGGTTCTTCGGGTTCCAGTACGCCCTCTTCGTGCTGTGCCTGCGGGCCACCGGCGTGCACCTGTCGCTGGCGCACTTCTTCGCGGCGTTCGCCATCGGGCGGCTGCTGACCGCCGTCGGCGTGACACCCGGTGGGGTGGGTGTCACCGAGGCCGGGACCGCGATCGCGCTCGTCGGGTTCGGCGCCGCGCACGCGCCGGCGGCCGCGGGGATCGTGCTCTTCACCATCTACACCCACCTGCTCGAGCTGCCGCTCGGCGCCCTGGGTGGCCTGGTGTGGTGGCTCACCAAGGGCCGGTATGCCGGTCGCCGCCCCGCCACCTCCTGACCCGCGGCACCTGCCTTCGGGCCCCGCCATGCCGACCACAACCACACCCCCGGGACACGTCGTGGTCGCCCCGGCCCGCCATACCGACCACAACCACACCCCCGGGACACGTCGTGGTCGCCCAGTCCGCTCCCCCTGCCCCTCTACCGTCGGCGGTCGGCGGCGAGCAGGCGGCGGACCTGACGGGTGCGGGCGTGATCGGCATACGCGTCGTCGATCTCGACGGGCTCGAAGGGCCGACCGGTCGCCCGCTCCGCCGCCCACCCGACCAGCGCGTCCGCGAGGGTGGGGTTCGCGGGCAGGATCGGGCCGTGCAGGTAGGTGCCGATGACGTGGTGCGTGCGGGCGCCCTCGGTGCCGTCGGTGCCGTTGTTGCCGCGTCCCGCCAGGACCCGCCCGAAGGGCTGCTGCGCGGGCCCGAGCACCGTTGCGCCGGAGTGGTTCTCGAATCCGACGACCTCGCCCCACTCCGTGTCCAGGACGATGCCGCCGATCATGCGGGTCGGGTTGCCGGTCGTGGTGACGTCGAGGATGCCGAGGCCGGGGAGCCGCTGGCCCTCGACGGTGATGAAGGCGTTGCCGAAGAGCTGGTACATCCCGCAGATCGCGAGCATCGGGCAGCCGTCGGCGGCCAGCTCGACGAGGCGGTCGCCGACGCGCGCTAGGTCGTCCTCGACCCGGGCCTGCCCGGAGTCCTGGCCGCCGCCGCCGACGACGAGGTGCGGCTCGTCGGGCAGCCGATCGCCGGGGGCGTGCCCGACCACCTCGACGTCGTAGCCGTGCCACCGCAGCCGCGACGCGAGCGCGCGGGTGTTGCCGAGGTCGCCGTAGATGCTCATCTCGCGGGGGTAGAGGTGGACGAGGGTGACGGTGCCCTTGCTCCTGCGGTCGCCGGCCCCGCTCGCGATGTCGCTCATCAGGCCTTCGCCTCCTCGCCGAAGTCGGGCAGGTCGTAGCGCTGGGCGAGCACGCGCCGCAGCGCCATCATCGCCGTGTAGGTGCAGAAGATCCGCTTGGGCTCGTCGGGGTGCTCGGCCAGGAAGAGGTCCAGCGCCGCCTCGAGCTCGGGCTCCACCGCCGCCACCGCGACGTCGTCGTAGCGCAGCCGCAGCGCCATGTCGTAGGCCCGCACCCCGCTCGTGACCGCGACGCCGAGATCGCGGAGGGACTCGAAGCTCACGTCATACAGCCAGGAGACGTCCTGCCCGTCGGCGTAGTTGTCGTTGATCGCGATCATCGACGCGACGGGGGTCGTGCCGTAGGTCCCGAGCGCGACGGTGAACCCGGCCGGGTTCTTGACGAGCACCAGCTCGAGCGCCTGCCCGTCCACCTCGACGACCTCGCCGCGCCCGAAGGGCGGCGTCACCTGCCGCAGCGCCTCAGCCGCGGTCGTATGCCGGAACTCCGCCCCGAGCAGCAGCCGCACGAGCGAGGTCGCCGCGGTCGCGTTGATCATCGCGGCGAGCCCTCGCTGGCGCAGCGTCACCGGCCCGACGTCGTGGCCGTCGCCGAAGCGGATCCAGAAGGCGTGGTCGTCGACCGGCTCGAGGAGGCCGTCGGTCGGGCCCGGGTCGGGCACCTGGTCCGCCTCGGCGAACCGGACGTCCGCCTCCTGCAGCTCGGGCAGCCGGTCGGCGATGACGGGCGCGACGCCGAACCACCGCACCTCCACGCCGGCGAGGACGTGCTCGTCCACGCGGGAGATGAAGGAGTCGTCGCGGTTGAGCACGACGCCGCGGGTGGTCTGCTCCGCGAGGCGGGTGAGGAGCTTGGCGGTGTAGTCGATCTCGGCGAACCGGTCCAGCTGGTCCCGCGCGACGTTGAGCAGCATCGCGTAGGTCGGGCGCACGACCTCGGCGAACTTCAGGGCGTGCGCCTCGTCGAGCTCGAGCACGGCGATGTCGGCGTCGACGCGGCCGGTCAGCGGCAGCTCGGCGAGCATCGAGGAGATCACGCCGCGGGTGAAGTTGGACCCGGTGGGGTTGGTCAGGACGCGCAGGCCGTGGGCCCGCAGCAGCGCCACCACCATCTTGGTGGTGGTCGTCTTGCCGTTGGTGCCGCTGATGACGACGATGCCCCGCGGCAGGCCACCGAGGGTCGACCGTAGGAAGCTGGGGTCGATGCGCTCCGCCACCAGCCCCGGGAGCGCCGAGCCGCCGCTGCCACCGCCCCGCAGCCGCGAGGCCCTCCGAGCGAGCTTGCCTGCCGCGATCGCGGCCGTCGTCCTCAACACGCCCGTCACCCTACCGTCGGGCCCCCGGCCCAGGCCGTATGCCGACCCGCCCGGCGGACCGGGCACCCCGCCACAAACTGATCACCTGGGCGTCATCCTCACGACACGTGGCGGTCCCGAACGCACCGTCACGCGGGGTTACGGTCGTGATCTCCCAGCGACGACGCCGTCGCCCCCGCACCGCCCACAGGAGCCCCCCATCATGCGCGTCCACCTGCGCGCCGTCACCCGCCTGAGCGCCGTCGCGCTGCTCGCGGGCGCCGGCCTCACCGTCCCCGTCGCGGCGCAGGCCGTCGACCAGGCCAGCCCCGTCGTGATCTCCGAGGTCTTCGGCGGAGGCGGCAACACCGGCGCCCCCTACCGCAACGACTTCGTCGAGCTCTACAACTCCTCGGACCAGCCCGTCAGCCTCGACGGCTGGTCGGTGCAGTACGCCTCCGCCACCGGCACGTCCTGGCAGCGCACGGCCCTGACCGGCACCATCGCCCCGCACAGCACCTACGTGGTCGCCGAGGCCGCGGGCGCCAACACCGCCGCCGCTGCCCTGCCGCGCACGGACGTGCAGGGCACCATCGCGATGTCGGGCACGGCCGGCCGGATCGCCCTCGTCAGCACCGCCGCTGCCCTGACCTGCGGCGCCGACTGCGACGCGGCCCCCGGCGTGGTCGACTACGTCGGGTGGGGCACCGCGACCGACTACGTCGTGGCCGCCGCCCCCGCCACCACCAACGCGACGTCGATCTCACGCACCCTGCCCACGCCGACGAGCGGGTGGGACAACAGCAAGGACTACACGGCGGCAGCCCCGACCCCCGCGGAGGTCACCGTCGGCACCGGCCCCACCGACCCGACGCCCACCCCCGGCAGCACGACCATCCAGGACATCCAGGGTCCCGGCTTCCTCTCCCCGCTCAAGGGCCAGGCCGTCACCAACGTCCCGGGCATCGTCACGGCGGTCCGCGCCACCGGCCGCACCAAGGGCTTCTGGATCCAGCAGCCGGCCAAGGACCCGGCCAAGGCCAACGCCTCCACCGGCGTGTTCGTCTTCACCGCGTCCTCCCCGATCACGGTCAAGGTCGGCGACTCGGTCCTGGTCAGCGGCCAGGTCAGCGACTACTACCCGTTGTCCAGCGGCGAGACGGTCGCCACCACCGCCAACCTGTCGATGACCGAGATCACCAAGACGGTGGTCAACGTCCTCTCCAGCGGCAACGCCCTCCCCCAGGCCCTGACGCTGCCGGCGGACCTGCCCGACACCTACGCCCCGAAGCCCCCGAGCGGCAACGTCGAGGACCTCGTGCTCGACCCGCACCGCTCCGCCATCGAGTGGTACGAGTCCCACGAGGGCGAGCTGGTCACCGTCGCCGACGCCCGCGTCGTCGGCCCCGGCAAGCAGCAGTACGGCGAGATCTACGTGCAGACCAAGCCCGACGAGCTGCGCACCCCGCGCGGCGGCACCTACATCGCCGACTACGACGGCACCCCGACCGGCCGCATGCTCGTCATGCCCGTCGACGGGCAGGTCCCGGCGGCCAACGTGGGCGACGTCCTGCAGGGCGCCACCACCGGCCCCGTCGACTGGAGCACGTATGGCGGCTACACCATCGCCGCCACCCAGCTCGGGGGCAGGGTGGACAACCAGCTGCCGCGCACCGTGGTCGCTGCGGCCGCCGACGACCAGCTCACCGTGGCCACCTATAACGTCGAGAACCTCGCCCCCGCCGACCCACGGAGCAAGTTCGACGCGCTCGCCGCCGGCGTCGTCACCACCCTGCGCTCCCCCGACGTGCTGACCGTCGAGGAGATCCAGGACAACAGCGGCGCGACCAACGACGGCACGGTCGACTCCACGCAGACCTCCGACAAGCTGCTGGCGGCGATCCGGGCCGCGGGCGGTCCGGCATACCAGGCTGCCTGGATCAACCCCGAGGACGGCAAGGACGGCGGCCAGCCCGGCGGCAACATCCGGGTCGCGTTCTTCTACAACCCGCAGCGGGTCACCTTCGTGCAGCGGCAGGGCGGCACGGCGACGACCGCGACGACGGTCACCAAGGACACCACCCCCGGCCTCGTCGACACCCCGGCCCTGTCGGCCAGCCCGGGCCGCGTCGACCCGACCAACCCGGCCTGGGCCTCCAGCCGCAAGCCGCTCGCCGGGGAGTTCGTCTTCCGTGGCCGCAAGATGATCGTGGTGGCCAACCACTTCAACTCCAAGGGTGGCGACGACACCGCCGACGGCCGCTTCCAGCCGCCCAACCGCGCCTCCGAGGTGCAGCGCACCCAGCAGGCGCAGTCGCTGCGCGCTTTCGTCGAGCAGGTCAAGGCCGTCGACCCGCAGGCCAACGTCGTGCTCGGCGGCGACTTCAACGACTACCAGTTCTCGGCGCCGATGAAGGCGCTCACCGGGGACGGGAGCGTCGTCTACGACACCATGTGGTCGCTGCCGGAGAACGAGCGCTACTCCTACGTCTTCAACGGCATCAGCCAGACGCTGGACCACATCATGGTGTCGCCCAACCTCAAGGCCGCCACGCAGCTGCAGGTCGCGCACATCAACAGCGAGTTCGCGGTGCAGAGCTCCGACCACGACCCGCAGGTCGCGCGGATCCGGCCGGCGCTGCACCTCTACGCCCCCGGCAGCGTCACCGCGGACAACACCGTCCGCAAGCCGGGCCAGAAGGTCGAGCTCACCCTCGCCGGCTGGACGCCCGGCGACGTCGTCACGGTCGCGTGGGACGGCAAGCCCGTGGCCACGGTGACGATCGCGGCGGACGGCACCGGCTTCTACAAGCTGACGGTCCCGTCGACGGCGCCTGCGGGTCCGCACACGATCTCGCTGGCGGGCCGTCAGACCACCGCGACCAGCACCACCCTGACCGTCCGGCGCAAGTAGCCGGGCCCACGCACGCGAGCGGCCGGGAGCCACGGGGCTCCCGGCCGCTCGCGTCAGCGCAGGTACTTCTCGACCGCCCGGGACGTCGCGCCGACAAGCACGCCCACGAGGGCCCCGACGGTCAGCAGCGAGCCGATGCCCAGCAGGATCCCGAGCGGGGTCGCGATCACGCCGACGCCCCACGACACCAGCAGCACCCCCATCACCATGACGGCCGACAGCCCCGAGAGCACCAGCAGCGTCAGGCCGTATGGCGCGCTGGCCACCCGCCGCTCGCGCTCCCGCTGCCAGCCGAGCCCCCGCACCTGGCGGCGAAACTCGCGCAGCGCCCGCCGCAGCCGGGGCCGCCCGGCGAGGACGGCCGCCACCCCGACGCCGAGGCCGGCCCACATCGCCACGACCGCGAGCGCCGCGATGACGTCGCCGGGGCGGTTCATCCGCACCACGACGACGCCGAGGGAGACCCACGCGGCCCACAGCGCCGCGGCGAAGGTCACCCAGAACCTCATCGTCATCGGCGTGACCAGCACGATGGCGATGGCGATCGAGGCGGCGGCGACGGCGTGCCCGCTGGGCGCGGAGTTGAGCGGCCCCAGGTCGCCGACGCCGTAGTCGGGGCGGGGCACGAGGAGCACGCGGGTGAGGTAGGCGGTCGCGTTGGCGCCCACCACCACCACCAGGGCCGCGGCGGCGAGGTCGAGCCGGCGGCGGATCAGCGCGAGGACGGCGCACACGGCGAAGGCGACGCCGAGCATCCGCACCTCGACGGGCCCGAGCACGGTCCCGAGGTGCTGGTAGCGGAAGGTGTCGGTGATGGCGATCGAGGCGAAGGCCTTCTGGTCCAGCCGCTGGCCCCACGGGGTGAGGACGTTCCACACCATGGCGAGCAGCAGGACGGCGAAGCCCGTGACGGCCAGCGCCAGGGACCAGCGGCGGGCGTGACCGTGGAGCTCGGCGAGCACGGCGGCCGGGGCGGGCGAGGTCTCGGTCGTCGACATGGGTCCAGTTTGCCCCAGTCCGGTCCGGGCCGGGCCCACGGACCACCCGCCGCGGCGCTGCGCAGGTGCGCTCGGTGCCGGCCTGGCGGGCGCCCGCGCCCGACCTATAACACGGTTTTTGGCATGTCAAAGGGGGACCTGCCGCTGGGTGGCCCCGCCCCGCTCACTACAGTGGATCCCATGCCCGCCCCCACCTCGCCTGCCCCCCGGAGCGTCCCGGCTCGCTCGATCGTCATCGGCGGCGGGGTCACCGGCCTGCTCGCCGCCCGCCGGCTCGCCCAGGCCGGCTCCCGCGTCACCGTGCTGGAGTCCGCCGACCGGCTCGGCGGCCAGATCCTCACCGTCGACTTCGCCGGGCGCCGCTGCGAGCTCGGCGCCGAGGCCGTCCACCTCGCCGCCCCCGCCGTCGTGGAGCTGGTGCGCGAGCTCGGCCTCGAGGACACCATGGTCCGCTCCAACCCCGGCGCGACCTGGCTGGCCACGCCCCGCGGGCTGCGACGGCTGCCGCAGGGCGTCGGACCCAGCGGGCCCACGCAGCTCATGCCGGTGGTGCGCTCCGGCATCGTCTCGGTGCCCGGCCTCGCCCGCGCCGCCCTCGAACCCCTCGTCGCGCGGCGCCACGCCGTCCCCGGCGACGTGTCCGTCGGCAGGTTCGTGCGGGACCGCTTCGGCGACGAGATCGCGGAAGCCTTCGTCGACCCGATGCTCGGCGGACTGCACTCCGGGGACATCGACCGGCTGTCGCTGCGGTCGGCCTCGCCCCAGCTGGCCGCCGTCGCGTCCTCCGGCCGCTCCCTCACGCTGTCCGTGCGCGCCCGCCGCAGCGGCCCCAGCGTCGCGCCGTCGATGTTCGCGACGTGGCCGGGCGGCCTGGCCACCCTCACCGACCAGCTGCTGACCGGGACCGAGGTGCAGGTCCGGACGTCGGCGAGCGCCAGCTCCGTCATACGGACCGACGAGGGGGCGTATGCCGTCACCCTCGCCGACGGCTCCACCCTCGTCGCCGACGCCGTGGTGCTCGCCGTCAACGCCGCCGTCGCGGCCAGGCTGCTCGCCGGGGCCTCCCCCGAGGCGGGCGACGCGCTGGGGCAGGTGCGCTCCGCGACGCTCGCGTCCGTGCTCGTGGCCTTCCCCCGCGCCGAGGCCGAGCGTTGCCCGGCGATCCGCACGGGCACCGGCATCATGATCCCGAGCCGGCTCGGGCTGCGGCTCAAGGCGGCGACCTTCGTGTCCTCCAAGTGGCCCCAGCTCGCCGGCGGCGACACCACCCTGGTGCGGCTGTCCGCCGGCCGGGACGGCTCGACCCTCGTGGCCGACCACGACGACGAGCAGCTCGTCGCGATGCTGCTCGCGGACCTCGCCGCGCTGACCGGGCTGCAGGCCGCACCCGTCGCGACCCGGGTGCACCGCTGGCCCCGCACCGCGCCGCAGCTGGAGGTGGGCCACGCCGACCGCATCGGCGCCGCCCGCCGCGCGCTGGGCCGGGACCTGCCGGGGGTCGTCGTCGCGGGGGCCTCCCACGACGGCGCCGGCATCAGCGGCTGCGTCACCTCGGCGACCCGGGCGGTCGCCTCGATCCTCCCAGGAGCGACCGCATGACCACCACCGTCCCCGACGCCGCCAAGGCCGTCCGCCACCAGCGGCACGACGTCGCCGACAAGCCCTTCATCACGATCTGGGAGGTCACCCGCGCCTGCCAGCTGGCCTGCCTGCACTGCCGGGCCGACGCCATCACCCGCCGAGACCCGCTCGAGCTCAGCCTCGACGAGGGCAAGGCGCTGCTCGACCAGATCGCGTCGTTCCCCAAGCCCTATCCCCTCGTGGTCCTCACCGGCGGCGACCCCTTCGAGCGGCCCGACCTGGGCGAGCTGACGGCATACGGCAGCTCCCTCGGGCTCTCGATGGCGCTGTCCCCGTCCGCGACCCCCAACCTCACCACCGAGCGACTGGGCGAGCTGCGCGACGCCGGGGGCAAGGCCGTCTCACTGTCCCTGGACGGCGCGCAGGCGCCGACGCACGACGCGTTCCGCGGCTTCGAGGGCACCTTCGACCGCACCCTGGACGCGGCCCGCCTGGCCACCGACGCCGGCTTCCGGCTGCAGATCAACTCCACCGTGACCCGGTCCACCGTGCTGGAGCTGCCGCGGCTGCTCACCACCGTGCTCGACCTCGGCGCCAAGCTGTGGAGCGTGTTCTTCCTCGTCCCCACCGGCCGCGGCCAGCAGCTGCAGACGCTGTCGCCCGACGAGGTGGAGGACGTGCTGCACTGGCTCGTGGACGTGTCCCGCTTCATCGCCATCAAGACCACCGAGGCACCGCACTACCGGCGGGTGGTGCTGCAGCGCCTCGACGCCGCCCGCGCCGGACGCACCCCCGAGCACGGGCCGCTGCACGCGGAGCTCACCGCCATGACCCGCGAGCTCCTCGGCGACCGGGAGGTCCACGAACGCCCCGCCCGCCCCCCGATCGACGTCAACTCCGGGCGCGGCTTCGTCTTCATCGACCACCAGGGCTGGGTCTACCCCTCCGGCTTCCTCCCCCACCGGGCGGGCAACGTGCGCGACACCCCGCTGCCCGAGATCTACCGGGAGTCCCCGATCATGCGGGCGCTGCGCACCCCCGAGCAGTTCGTCGGCAAGTGCGGGGTGTGCGAGTTCCGCGAGGTGTGCGGCGGATCCCGCTCCCACGCGTATGCCGTCACCGGGGACCCGCTCGCCTCCGACCCCACCTGCAGCTATGTGCCTGCCGCCGCGCTGGGCTCTGCCGCGGCGCAGGGCGGCGTGGCCGCCAGTGCTGCCGCCCAGATGCGCGCCCACGCGCACTGACGGTCCGGACAAGGTCACCCGCTCCGCCGTGATGCCGCCGACCGAGGGAACGCGCCCGGTCGACACGCTGCGCGTTGACCTGACTACCCCGTGCGGTCGGTGACAATGGGCGACATGCCTGCCCACGCAGCCGCCCCGCGGCCCGGTCGCTCTCGCAGCGCGCTGCGACGCGCGCTGGCTGCGGCGTTGCCGGGGGCAGTGGTGGTGCCGGCGGTCCTGGCCGCCGCCGCGTGCGGGTCCAGCACCACGTCGGTCGCCGCCTCGACGGTGACCGTGACGGCGCCCGCGGTGACCCATACCGTCGCGGCCGCGGCGGGCCCGTCCGGCGTGTCGGGCGCCGGAGCGACCAGCGGCCGCCCCCCGGTCACCAGGACGACGACCGCGGCGGCGCCGTCCCCGAGCGTCACGCCCAGCGCCACCCCCAGCCCCACGCCGACGGTCACCCGGGAGACCTTCGACGCCGTCGCGCGGGACTACGTGGCCGGCCGCAAGGGCCTGGTCGGGGTCGTCGCGACGGACCTCGCCACCGGCCACACCGTCCAGCACAACCCGGGGCAGCGGTGCGAGACGGCGTCGCTGGTCAAGCTGGACGTCCTGCTGACCCTGCTGCTGCAGCGTCAGGACGAGGGCCGGGAGCTGAGCTCGTCCGACGAGGAGCTGGCGCGCTCGATGATCACCTACAGCGACAACAAGGCCACCACCACCCTGTGGGGACGCATCGGCGGGGACGACGGCCTGCGCGAGGCCAACGAGAGGTTCGGGATGACCGAGACCGAGCCGGGCACCAGCTACCGCTGGGGGCTCACCACGACCACCGCCGCGGACCAGGTGCGGCTGGTGCGCAACCTCGTCACCGACGGGCCGCTGCACGAGCCCGCCCGCCGGTTTGCCCTCGAGCTGCTCAGCCAGGTCTCCGACGACCAGGACTGGGGCATCTCCGCGGCCTCCCCCCACGACGAGGCCGAGCTCAAGAACGGCTGGCTCCCCCTCCCCGACGGGTGGGTCGTGACGTCGGCGGGCCGGGTGCAGGCGGCCAACGGCCACGAGCTGCTCATGTCCGTGATCACCTGCGACGGGAGCAGCGAGCAGGGCAGCATCGAGACCATCGAGCACCTGTCGGCGCTGGCCGCCGCCGCCCTCGCCGGGTAGCGCCCCTGCCGGTCTGCGTGAGCGTCAGCGGCCCGGGGTCACTCCCACTCGATCGTGCCCGGCGGCTTGCTCGTGACGTCCAGCACCACGCGGTTGACCTCGCGCACCTCGTTGGTGATGCGGTTGCTGATGGTGGCGAGCACGTCATACGGCACCCGGGACCAGTCGGCGGTCATCGCGTCCTCGGAGGACACCGGACGCAGCACCACCGGGTGGCCGTAGGTGCGCCCGTCGCCCTGCACCCCCACGGAGCGGACGTCGGCCAGCAGCACCACCGGGCACTGCCAGATGTCGCGGTCCAGGCCGGCCTCGGTGAGCTCCTCGCGGGCGATGGCGTCGGCGCGACGCAGCACCTCCAACCGCTCGGCCGTGACCTCGCCGATGATCCGGATGCCGAGACCCGGGCCCGGGAAGGGCTGGCGCCAGACGATCGCCTCGGGCACGCCCAGCTCCAGGCCCACCTGACGGACCTCGTCCTTGAAGAGGGTGCGCAGCGGCTCGACCAGCTGGAACTGCAGGTCGTCCGGGAGCCCACCGACGTTGTGGTGGCTCTTGATGTTGGCGGCGCCCTCGCCGCCGCCGGACTCCACGACGTCGGGGTAGAGCGTGCCCTGGACCAGCCACTTGACCGGGTGCTCGTCGTCGCCGCGGTCCTGCACCACGTCGCGCGCGGCCTGCTCGAAGGCGCGGATGAACTCCCGACCGATGATCTTGCGCTTCTCCTCGGGGTCGGTCACCCCGGCCAGCGCGGCGAGGAACTGCTCCTTGGCGTCGTAGACGATCAGGTCCACCCCGGTCGCGTCGACGAAGTCCCGCTCGACCTGCTCGCGCTCACCGGCGCGCAGCAGACCGTGGTCGACGTGGACGCAGGTGAGCTGGTCCCCGACCGCCTTCTGCACGAGCGCGGCCGCGACGGCCGAGTCGACGCCACCGGACAGGGCGCACAGCACCCGGTCCTCGCCGACCTTCTCGCGCACCCGCTCCACCAGGTCGTCGGCGACGTTGCCCGCGGTCCAGTCCGCCGTCAGCCCGGCGCCCTTCCACAGGAAGTTCTCCAGCACCCGCTGCCCGAAGGTGGAGTGCATGACCTCGGGGTGCCACTGCACGCCGTAGAGCCGGCGCTGGTCGTCCTCGAACGCCGCGACCGGCGCCCCGGAGGTCGCCGCAGTCACCCGCATCCCGTCCGGCGCCGCCGTCACCGAGTCACCGTGGCTCATCCACACCGACTGGTCCTGCGGCTGGCCGTTGAAGAGCGTCGAGGAGGAGTCCAGGACCTGCGCCTGGGTCGAGCCGTACTCCCCCAGCCCCGTGTGGGACACCGTGCCACCCAGCTCCTGCACCATCGCCTGGAAGCCGTAGCACATCCCGAAGACGGGGATCCCCGCCTCCAGCAGCGCGGGGTCCAGGCGGGGGGCGCCGTCGGCATACACGCTCGAGGGCCCACCGGACAGGATGATTGCGGACGGCTCCTTGGCGAGCATCTGCTCCGCGCTCCACGTGTGGGGGACGACCTCGCTGAAGACCTTGGCCTCCCGGACCCGGCGGGCGATCAGCTGGGCGTACTGCGCCCCGAAGTCGACCACGATCACCGGCTTGGCCTGCAGGGACTCGGAGTGGGGGGTGTCGCTCACCCGGCCAGCCTACCGTGCACCTCACGCGCCACCTGGCGCTCGACGACGAAGGACAGGAAGGGCACGACGCCGGCCAGCATGACCTTGATGATCCGGGACAGCGGCCACTTGGCGGCCGTCCCGAGGTTGAAGGTCGTGACCAGGTAGATCATGTAGAGGAAGCCGTGCGGCATCGCCCACCAGGCCAGGACGTCGTTGTCGAACGCGTACTTCAGCACCATCTCCAGCACCAGCACCAGCAGCCCGACACCGACCACGAAGGCCATGATCTCGAACGGCTTCAGGGCCTTGCGGACGGTCTCGGGGTTGTCATAGCCCTGCACGGGCCGGGTGGTCATCGGTCGAGTCCTCCTCGGACGGCGAGTGGTCGGGGTCGTCGGGCCGTATGACGGCCCGGTGGTCGTCTCGCACCATCCGCCACCACATGTAGAGGGCGAACGCGGCGAAGATCCACCACTGGATGGCGTAGGCGAAGTTGCGCCAGTTGAGCTGGGACTCCGGGCGCGGCGGCGGGATCCGCTGCAGCGCCGTGCCCGCACCGAGGTCCGGCTGCTCCCCCTGGGCGATGACGAAGGCGTTGTAGAGGTCCTGCGGCCACACGTTGACCAGCACGCCGAGGTCGATCGAGCCGCGCTGGCCGGCGGGCAGGGACGCGTCCGACGGCGACTCGCCGGGGGCGAGGGTGCCGGACACGGTGGTGCGGGTCCGCGGTGCCGCGGGCGCGGCCGCCGGGTCGGTGACGAAGCCGCGGACCACCGCGACGCGGGCCCTCGTGGCGCTCTCGTCGAGCGGGGTCACGACCCAGTAGCCGTGGCGGCCCTCGAGCAGCCGCCCCGGCACGAGGAACTGCCCCGCCGGGTCGTAGGTGCCCGTCACGGTGACCTTGCGGTTGGACATGGCACCGCGGAAGGTCGCGTGCGGCTCGATCACGTCGTGCAGCGGCGACGCGGGCTGGGCCTGGGCGTGCGCGAGGGCCTGCTTGGCGCCGTCGTCCTTGGAGACGTCCAGCTGCCACAGCCCGAGCCGCACGAAACCGGCCACGACCAGCAGCACCAGGGCCAGCAGCCCCAGCCAGCGTGGCTTGAGCGCAGTCCGGATCACCGCCCCAGCCTAGGGCCCGGACCTGCATGGTCCCTCCACGCCCCCGGCGGAGGGCGGGTCGTCAGTCGTGGGCCGGGCCGGACGCCGACGCGCTGGGGGTGCCCTTGGGCGCCGGGGCCGGAGCGCCGGCGCGGGACTCGTCGAGCAGCATGATGGACCCGCTGTAGCAGGACACCCACACGGCGTTGCGGGTCGGCTCGTAGGCCACCCCGATGGGGCTCGGTCCGGTCGCCACCGTCTGCTGGACGGTGAGGTCGGAGACCCGCACCTTGGTCAGCGTCGCAGCCCCGTAGCTGACGACATACAGCGCTCGCCCGTCGGTGCTGATCGCCATGGACCGCGGCTGGTCCGCGAGGCGCACCGACCGGTCCACGCGACCCGTCGCGACGTCCACGCGCACGAGCGTGTCGGCGTCGTTGTTGGTGACGTAGAGGTGCTTGCCGTCGGCGGACAGGACCAGGGCGCGCGGGCCCTTGCCGGGCTTGACCAGCGGCTTCGCGGTGCGGGACTCCAGGTCGACCGCGTAGACGGTCTCCCCGCCCATCTCGGCGACGTAGGCGGTCCGGCTGTCCGGGCTCACCGCGATGCCGCGGGGGTGCGCCCCGATCGCGACGGTGCCGACCTCCTTGGCCTGGGCCACGTCGACGATCGAGAGCGTGCCCGAGCACCAGTTGGTCGCGAGGACGGTCCGCTGGTTGGGGGTGAGCGCGACGACCTTGGGGACCGCCCCGACCTGGATCGCCTGGTCGACCTTGAGCGACGCCGCGTCCAGCCGGTAGAGGTAGGACCGGTCGACCGTCGAGCTCGTCGTGCAGTCGTCGTAGCCGTTGTGCTCGAAGCCGGCGCCGTACATCGAGTAGTTGGAGACGTAGGCCTTGGCACCGTCGCGGGTCCACACGGCCTCGACGGGCGCGCCCTTGACGGTGCCGCGGCTGCCCGCGACGCCGTAGGCCCCGAGGTCCACGGCGTCGTTGACGGTGGCCTTGAGCTGCCCGTCCGCGGAGTAGGCGGTGACGGTGTGGCGGTACATCATGTTCTGCGCCAGCACCAGACCCGTGGGCGACGCGGCGACCGACTTGGGGTTGATGGCGCCCGTGATCGTCTGCCGCGAGACCAGGTGCGTCGAGCCGACGTCGAAGGCGCGGGACTGCTCCTGCAGCGCGGAGGCGGCCGCGTCGTCCCGGCCCGCGGTCAGCCCCTGGCAGGCCCGGACCAGCCCGAGGACCAGCAGGGCGAGCAGCACGAGCGTGACCAGCCCGACGATCCGGCGGCGTCGCACGAACACCGGGTCGTGACGGACCACGAGCTTCACGACGGCCTCCGACGGGTCGATGGGTCCACGACGGGCTCAACCTAGCGGCACCGCCGGCGCGGGCCGGGCAGAAACCCCGCGTCAGCGCCAGCCGATGCTGCGCAGCGTCCGCAGCCCGTCGCTGAGCATCGTCGTCCACCGGGCTTGGTCGACACCGGGCGGCCCCTGGATCGGGACCAGCCGCTGCACCGCGACGGTCTGCTCCTCGGTGTACTTGCGCAGCCCCTCGGCCCCGTGACGGCGCCCCAGGCCGGACTGCTTCATGCCGCCCATCGGGGCGCCCACCGCGGACCACGCCGACGCGTAGCCGTCGTTGACGCCGACGGTCCCGGCGTCGATGCGCCGGG
Source organism: Arsenicicoccus sp. oral taxon 190 (assembly GCF_001189535.1). Lineage (NCBI taxonomy): Bacteria > Bacillati > Actinomycetota > Actinomycetes > Micrococcales > Intrasporangiaceae > Arsenicicoccus > Arsenicicoccus sp. oral taxon 190. Next base: position 46,858 of record NZ_CP012070.1, read on the forward strand.
CCAGCTCCTTGCCGCGGCGGACGTCGCGGGTCCACACCGAGGCGTTGAGGCCGTAGTCGGTGTCGTTGCACATCGCGATGGCGGTGCGCTCGTCGCGGGCCCGGTAGATCGACACCACCGGGCCGAAGGTCTCGCCGCGGCCGCAGGCCATGTCGGGGGTGACCCCGGTCAGCACCGTCGGCTCGTAGACGTAGGGACCCACGTCGGGCCGGGCGCGCCCGCCGGCGAGCACGGTGGCGCCCTTGGCCCGGGCGTCCTCCACGTGCTCGACCACGGTGGCGAGCTGCTGCGGCCCGGCGAGCGAGCCCATGTCGGCGCCGTACGCCAGGTCCACGGACAGCCGCAGCTGTCGCGTGAGCGCCACGAACCGGCGCGTGAACTCGTCGGCCACCGCCTCGTGGCACACGATCCGCTCGGCGGAGATGCACAGCTGGCCGGCGCTGGAGAAGGCGGCCGTGACCGCACCCCGGGCCGCGCGGTCCAGGTCGGCGTCGGCGGCGACGTAGAGGGGGTTCTTGCCGCCGAGCTCGAGGGAGCACCCGACGAGCCGCTCGGCGCAGGTCCTCGCCACGTGGCGGCCGGTGGCGGTGGACCCGGTGAAGCAGACGTAGTCCGCGAGCTCGACCACGGCCTGCCCCGCGCCCGGCCCCTCGCCCAGCACGACCAGCAGGACGCCCTCGGGCAGCCCCGCCTCCTCCAGCAGGCGCACCGCCGTCAGGCAGCTGAGCGCGGCGCGGTTGTCGGGCCGCAGCACGACGGCGTTGCCCGCGAGCAGGGCCGGCAGGGCGTCGGTGATCGACATGGACAGCGGGTAGTTCCACGGCGCGACGACCCCCACGACCCCCTTGGGCCGGCGCGCGGCCCGCGCCATCGTCAGGAACGGCAGCCCACCCTGCGCGGACGTCCCCGCCAGGTATCCGGGCAGGTGGCGGGCGTAGTGCCGCGCCACCATCGCGGTGTCCGCCACCTCCTCGAACGCGTGGAACCTCGCCTTGCCCGACTCCAGCTGGACCAGGTCCAGCAGCTCGCTCTGCCGCTCCAGCACCAGGTCGTGGAAGCGCAGCATGATGGCGGACCGGTCGGCGAGGCGGGTGCGCGCCCACCGCGCCTGCGCCATCCGGCCGGCCCGCACCGCGGCCTCCACGTCGCTGCGGGAGGACTGCGCGATCACACCGAGCGCCTCCCCCGTCAGGGGGGTGGACAGGGTCGCGGGCGGCAGGGAGCCGTCCGAGACCACCTGCCGGCTCACCTCGTCGATCCACGCCTGGTCGACCGTATGCCGTGGCGCCCCGCCCACGACGGGGTTGCCGGCGGCAGCGCGGGTGGCGGAGGGCGCGGTGGCGAGGTCGCTCATGGCCAGACCGTACTACGCGGCACCGACAGACCCCCGGGCCGTCCCCGGCCCGGCGGCGCCGTCGTCGCCGCCGGGTTTGGCAGGCTGTCCCCCGTGAGACGAGTCGTGCGGGGCACCGCGATCATGGCGGTGACCTACCTGGGGGTGCTGTCCGTCGGCAACACCGACTCGCGGCGGTGGCTGTACCTGCTGGTGTCGCTGCCGGCGTGGGTGGTCTTCGGCCTCGTGGTCCGGTGGTTCTTCCGCGCGCGCGAGAGCGAGCGCGCGCAGAGCCGCACCCCGCTGCGCGTCGTCGCGCTCGCGGCGCTCGCGGTGCAGCTGCCCGGCCTGTTCTTCGCGCCCAGCAGCTCGACCGACCTCAACCGCTACGTGTGGGACGGGCGGGTGCAGGCGTCCGGCGTCGACCCCTACCGCTACGTGCCCTTCGACGACCGGCTGGCGCACCTGCGGGACCCGATCCTCTTCCCCGGCCTGCGCCCCGACGAGCCGTCGGGGTTCACCACCGAGCCGCTGCCCGAGGACCGGGCCGGGGTGCTGGAGTATGCCCGCAACGACCCCCGCTCCCCGATCTCCCGGCCGCGGTTCCTCACGCCCTATCCCCCGGTGGCCGAGGCCTACTACACGGCGGTGTCCGCCGTCACGCCGTGGTCCTGGGGCAGCAAGGGTTTCCAGGTCGCCGGGGCGCTCGTCGCCGTCGGCACGGCGGTGCTGCTCGCCCGCGCCCTGCGGCAGCGCGGCCGGGACCCGCTGGAGGCGCTCGTCTGGGCCTGGTGTCCCACGGTCGTGCTCGAGGCCGGCAACGGCGGACACGTCGACGTGCTCGTTGCGGCCCTCGTCGTGCTCGCCGCGGGGGCCGCCGTCCACCGCCGCCACGCGCTGCTCGTGGGCACGCTGGTCGGCCTCGCCGCCGGCGTCAAGCTCACGCCGCTCGCCATGCTGCCGGCCTTCACGCCGTGGCGGTACCCACGGCCGGGCGGCGGCCCCGCGGGCGCGTGGCACGGCATACGGCGCTCGCTCGTCGTGGGCGTGACCGCCCTCGGGGTCCTCGCGGCCGGGTACCTGCCGCACTACCTGGCCGTCGGGCCCGCCATCAAGGGCAGCCTGGACGGCTACCTCGCCGAGGAGGGCGGGGAGAACCGCGCCTCGCTGCTGGCGCTCGTGCTGCCCCTCGAGGTCGCCAACCCGCTGGCCATCGCGATCTGCCTGGCCGTCGCGGCGTGGGTCGTGCTCGGACGCCGCGACCGGCCGGACCGGGAGGACCCGGCCCGGCCGGCGCTCTACCTCTTCGGGGCGCTGCTGCTCACGACGACGCCCGTCCTGGCGTGGTACGCCCTGCCCCTCGTCGCGCTGGCCGTGCTCGCCGGCCGGTGGGAGTGGCTGGCGCTCGCGGTCGCCGGCTACTGCGCGTACGGCGGCCACGGGGCCTACCCGGCGACCCCCGTGGCCTACGCCGCCGCGCTCCTCGTGATCTACTTCACCGCTCGTCGTCGAGCAGACGCTCCGCCGCCGCGATGACGACGCACGCGGTGAGGACCGTCATCGCCGTCTCCAGGTCGTCGGTGGTCGGCATGGTCGGGGCGATCCGGATGTTGCGGTCGTCGGGGTCCACCCCGCCCGGGAAGGTCGCGCCCGCCGGCGTCAGGGCCACACCCGCCTCCTGGGCGAGCTCCACGACCCGTCCCGCCGTCCCCGGGACGACGTCCAGGCTGACGAAGTAGCCGCCGTCCGGGTCGGTCCACTCCGCGACGCCCAGGTCGCCGAGGTCCTTCTCGAGGTGACGCAGCACCGCGTCGAACTTCGGCTCGAGGATCTCCCGGTGCTTCTGCATGTGCGCGGCCACGCCCTCGGTCGACCCGAAGAACCGCAGGTGGCGCAGCTGGTTGAGCTTGTCCGGCCCGATCGAGCGGAAGCCGTCGCGCTTGAGGTACCACGCCACGTTGGCCGGGGACGACGCGAAGAACGAGATGCCGCCGCCGGCGAAGGTCACCTTGGACGTCGACCCGAAGACGAACGCCCGGTCCGGGTGCCCGGCCTCGGCGCACGCCTGCAGGATCGGGTCGAGCTGCGCCTCGGTGCTGCGCAGGTGGTGGATCGCGTAGGCGTTGTCCCAGTAGATGCGGAAGTCCGGCGCCGCCGTCTCCATCGCCGCGAGGCGCCGCACCGTCTCCGAGGAGTAGGTGACGCCCGTCGGGTTGGAGTACTTCGGCACGCACCACATGCCCTTGATCGTCGGGTCCTTGGCGACGAGCTCCTCGACCAGGTCCATGTCGGGACCGTCGGGGGTCATCGGCACGGTGACGAGCTCGACGCCGAGCTCCGAGGACACCGTGAAGTGACGGTCGTAGCCGGGCACGGGCGCCAGGAACCGCACGGTCTGGCCGGCCCAGCCGCCCTCGCCGCCGGGCGGGGCGTGGAAGAACGACGCCGCGACGCACTGGTGCATCAGCGACAGCGACGAGTTGTCGCGGACCACCAGCTGCTCCGGCGTCACGTCGAGCAGCGGCGCGAAGATCGCCCGCAGCTCGGCGAGCCCCTGCGTCGGGCTGTAGTTGCGCAGGTCACCCTCGGTGTCGGTCACGTGGTCCCCCGCGTGGAGGATGTCGAGCATCGGCTCGCTCAGATCCAGCTGGGCCGAGCACGGCTTGCCGCGGGTGATGTCCAGCCGCAGCCCCGAGTCCTTGGCGGCCGCATGATCGCGGCGGGCACGGTCCCGGGCCTCGCGCAGCCGCTGGGGGTCGACGGTCGGGTGGTTCACGGTGTCCTCCGGTGACTCGGGTGGCTCGGCTCACCCGACCCTACCGATCCAGCCCGTATGCCGCGCGCGCCGCTCACCCCACCCCCGGCTGCGCCATTGGTCACCAATGGCGTCGTGGATCGATCACATCGGCCCCCGAGACGTCATTGGTGACCAATCACGCGCGGTCGGGCGCCGCTCGTCACTGAGCGGAACCTCCTTCACTCAGCTCCTCGGACTCCGCTCCGGCCGTGCCCCTCGTACCTCGGGGCCAGGCCTCCGCTACGCCCTTCGTCACCGCTCGACCGTCACTGAGCGGTGTACGGATTGACCACGACCTCCACACGCTGGAACTCCTTGAGGTCGCTGTAGCCCGTCGTGGCCATCGCGCGCCGCAGCGCACCGATCAGGTTGGTGGTGCCGTCCGCGTTGTGCGCCGGCCCGAAGAGCACCTCCTGCAACGGCGCCGACGCACCCACCCGCACCCGCGCGCCCCGCGGCAGCTGCTCGTGGCGAGCCTCGGACCCCCAGTGGAAGCCACCGCCGGGGGCGTCGCTGGCCCGCGCCAGGCCGGCCCCGATCATCACGGCGTCGGAGCCGCAGGCCACCGCCTTGACGATGTCGCCGCTGCGAGCCACCGAGCCGTCGGCGATGACGTGGACGTAGCGCCCGCCCGACTCGTCGAGGTAGTCACGCCGTGCCGCCGCCACGTCCGCGATCGCGGTGGCCATCGGCGCGTGGATGCCCAGCGTCTGCCGGGTCGTGCTCGCCGCCCCGCCGCCGAAACCGACGAGCACGCCGGCCGCCCCGGTGCGCATCAGGTGCAGCGCCGCCTGGTAGGTCGCGGCGCCGCCCACGATCACCGGCACGTCCAGCTCGTAGATGAAGCGCTTCAGGTTGAGCGGCTCCTGCCGGCTGGAGACGTGCTCCGCCGAGACGGTGGTGCCTCGTATGACGAACAGGTCGCAGCCCGCGTCGACGACGGTGCGCCAGTGCTCCTGGGTCCGCTGCGGCGACAGCGCGCCGGCGACCGTGACGCCGGCGTCGCGGATCTGCTGCAGCCGCGCCGTGATCAGGTCGGGCTTGATGGGCTCGGCGTAGATCTCCTGCATCCGGCGGATCGCGCCCTCCCCCTCGAGCGAGGCGATCTCGTCGAGCAGCGGCTGGGCGTCGTCATACCGCGTCCACAGCCCCTCGAGGTCGAGCACGCCCAGACCACCGAGCCGGCCGAAGGCGATCGCGGACTCCGGCGAGACCACCGAGTCCATGGGCGCCGCGACGATGGGCAGCTCGAAGTGGTAGGCGTCGATCTGCCAGGAGACCGAGACCTCCTCGGGGTCGCGGGTCCGCCGGGACGGGACGATGGCGATGTCGTCCAGCGTGTAGGCCTGACGGGCGCGCTTGCCCCTGCCGATCTCGATCTCGGTCACGTGGTGTCCTTGTCTCGTGGGGTGGGGCCCTCAGCGGCCCGTGTAGTTGGGGGCCTCGGCGATCATCTGCACGTCGTGCGGGTGGGACTCCTTGAGGCCGGCCGAGGTGATGCGCACGAAGCGGCCCTTGTCCTGCAGCTCGGGGATGGTGCGCGCTCCGACGTAGAACATCGACTGGTGCAGGCCTCCGACCAGCTGGTGGGCGACGGCCTGCAGCGTGCCGCGGTAGGCGACCTTGCCCTCGATGCCCTCCGGGACCAGCTGGTCGTCGCTGGTCACGTCGGCCTGGAAGTAGCGGTCCTTGGAGTAGGACTTCTTGCCCCGCGAGCTCATGGCGCCGAGCGACCCCATGCCGCGGTAGGTCTTGAACTGCTTGCCGTTGACGAAGATCAGCTCGCCGGGGCTCTCCTCGCAGCCGGCGAGCAGCGAGCCCACCATGACGGAGCTGGCGCCGGCGACGAGGGCCTTGGCGATGTCGCCGGAGTACTGCAGGCCGCCGTCGGCGATCACGGGCACGCCCGCGGCGGTGGCGGCCTGCGAGGCCTCGTGGACGGCGGTGAGCTGCGGCACGCCGACCCCGGCGACGATGCGGGTGGTGCAGATGGAGCCGGGCCCGACCCCGACCTTGACGGCGTCGACCCCCGCGTCGACGAGCGCGGCCGCCCCCTCACGCGTGGCGACGTTGCCGCCGATGATCTGGACGTGGGAGGTGGCCGGGTCCGCCTTGAGCCGGCGGATCATGTCGAGCAGCAGCCTCGCGTGCCCGTGGGCGGTGTCCACGACGAGCACGTCGACGCCCGCGTCGATCAGCGTGGTGGCCCGCTGCCAGGCCTCCCCGAAGTAGCCGACCGCGGCGCCGACCAGCAGCCGACCCTGCGCGTCCTTGCTGGCCAGGGGGAACTGCTCGGACTTCACGAAGTCCTTCACCGTGATCAGTCCGGCCAGGCGCCCCTCGCCGTCGACCAGCGGGAGCCGCTCCCGCTTGTGCTGGCGCAGGATCGCGGTGGCGTCCTCGTGGGAGATGTCGACGGGGGCGGTGACCAGCGGCATCGGGGTCATGACGTCACGGACGAGGGTGCTGCCCCACTCCGCGACGGGGGTGAACCGCAGGTCGCGGTTGGTGCACATCCCGAGCAGGTGGTTGCCCTCGTCGACGACGGGCAGCCCGGAGATGCGGTACTCCCCGCACAGCTGGTCCAGCTCCTCCAGCGTGGCGTCCGGGCCGATGGTGACGGGGTTGGTGATGCGCCCGGTCTGGGTTCGCTTGACCAGGTCCACCTGGTAGGCCTGGTCCTCGATGCTGAGGTTGCGGTGCAGTATGCCGAGCCCACCCTGCCTGGCCATGGCGATGGCCATCCGGGCCTCGGTCACGGTGTCCATGGCGGCGGAGACCAGGGGCACGCGGATGCTGAGCTCTCGGGTGAGGCGGGTCGTGGTGTCGACCTCGCTCGGGATCACGTCGGTCTCGCCCGGCAGCAGCAGGACGTCGTCGTAGGTCAGGCCCAGGGTGGCGAACTTGTCCGGCACGGCGTGGTTGTCCTCGAGGCTCATGGCCCCAGTTTATCGACCGGACGGGGGTGCCCGGTCAGGGGCGCGGCGTGCGCTCGGACTCCCCCAGCCCCCGCGTCAGCGAGGCGATCGGCAAGGTGGTGCGGCTCGGCGTCGGCACCACCTCCTGCCGCGTCGTCGGGCTGACCGACGCCGTCGGCGAGGGCGCGGGGCCGGTGGGGGACGGCGGGACGTTGGTCGGCGACGTGGGCGGCTGGCTGGGGGTCGTCGGCGGCGCGGTCGGCGTGGACGGTCGCGTGGGCGGGGTCGTCGGCGCGGGCGTGGTCGGCGCCGGCGTGGGCCGCGTGGGCGACGTGCTGGGGCTCGCCGGCGAGGTCGGGGAGGGCGAGGCCGGGGACGGCGACGCAGGGCTCGTGGGCCGGGCCGCCGCGGTCTTGTCCTCGGGCGCGGGCGGACGCGTCGGCCCGGTCCCACCGGCCGTCGCGGGTGCGCGGCCGGCCGCGGACGTCGCGCCCGGGCGCGGCGTGCGGTCCGAGCCGGTCTGCGTGGCCGCGGGGGCCGCCACGACGGCGGACTGCAGGGTGTCGCGCAGCGTCGAGAGCAGCGTCCGGTCGGCGTCGTCCAGCGCGCCGGGGTCCCGCTGCAGCTGGTCCTGGACGAGGGCGAGCACCGCGCCCGCGCCGTCCTGGTCCCCGGCGGCCAGCCGCTGCTGGGCGAGCAGCAGGGCCTTGCGGGTGGCGCTGCGGTCGACGGCAGAGGTGGTGACGTCGGCGGTGGCGAGCACGGCGGGGTCTGCGGGCCGGGGGGCGGCGACGCCCAGCTCGACGGCCCGCTCGGCCTTGTGCATGAAGCCGGAGATGCCGCCCTCGTTGGCTGCCGCGGCGACGGACACCCCGGACAGCACGACGGCGGCCACGCTGGCGGCGACGCCTGCCCGGGTGACGATGACGGTGCGGCGCGACGGGGCCGGCAGCGGCTCCTCGCGCAGGTCGGCGGGCAGGTCGCGGTCGATGGCCGCGGCCCAGTCGCCGAGGGCGCTCACGACGGGGTCGGTGGCGTCCGCGGGCTCGAGGGCCCGCTCGGACAGTCGCTGGACGACCTCGTCGTCGGAGTGCACCAGCGACAGCGAGGGACGAGGCTCATCGGGACGACGCGTCACGGTCGCCTCCTTCCTGGTCCCCCTGGTCCCCCTGGTCCCACCGGTCCCCCTGGTCCTCGGACACGATGCTGCGCAGCCGACCGAGAGCACGGTGCTGGGCCACGCGGACGGCGCCGGGGGTCATGCCGAGCGAGGCGGCCACCTCGTCGGCGGTCATGCCGACGGCGACACGCAGGGTGATGATCTCGCGCTGGACGGGGGTGAGCTGGTCCAGCAGTGCCCAGGTGTCCGAGCTCCGCTCGGCCCGGATGACGCCGGCCAGCGGGTCGGCGTCGACGTCGAGGGCGTCGGGCACCTCCGGCGTGGGCTCCGGCGCCCGCAGCGTCGTGCGCATCGCGTCGGCCACCTTGTTGGAGGCGATGCCGTAGACGAAGGCCTCGAACGGGAGGCCTCGGTCCTCGTAGCGCGGCAACGAGCGCAGCACGGCGACACACACCTCCTGGGCGGCGTCGTCAGCGGCCTGGATCCCGGCGGGCAGGCCGCCCAGCCGCGCTCGGCAGTAGCGGTAGGCGATGCGACGGACGTCCGTCAGCAGCGCCTGCAGGGCAGCGGAGTCACCACGCGCAGCCGCGGACACGATGTCCGAGGACCGCACCGCGGCTCCCCCGGAGGACATCGATGAGTCGGGTCGCGGTGTTACAGACTCCGGAGCACTCATCGACACCTCCCTTGGCTCGTGGCAGGGCACGCCGACGGCGCGCACCACCTCAAGCCTAGGCCCTCCAGCGCCCAGGACGGGACAAATCGCGTCAGCTGATGAGGCCGGACCGGTAGGCGATGGCCACGGCGTGGGCCCGGTCGGAGGCGTCGAGCTTGCGGAAGAGCCGGCGCGCGTGGGTCTTGATGGTGTCCTCGGTGAGGTAGAGCTCGGCGCCGATCTCGGCGTTGCTCTGCCCCTGGCTCATCCCCCGCAGCACCTCCAGCTCGCGGGTGGTCAGCGTCGCGGTGGCGCCCGGCATCGCGCCGCCCCGATGGGGCCGGGGCATGGCCTCGCCGATGAAGGGCGCCAGGGCCACGGCCAGCTCCTCGCGGGTGGAGTCCTTCATGACATAGCCCTTGGCGCCGTAACCCAGGGCGCGGGCCACGCCGTCGATGTCCTCCGCGAGCGTCATCATCATGACCTGGGCCGTGGGGCGCAGCGCCAGCAGGCGCTTGACCGCGTCCAGGCCGCCCATGCCGGGCATGCGCAGGTCGGTGAGGGTGAGGGCCGGCTGCTCGGTGGCGTACTTCGCGAGGAGCTCTTCGCCCGAGGAGGCCCCGCACACGCGGGTCACGCCCGGCAGCGAGCCGATGCGACGCATCATCACCTCGCGGGTGAGCGGCGCGTCGTCGCACACCATCACGGTCGTCATGTCATGCCTCCGGTCGGGTTACATCAGGTTACCAAGAGTCATATTGACTCACGTATCCGTGATTTTCAGGCCTTTGTGGATGTTGGGGGCAGCATTCCCTGACCTGGGCGACGCTACCCCGCACCCTCGCGGCTCCCCCACCGGGCACCCCCCGGGGACCACCCCTCACGGCGCCGCCGGGCAGGTCGCGGCCTCGACGACCCGGACCAGGTCGACCATCCCCCCGGTCTGTCCGGGCCAGTGGACCCAGCCCTCGCCCCAGTGGACCTGGTCCCCTCCCTGCCCGAGCTGGCGCAACCGCCCGGCGAGCTGGCTCGCGACCGGCCCCTCGCCCACCTGGACGACCAGCAGGCCGGGCACCCCGGCCGCGACGGCCCGCATGGCGGTGGCCGCGCTCAGACCGAGCGACAGCGCGTCCACCTCGATGGACCGCTCCGCGAGCGCGGCCACGAGGAGCCGGCGCGCCGCGGGGTCGTCGTGCCCGGGCAGGCACACCACGTGCACCGGCACGGCGTTGCGGCGCGCCCGCGGCAGCCTGACCTCGCCCACCGCAGCGACGGTGGACGACGCCAGCAGGGCCTCGCCGCGCTCCTGGGCGGTCGGGCTGAGGCGCCGTACGGCGGTGCGGGCGGGGAGGACCCGCTCGTCCCAGGTGCGGGCGGCCCCGAGGTCCCGCAGGGCCAGCCGCAGCAGCGAGGTGCTGCCGCGCGCGTCGGCGATGCCCAGCGTGCTCAGCAACGTCGCCACGGCGGGTGTCACCTCGATCGGACGCGCCCAGTCCTGCATCGGGCCGGGACGGCGGCGGCCGTCCACCGGCACCCCCGTGGGGCCGGCCAGGGACAGCGGCCGGCCCGGCGCCGGGGTCGCCGACAGCTCCTCGGGGGTGGCGGCCATCGCCCGCTGCGCCGCGTCCCGGGAGGTCATGCCCGACTGGGTGAGGCCCCGCATGTAGCGCAACCGGGCCACGTCGCGCTCGGAGTATCGGCGGTGCAGGCCCGAGCGGTGCTCGGAGGGTTCGAGGCCGTATCGGCGGGCCCACGTGCGCAGCGTGGACGGGGCCACCCCCACCATGCGTGCGACGGCGGCCACCGTGAGGCTCTCGTAGCCCCCGCCCCGCGTCGGCGTCGCGTCGTCACCACCCATGCCGTCCCTCTCCTCTCCGGCCGGGGCCGCTGCCGGAAGGCGGGCCGTCGACGCAGCCGCCGCAGCGCTCGCGTCGCCGACACCGTGACCGCTGTCGACGAGCCTGTCAATCGCCTGCAACGCTCTTCGGTCATCCTCTAGCCAACCCGCGTCGACGGTTCGTTAACCCTCGGTCTCGGGCAATCCACCCGCATGCCACAACAATGACCGAGCGTCGGAATCCAATACACAATGTGACGGAAGTTTATGCACACGTTGACGAACTCGTCACATCGGCTGCAATGGCTGCCATCACCCCTTGAAGTCAGCACGATTTCGCGGGTAGGTTCAACACCGTCAGCTCAGCACCGTCGACCCCGGCGGCGCGGTCCGGACCTGCGCGAGTTCTTGAGGTTACTCGTGAGTATGTCGGTCATTACATCATTATGCGTTGCAAACGGATGATGATTGACCCGGCTCCCGGCCCACGTCGGCGGTGTGACACCCGCCCGGACCAGGAGCACGTCATGGCCGAGATCAGCCGCCTTCCCGGACCCGTCGCCGACCAGTGGGACTGGCAGCTGCAGGGATCCTGCCGCCGTGAGAACCCCGACGTGTTCTTCCACCCCGAGGGCGAGCGCGGCCCCGCCCGGCGCAACCGCGACGGCGCCGCCAAGGCCGTCTGCATCGCCTGTCCCGTGCTCGAGCAGTGCCGCGAGCACGCCCTGCGGGTGCGCGAGCCGTATGGCGTCTGGGGCGGCATGACCGAGGACGAGCGCGAGTCCTACTACGCCGCGATCGCCTGAGGCCCCCCTCACAGCTCAGCCGGCAGCTCGCGCCGGCGCTCAGGCCGGAGCTCCCCGGGAGGCCGCGCTGCCCGGCACGCACGACGAAGGCCGCCCACGCCCCGCGAGGGGGTGGGCGGCCTTCGGCATACGGTCAGGTCGTCGGGGACCCGACCGGGCGATCAGTGGCCGTGACCGTGCCCGTGGCCACCGGCGGGAGCGGCAGGCTCCTCCTCCGGCTTCTCGACCACGAGGGTGTCGGTCGTCAGGACCATCGAGGCGATCGACGCGGCGTTGCGCAGCGCCGAGCGGGTCACCTTGACCGGGTCGATGATGCCGGCCTTGACCAGGTCGACGTACTCCCCGGAGGCGGCGTCCAGACCCGTGCCGACCTCGAGCTCGCCGACCTTGTGGACGGCGACGTAGCCCTCGAGCCCGGCGTTCTCGGCGATCCAGCGCAGCGGCTCCGCCGCGGCCTTGCGGACGATGTTGGCACCGGTGGCCTCGTCGTCCGTCAGCCCGAGCTCGTCGATGGCGCTGACCGCGTGGACCAGGGCCGAGCCACCGCCGGCGACGATGCCCTCCTCGATCGCGGCGCGGGTCGCGGAGATGGCGTCCTCGATGCGGTGCTTCTTCTCCTTGAGCTCCACCTCGGTGTGGGCGCCGACCTTGATGACGCAGACGCCACCGGCGAGCTTGGCGAGACGCTCCTGGAGCTTCTCACGGTCCCAGTCGGAGTCGGTGCGCTCGATCTCGGCCTTGATCTCGGCCACGCGACCGTTGACCGCGTCGGTGTCGCCCGAGCCGTCGATGATCGTGGTGTTGTCCTTGGAGACGACCACGCGACGGGCCTGGCCGAGCACCTCGAGACCGACCTGGTCGAGCTTGAGGCCGACCTCCTCGGCGACGACCTGGCCACCGGTGAGGACCGCGATGTCGGCGAGCATCGCCTTGCGACGGTCACCGAAGCCGGGGGCCTTGACGGCCACCACGTTGAAGGTGCCGCGGATCTTGTTGACCACCAGGGTGGACAGCGCCTCGCCGTCGACGTCCTCGGCGATGATCAGCAGCGGCTTGCCGGCCTGCACGACCTTCTCCAGCAGCGGCAGGATGTCGGCGATCGCCGAGACCTTGCCCTGGTTGATCAGGACGTAGGCGTCCTCGAGGACGGCCTCCATGCGCTCCGGGTCGGAGACGAAGTAGGGGGAGATGTAGCCCTTGTCGAACTGCATGCCCTCGGTGAACTCGAGCTCGGTGGACGCGGTCGAGGACTCCTCCACCGTGATGACGCCGTCCTTGCCGACCTTGTCGAAGGCGTCCGCGATGAGCGAGCCGACCTCGTCGTTCTGGGCGGACAGGGCGGCGACCTTGGCGATCTCGTCCTTGGACTCGATCTCGCGGGCGTTGGCGAGCAGCCGCTCGGACACGGCGTCGACGGCCTTGTCCATGCCGCGCTTGACGCCGGCCGGGGCGGCGCCGGCGGCCACGTTGCGCAGGCCCTCCTTGACCATGGCCTGGGCGAGCACGGTCGCGGTGGTGGTGCCGTCACCGGCGATGTCGTTGGTCTTGGTGGCGACCTCCTTGGCGAGCTGCGCGCCGAGGTTCTCGTAGGGGTCGTCCAGCTCCACCTCGCGGGCGATGGTCACGCCGTCGTTGGTGATGGTGGGGGCGCCCCACTTCTTGTCGATGACGACGTTGCGGCCCTTGGGGCCGAGCGTCACCTTGACGGCGTTGGCGAGGGCGTCGACGCCGCGCTCGAGGGACTTGCGCGCGTCGTCGTTGAACTCAAGCGTCTTGGCCATGAGTGTCCTTCTGTCTCTAGGTGTATGACGAGAGCCCCGGCCCCCAGCCGCGAAGGCTCGGGCCGGGGCTCCCAGACGTCAGTGGTGGGCGATCAGCCGTCAGCCCACGACGGCGAGGACGTCGCGGGCGCTCAGGATGAGGTACTCCTGACCACCGAACTTGACCTCGGTGCCGCCGTACTTGGAGTAGATGACCTTGTCGCCGACCTGCACGTCCATGGGGACGCGGTTGCCCTTGTCGTCGATGCGGCCGGGGCCGATGGCCAGGACCTCGCCCTCCTGGGGCTTCTCCTTGGCGGTGTCCGGGATGACCAGGCCGGACGCGGTGGTCTGCTCGGCCTCGACGGACTTGACGACGATGCGGTCCTCGAGCGGCTTGATGGAAACCGACACTGTGGTGACCTCCCCTTCGGGAATGTCGAGAGTGGACAGATGTGGTGGCCCTCGACGTGCTGATCGGCCGTCGATGGTCGCCGTCGCGGGGGTCGACCAGCTCAGAACCGGTTAGCACTTGCCTGTCGAGAGTGCTAACCCACAATCTAGGAAGCCCTTGGCACTCGGTCAAGTCGAGTGCCAGCGCAGCTCGAGCGTGAGAGAGGATGGCGGCATGGATCTCGCGACGGCCCGGTGGCTCACCTCGCCCGAGGCGCTCGCCATCCTCGCCGGTCTGGGCCCGTATGCCGACAGCGCCGCCCTCGCCACCTCCCAGCGACTGCGCCGCACGGGTCTCGACGCCGACCAGGTCGCGGCGGTGCTCACCCAGTCGATGCTGCGGACCCGGGGCCGCACCAAGCTCGGCGACGCGGTCGACGAGCTGCTGCTGACCGTCGACGGGCTCGAGCAGGCCACCCGCCCGGCCATCGCGGCCCACCACGCCGCGCGGCTGCGGGACGCGGGCGCCGAGCGGGTGCTCGACCTGGGCTGCGGTCTCGCCCTGGACGGCCGGGCGATGGCGGCGGCGGGGTCGGTGGTCGACGCGATCGATGCCGACGAGGTCACCGCCACGCTCGCGACGCACAACCTGGGGCGCGAGGTGCGGTGCGCCCGCGCGGAGGAGGTGGCGGGCGAGCTGGCCGGCGGGGACCGGCATACGGCCGTCTGGCTCGACCCGGCCCGACGCACCCCCGGGGTCGCCGACGCGACGGGACGGACGCGCAGGACCTTCCGGCTCGACGACCTGGCCCCGTCCTGGGAGCTTGTGCAGGACGTCGCGGGCCGGGTCCCGGCGGCGGGGGCCAAGCTCTCACCGGCCTTCGCCCACGCGGCCCGGCCCGAGGGCACCGAGGCGCAGTGGGTGTCCTGGCGCGGCGAGGTCCTCGAGTGCACGCTGTGGTGGGGCGCCGCCGCCCGTCACGACGGGCGCACGGCGCTGGTGATGGGTGGCGAGATCGCCTCCCCCACAGCGGCCGTCGTGACCGAGGACGACGTCCCGGCGGACCGCCCGGGCGTCCCGCAGGGGCTGGCCGAGTGGATCTACGAGCCGGACCGCGCGGTGCTGCGGGCGGGTCTGGTCGGCGCCCTGGAGGCCCGGACCGGGGGCGTCGAGCTCGACGACGGGGTCGGTTACGTGACGGCGGGGGTCGAGCGAGACCTCCCGTGGGCCAGGAGGTTTCGGGTCGTGGAGCAGATCCCGCTGCAGGACAAGGCGATCCGTGCCTACCTGCGCGGGATCGACTGCGCCACCGTCACCCTCAAGAAGCGCGGCGTGGACGTCGACCCGGACCGTCTGCGCAGGACGCTGAGGCTCAAGGGCTCGCGGCCCGCCACGCTGATCCTCACCCGCATGGCCGGGCGCCCCACGGCGATCCACGTCACCCCAGCCTGACCCCCAGCCCCCCTCCCCTCCCACCCTCCCGAGATCGTGGTCCCCTTTGGTCGCCCACGCACCAAAACCGACCACGATCGCGGGGAGGGGAGGTGCGCGGGTGAGTGGTCAGAGCAGCGCGCTGCGTTGGGCTCCGGCGTGCTTCACCGCGTCGGCGCCGGCCGCCAGCGCGGCCGCCACCGCCTCCTCGTGCGTCGCCCCCAGCGCGAGGTGTCCGGCCAGCGCGCCGCAGAACGCATCCCCCGCACCGGTCGTGTCCACCACCTGCTCCGGCGGGACCGGCGTGGCCGGGTGCTCGACGCCCATCCAGGACACCCCGGCGGCACCGAAGGTCACGAGCAGCGACGCCGGGAACGCCCCGTCGTCGGCCAGCTCCAACGCCTCGTGCTCGTTGACGACCAACGGGTCCGCGACCTCGACGACGTCCACCGGCAGGTGGTGGTAGGGCGCGGCGTTGACCACCACGCGGATGTCCCTCGTCGACACCCGCCGCGCGGCCGCCGCCACCGTCTCGATCGGCACCTCGAGGCTCACGAGCAGCACGTCGCCGGCCGCCATCGTGTCCAGGACCCCCATGTGGTGCGGCGACAGCTCGGCGTTGGCGCCGGGGCTGACGACGATGAGGTTCTCCCCCTCGAGGTCCACGGTGATGTAGGCGTGACCGGTGGTCTCACCCTCCACGACCCGCACGTGTGATACGTCGATCATGTTGTCCTGCAAACGATCTCGGTATGCCGCCCCGGCCTCGTCCCCACCGATGGCCGCGACCATCACGACCTCCGCACCCGTTGCCGCCGCCGCGATCGCCTGATTGCCGCCCTTGCCGCCGGCCGTGCGCCGGGTGGAGCCGCCCACGATGGTCTCGCCGGGGCGGGGCAGTCGGTGCACCGTGGTGGTGAGGTCGACGTTGAGGGACCCGAGGACGTAGACGCGGCTCATGCGCCCCATCCTGCCCATCGCGGGTGCTGCGGTCGACCGGCGCCTCAGACGGAGACGGTCGTGACCGGCAGCGAGGAGTCCGCGGGCAGGCCGAGGTCGGAGGGTTCGCGGCCCCGGGCGACCATCTCGGCGCCGAGCGCCGCGACCATCGCGCCGTTGTCGGTGCACAGCCCCGGGCGCGGCACCCGCAGCCGCACGCCCGCCGCGTCGCAGCGCTCCTGGGCGAGGGCCCGCAGCCGGGAGTTGGCGGCCACGCCGCCCCCGACGACCAGGTCGGTGACGTCGTGCTCCCGGCAGGCGAGCAGGGCCTTGCGGGTGAGCACGTCGACCACCGCCTCCTGGAAGCTCGCGGCGACGTCCGCCACCGGCACGTGCTCGTCTGCCTCCTGCTTGGCCCGCACCCAGCGTGAGACGGCCGTCTTGAGCCCTGAGAACGAGTAGTCGTAGCGGTGCCGCTCCAGGTCCTTCCCCGCCGTCAGCCCCCGCGGGAAGTCGATGACGATCTGCCCCTCGCGCGCGGCCCGGTCGATGTGCGGGCCGCCGGGGAAGCCGAGCCCGAGCACCCGGGCCACCTTGTCGAAGGCCTCCCCCGCCGCGTCGTCGATGGTCTGCCCGAGGTGGCGCACGTCGTGCGTGATGTCCGGCACGAGCAGCAGGTTGGAGTGACCGCCGGAGACGAGCAGCGCCAGCGACGGTTCCGGCAGCGGCCCGTGCTGCAGCATGTCGACGGCGACGTGGGACGCGAGGTGGTTGACGCCATACAACGGCTTGCCGAGGGCCACGGCGAGCGCCTTGGCGGCCGCGACCCCCACGAGCAGGGCACCGGCCAGCCCGGGCCCGGAGGTCACGGCGATGGCGTCGAGGTCTTCGAGGCGCACCTTGGCCTCCCGGCAGGCGCGCTCGATCGTCGGGATCATCGCCTCCAGGTGCGCGCGGGAGGCCACCTCGGGCACCACCCCGCCGAATCTCGCGTGCTCGTCGACCGAGCTGGCGATCGCGTCGACGAGCAGCGTCTGCCCGCGCACGATCCCGACGCCGGTCTCGTCGCACGAGGTCTCGATGCCGAGGACGAGGGGCTCGTCGGTGCGGGTCATGCGGACTCTCCCTGGGTCGCGGGGTCATCAGGTCGTATGCCGGGCAGGTGGCGGCGCATCACCAGCGCGTCCACGTCACCGGGCTGGTAGTAGCGGCGGCGCACGCTGATCGTCTCGAAGCCGCTGCGGTCGTAGAGCGCTCGCGCCGCGGCGTTGTCGGCGCGGACCTCGAGCAGCAGAGCCTCGGCGCCGCCACCCGCGGCGCGGTCGACGAGCTCGTCGAGCAGCCGCCGGCCGAGGCCGAGCCCGCGGGCCGCCGGGGCGACTGCGACCGTCATCACGTCGGCGACGTCGGTGCCGTGGTCGAGCCCGGCATAGCCCACCACGCCGCCACGCGCCGGGTCGTCCCACACGACGTAGTCGCGTCGGGGGCGTTCGGCGAGCTCGGCCCACCAGGCCTGCTCGGTCCACGCGTCGTCGGCGAAGGCCTCGCGCTCCAGCTCGGCGAGGCGAGGGATGTCGGTCCAGCGCAGCTCGCGCAGCACGTCAGGCTCCCGCGGCGGGCGCCGACGGGACGGCGTCGGGCCGGCGCAGGTAGAGCGGGGTGGTGTCGGACAGGTCCTCGCCGCGGGCCAGCCGGCGGGCGGCCAGGTCGGCCAAGGATCCGGCGGACACGTCGAGCGGGGCGCCGTCGAGGGGCTCCCCCAGCTGCTCGGGGTAGAGCACGGGCCCCCGGCCGACGACCGCGCGTCCGTCGAGCAGGGGGGCGAGGTCGGCGGGGCGGCATACGGCCGGGTCGGACTCGCGGACCAGCACACCGGACTTGACCCGATAACCGCACCAGTAGACCTCCTTGCGGCGCGCATCCGTCGCGACCACGAATCGGTCCGTGCCACGCAGCATCGTGCTCGCGGCCTCGTGGGCGAGCGCGTCGAGGGAGCACAGGCCGTGCACGGGGATCGAGCGCGCGAGGGCGAAGACCCGCGCCGTGACGATGCCGACCCGTAGGCCCGTGAAAGGACCGGGTCCGGTGCCGGCGACCACCGCGTCGACCTCGCGCGCGGTCAGCCCGGCGTCGGCGAGGCAGCCGGCGATGCCGGGGGCGACGAGCTCGCCGTGGGCGCGGGCGTCGAGGACGGTGCGCTCGGCCACCGTGGTCGTGCCGTCGTGCAGGGCCACCGAGATGGCGGAGGTGGAGGTGTCGATGGCAAGCAGCACTCGACAACCCTACCGGCGGTAGGCGGATCGACCGGCCTTCGCTCCCCAGGCTGATCGAGCGGCCGCCGGTAGGTCAGCTCGCTGCGTTGGTCACCCGGGCCGCCGCCACCGGCAGCACCCGCGCCAGCAACGGCGCCATCGCGACCCCCGCCAGCGACACCACCGTCAGCACGACCCACACCGGCGCCGGCCCGCGCGCCAGCAGCCACGCGAACCCGACCGGCCCCACGATGGAGGCGAGATTCCAGGACAGCTGGTAGGCCGCCATGTAGCGGCCCCGCAGCTCCGCCGGCCGCGAGTCGACGGCCACCGTCGTCAGCACCGGCCCGCCCAGCAGCTCCCCCAGCGTGTAGACGACGGTCGCGACCAGCACCCCGACGACGGCCGCGCCCACCGGCAGCCACCCCGCCGCGGCCATCACCACGAAACCGACGGCGTAGGCCACGTTGGCCAGCGCCATCACCCGGTGCCGCCGGTGACCCGTCATCGCCCGCACCACGAGCCCCTGCCCGAGGCCCACCATCACCGTGTTGATCGTGAAGATCGCGCCGGTCACCCACCCGGGCAGCCGCAGCATCTCGGCCGCATAGATCGGCATCGCGTAGTTGAGCGCGAGCCCGCACAGGGCATAGCCGCCGTTGGCGACGATCAGCGCGCCAAAAGGCCTGTCCCGCAGCACCATCGTCAACCCGGCCAGGGGGTTGGCGCGCTCTCCCGAGCGCACCGGGGCGTGCGCGGGCACCCCGAGCAGGAGCACCAGTGCGAGCACGTATGACGCCGCGTCCGCCGCCACGACGAGATGGAAGGCCGTCGAGGTGCCGATCGTGATGGCGAGGCCCGCCACGAGTCCGCCCACCGCGAAGCCGAGGTTGCGCAGCGCACCGAGGAAGCCGTACCAGAGCTCGCGCTCTCCGGGCCGGGTGATGGCGGCGACGGTCGGTGAGTAGGACGCCCAGAAGGCGGCCTGGCCGATGGCGACGAGGGCGGTCACGACCTGCATCTGCCAGCGCGCCTCGACCAGCAGGTAGCCGGCGTAGCCGACGGCTTGGATCGCGTTGGCGGCCAGCAGGACCCGCTTGGCTCCGACTAGGTCGACGAGGTGCCCGACGAGCAGCACCACGGGCAGGGAGATCGCGGCCGCGACGGACAGCGCGAGCCCGGCCTCCTCGAGCGGGATCGCCGTGGTGCGCAGGAAGTAGAGCACGGACACCGGCATGAAGACGCCGCTGCCGATGGCGTCCACGCCGATCGCGGTGACGAACCGGCGGTGGTCCCCCACGGCGGGGAAACCGAGACGGGTCAGCAGGCCCACGGCGGTGCTCCCGCCTCGGGAGGCACCCTCACCGGATCGTGATGACCGCGCGGGACGGGTTGCCCCGCTTGAGGATCCGCTCGATCGCCATGAAGACCCGGAACTCCAGGCCGTACTTCGCGGCGAGGATCTCCCGCACCCGCGACACCGTCCACGGGTCGTCCGACACGGTCGCGGTCCCCTCCACGGTGGGGGCGTCCGGGGCGACCCGGCCGCGCCGGTCGCAGGGGCGCAGCGTCACCCGGGAGGTATGCCGCAGCCGCTTGAGCTTGCCGGTGCCCTCCGGGGTGATGACGACCAGGGCGTCGCCGTCCCGCGCGACCCACACGGGGGTGGCCACGCCGCGCCCGTCCCGGCGGGAGGTCGTCAACGACACGAACCGCTCGTGGGCGAGGGCGGTGAGCGTGGGGGTCGGCATGGGGCTCACCCTAGGCCACGCAGCGCCTCGAGGTCGGGTGAGCCGACCCACCGGGGCCCGTGCGCGGTGAACCTCGCGACCCGCTCGTCCTCCCCGGTCAGCTCCACCTCCAGGTAGTCCTCGGAGAGCAGCTCGGCGACCCCGTGGCCCCACTCGACCACCGTCACGGACTCCTCCACCGAGGCGTCCAGGTCGAGGTCGTCGAAGTCCAGCGCCCCCGAGAGCCGGTAGGCGTCGACGTGGACCAGCGGCGGCCCCGCGACCAGCGAGGGGTGGACCCGCGCGATGACGAAGGTCGGGGACGTGATGGGGCCGCGGACCCCGAGCCCCTCGGCGAGGCCCTGGGTGAGGGTGGTCTTGCCGGCCCCGAGTTCACCGGTCAGCAGCAGCAGGTCGCCGGCACGCAGCAGCGCGCCGAGCCGTCGGCCGAGGGCCTGGGTGTCCGCCGCGGTGGGCAGGGTCACGGTCAGGGGGGCCGTCATCGGTGCCGTCATGGGTCCTCCTGGGAGGGGGTCGGGGTCCCGTCCGTCCGGTCGGGTGCGGGCGTGGCGGTCCGCGGCGCCGGCCCGGCCGTCCGCGGCGCCGGCCCGGCGGGTCGGGGCGGGCGCTGCGGATGCGCCTCCCGGACCAACGCCTGGGCCTGGCGGGACAGCCGCTCGGCGGAGCGCTCCACCTGGGCGCGGGTCCGGTCGAGCTGCTCGCGGGTCCGGTCCAGCTGCTCGCGCCGCCGGCGCTGCTGCTCGCGCGACAACGACGCCCGTCGGTGCCCGAGGTCGGTGACCTGCACGCGCCCCCCGCGGCGCGGCTCGTCGCGCCGGTCGCGCTCGTCGCTCTCGGTCGCCTTGAGGCCGCTCCGCTCGTGCCGGGAGGCCCGCTGCAGCATCGCGAGGATCTGGTCGCTCACCAGGTCGGGGTGCTCGAGCATGATGAGGTGCCCGGCGTCGGTGACCACGACGTGCTCCGCAGCGGGCAGCAGCCTCACGATCTCCTCGCTGTGCCGCGGCGGCGTCATGAGGTCGTCGGCGCCGTTGATGACCAGCGCCTCGATCCCGGCGAAGGTCTCCAGAGCCGTGCGCTCGTCGTGCTGGGACAGGGTGCGCAGGAAGCCCTGCATCACCTCCACGGGGGTGGCCATGATCATGTCCGAGGCATACCGCAGCAGGCTCAGCGGCACCGGGGAGTGGAAGGAGTAGCGGTAGGTGAGGAAGTCCTCGGCCTGCCGCGCCACCCGCCGCGCCTGGTCGACGAAACCCTGCCGGCCCGCGAGCGGTGCGAGCGCGTAGGGCCCGACGCGTTGCGCGGCCCGCCCGAAGGCGTCGCCGAGCTGGACCCGCAGGTCCCCGGTCCCGCCGCTGCTGGTCGCGACAAAGGCCACGGCCACGCAGCGCTCGGTGACGAGGGTGGGGTACTGCCGGGCGAGGCCCATCTGGGTCATCCCGCCCATCGAGTGCCCCACCAGCGCCAGCGTGCCCTCCGGGGTGGTCGCCTCGATGACGGACCTGAGGTCCTGGGCGAGCACGTCGATGCGGTAGGAGTCGCGCGAGCCCACCCCCGAGCGGCCGTGCCCGCGCTGGTCCCACGCGACGACGCGGTAGCCGGCCGCCTTGAGCCGCCGCCGCACGAAGACCCACGCCTTGGTGGACAGCGTGTAGCCGTGCGACAGCACGACCGTCGGTCGGCTCGGGTCGACCTCGGCCGGCACGTCCACCTCGACGTGCAGCACGGTGCCGTCCTCCGCGACGACGACGTGCTCCTCGTCGGCGAGCAGGTCGTAGGTGTCCTCGGCCTCCGGGGCGATGGACCGCGACCGGGAGGTGAGGCCGGCGGCGGCGCCCGCGGCGACCGCCCCGAGCCCGAGGCCGACCCCGGTGATGGCGCGGGTGATCGGGTTCAGCGGAGCGGCCACGTCGCCTCCGCCCCGAGGTAGCGCCGCGGCACCCGCTCCCCGACCCGGGTGATCAGCTCGTAGCTGATGGTCCCGGTCGCGTCCGCCCAGTCCTGGGCGGTGGGTTCGCCGTCGCGGCCGGTGCCCCACAGCACGCACCGGTCCCCGGCCTGCGCCGGGCTGTCCGGTCCTAGGTCGATCACCACCTGGTCCATGCAGACGCGACCCGAGACCGTATGCCGCTCCCCCGCCACCTGGACCGGGCCCACGTTGGTCGCCGCGCGGGGCAGCCCGTCGGCATAGCCCAGCGGCAGCACCCCGACGAGGGTGTCCGTGGGGGTGTGGTACTCGTGGCCGTAGGACAGGCCCTGGCCGGCGGGGACCGCCTTGACCTGGGACAGCGGCGCTGTCCACGTCATGGCCGGGGTGAGGCCGTAGTCCTGCGGCCCGCCGAGGTCGGGCACCGGGGACAGCCCGTAGACCGCGAGGCCGGGGCGCACCAGGTCGTAGGCGAGGCTCGGGTTGGTCAGCGTGGCGGCGGAGTTGGCGACGTGACGCACCTGCGGGCGGCACCCTGCGGCCTCGGCTTGCGCCACCGCCTCGTCGAACCTCGCCACCTGCGCCAGCACCTCGGGGTGCCCGGGCGAGTCGGCGTAGGCGAAGTGCTGCATGATCCCGACCACCGCGACGGCGCCCTCGGCCTCCAGCGCCCGGGCGCGGTGCAGCAGGTCGGTGTAGGCCTGGCCGTGCAGCACGCCGTTGCGCCCGAGGCCGGTGTCGACCTTGAGGTGGACCCGCGCGGTGCGCTCGGTGGCGCGGGCGGCCTCGGCGACGGCCTCCAGCCCCCACGGCGCCGACACCGCGAGGTCGACCTCCGCGGCCACGGCCGCCTCGAGGTCGGCGCCCGGCACGTAGAGCCAGGACAGCACGGGGGCGGTGATGCCGGCGGCCCGCAGCGCCAGCGCCTCCGCCAGCTGGGCCACACCCAACCAGGTCGCCCCGCCGCGCAGGGCCGCCAGGGCCGAGGGCACCAGGCCGTGGCCGTAGCCGCCGGCCTTGACGACGGCCATCACACCGGCGCTGCCGGCGAGCTCGTCGAGGCGGCGCGTGTTGTCGCTGATCGCGGCGAGGTCGATGCACAGCTCGCCCGCATAGGTGACCCCGGTCATGGCGTCAGCGGCCCTCCCCGGCCCGGGTCAGCAGCCGCGCCACGGTGCGCGGCAGCTGGTGGGCGACGTCCAGGGCCCGCACCGGCCCGCCGGGGTTGGCGTCGTGGGCCGCGACCCCGTGGACCAGGGCCGCGACGGACCCGGCGTCCAACGGGTCGAGCCCGGCCGCGAGCAGCGCTCCGGCGAGGCCGGCGAGCACGTCGCCCGACCCCGCGGTGCCCGCCCACGCCGGCGCGTCGGCCTGAGCCCGCACGGGCAGGCCGGAGCCGGGCGGGGGCACGACATACGTCGTGGATCCCTTGAGCAGCACCGTCGCTCGCAGCAGGTCGGCGGCGCGGCGGGCCCAGCGCAGCGGCTCGCCGGTCACGTCGGAGCGCTGCAGGTCCGCGGCCTCCGGGTCGATCCGGGCGAGGAGCCGGGCGAGCTCACCGGCGTGCGGGGTGAGCAGGGTCCGGGCTCCGGCGTGCGCCCGCGGGCCGTCCAGCAGCGCCAGGCCGCCGGCGTCGACGACGCAGGGCAGGTCTGCGGCCAGGGCCTCGCGCGCTGCGTCGACCTGCGCCCGTCCGAGGTGGTCCCACGGCTCCGGCTCGGGGTCCAGCCCCGGTCCGACCACCCACGCCTGGACCCGCCCGGCCCCGTGGACCGCCTCGGGCACCGCGGCGCGGACCAGGCCGGTGGGGGTGGGCGGCCCGACGTAGCGGGCCATCCCGGCCCCCGCGCAGACCGCGGCGGTGACGGCCAGGATGGGGGCACCGGTGTAGACCTCGCCGCCGGCCACCACGCCCACCACGCCACGGGAGTACTTGTCGTCCTCGGGGCCGGGCACCGGCCACAGCCCGGCGACGTCGTCGTGGTCGAGGCGCTCGGCGACCGGGACCCACTCGTCCAGGTCGAGCCCGATGTCCACGAGGGTGAGCAGGCCGCAGCGGTCGGCGGTGCCGAGGACGTGCACCGGCTTGGCGCACCCGAAGGTCACGGTCTCGTCGGCGAAGACCCCTGGCCCCTCGAGCGACTCGGCCATCGGGTCGACCCCCGACGGCACGTCCACCGCGATGACGTGGGCGTCGGGACCGGTGGCGTCGACGAGGGACGAGACGTCCTCGCTCAGCCCCGGGCGGCCCCCGATCCCCACCACCGCGTCCAGCACCACGTCCGCCACGGCCAGGGCCTTGCGGGCGCTCTCGCGACCCGGCTCGGTGGTCGCGTCGACCAGCTCGACCTTGGCGCTGCGGGCCGCCTTGAGGCCGCCGCGGTGCGGGCGCTCCGAGGTCAGCACGGCCACGAGCTCCAGCGGCTCGCCCACGAGCTCGGCCAGGTGCGCCAGCGCGTAGAGCGCGTCGCCGCCGTTGTTGCCGCCCCCGACGAGGGCCACGACCAGCGGCTGGGCGCGCGCGTCGTCGGGCAGCCGTGCGGCGACGACGGTCGCGAGACCCAGCGCGGCCCGCCGCATCAGCTCACCCTCGGGCAGCGCGGCCATGGCGCGCTCCTCGGCGGCACGGACGTCGTCGACGGACCAGGCGTGGATCACGGGCAGCAGCCTCCTCGGGCGGGTAGCGTCACGACCCCGCCCCGGCGTCGGGTGGGGTCAGGCCTCGGCGACGACGAAGGCTGACGCCACCCCCGCGTCGTGCGAGAGCGACAGGTGCAGCCTAGTCACCCCGAGCTCCTGCATCCGGGCCAGGACGCTGCCGCGCACCTCCCAGTGCGGGCGGCCGTGCTCGCCGCGGACCACGGTCGCGTCGTGCCAGGCCAGGGACCCCGGCGACCCCAGCGCCTTGGCGAGGGCCTCCTTGGCGGCGAACCGCGCGGCCGTCGACTCCGGGCGCAGCCCCCGCTCGCCGGCCGTGAACAGCCGGTCGGCGAGCGCCGGGGTGCGCTCCAGGGTCCGGGTGAAGCGCTCGATGTCCACGACGTCGATGCCGACCCCGAGGATCACCGCGACACCGCCCGTATGCCGCCGCCCACCGTCACTCGACGGTGACGGACTTGGCGAGGTTGCGGGGCTGGTCCACGTCCAGGCCCTTGGCCGTGGCGAGCTCGCAGGCGAAGACCTGCAGCGGGATGATCGACAGCAGCGGCATCATCATCGTGCTGGTGCGGGGGACCTCGATGACCTCGTCCGCGAACGGGCGCACTGCCTCGTCGCCCTGCTCGGTGATCACCAGGGTGCGGGCGCCGCGGGCACGGATCTCCTGGATGTTGGACACCACCTTGGCGTGCAGGTCGTAGGGGCTGTCCTGCGCCGGCATGACGATGAAGACCGGCTGCCCGGGCTCGATCAGCGCGATCGGACCGTGCTTGAGCTCGCCCGCGGCGAAGCCCTCCGCGTGGATGTAGGCGATCTCCTTCAGCTTGAGCGCACCCTCGAGCGCGATCGGGTAGCCGACATGGCGCCCGAGGAAGAGCACCGAGCGGGTGTCGGACATGAACCGCGCGATCTCCCGGACCCGCTCCATGCTGTCCAGCACGGTGTCGACGTGCCGCGGGATCTCGGCGAGCTCGCGCATGACAGCCTGGGCGTCCTCGGCGTGGCTGCCGCCGCGCAGCTGCGCGAGGTAGAGGCCGAGCAGGTAGCAGGCGGCGATCTGGGCGGTGAAGGCCTTCGTCGACGCGACGGCGATCTCCGGCCCCGCGTGGGTGTAGAGCGCCGCGTCGGACTCGCGGGGGATGGTGGCGCCATACGTGTTGCAGATGGCGATGGTGAGCGCGCCGAGTTCCTTGGCGTGCTTGACCGCCATGAGGGTGTCCATGGTCTCCCCGGACTGGGACATGGACACGACCAGGGTGCGGTCGTCGACCACCGGGTCCCGGTAGCGGAACTCGTGGGCGAGCTCGACCTCGGTCTGGATCCGGGTCCAGTGCTCGATGGCGTACTTCGCGGACAGGCCGGAGTAGAAGGCGGTGCCGCACGCCACGATGATGATCTTCTCGATGCGCTCCAGCCGGGCCGGGTCGATGTTCATCTCGTCGAGCACCAACTTGCCGGTCTCGTCGGTGCGGCCGAGCAGCGTGTCGGCGATGGCCTTGGGCTGCTCCAGGATCTCCTTCTCCATGAAGGACGAGTGGCCGCCCTTTTCGGCGGCGGCGGCGTCCCAGGTCACCTCGAAGCGCTTGCCCTCGGCCGGGGTGCCGTCGAAGCCCATGACCTGCACGTCGTCGGGCGTGATGACGACGAGCTGGTCCTGGTCGACCTCCATCGCCGACTTGGTGTAGCCGATGAACGCGGCGACGTCGGAGCCGAGGTAGTTCTCGCCCTCGCCGAGCCCGACGACCAGCGGGCTGTTGCGGCGGGCCGCGACGACGGTGCCGGGGTGGTCGGCGTGGACCGCCAGCAGCGTGAACGCCCCGTCGAGCCGGTTGACGACCTCGAGCATGGCGGCCGTCAGGTCACCCTGGTAGGCGCGGGCCAGCAGCTGGGCCGCGACCTCGGTGTCGGTCTCGGAGGTGAAGTGCACACCCTCCGCGAGCAGCTCGGTCTTGAGGGCGTGGAAGTTCTCGATGATGCCGTTGTGGACGACGGCCACCTTGCTGTCGGTGCCACCGCGGTGCGGGTGGGCGTTCTCGTCGGTGGGGCCGCCGTGCGTCGCCCACCGGGTGTGGCCGATCCCCGTGGACGCGTCGTCCAGCGGGTGCTCCTCGAGCTCGCTGCGCAGGTTGACCAGCTTGCCGGCCTTCTTGGCGGACTCCACCCCCTGCGGGCACACCAGGGCGATGCCTGCCGAGTCGTAGCCGCGGTACTCCAACCGGGCCAGCCCCTCGAGGACCACCTGCTGCGCCTTGCCGTCCACCTGAGGACCGACGTATCCCACGATTCCGCACATGGCGATCACGATAACGGCGGTGGGCGGGCGCATGCGCCACAATGACCGGGTGTCATCCGCCGGAGTGTCCACAGCCACGGTCTCGACTCCCTACGTGGAGCTGGACCGGGCCGCGTGGGCGAGGCTGCGTGACCGGCACCCGCTCTCGCTCACGGCGCGGGACCTGGAGCGGATCCAGGGCACCGGGGTCCCGCTGGACCTGCAGGAGGTCGAGGAGGTCTACCTGCCCCTGTCGCGGCTGCTGTCCTTCTACGTGGACGCGACGACCCAGCTGCACCAGGTGACCAGCAACTTCCTCATGGAGTCCACCCCGCCCGCGACGCCCTTCATCATCGGGGTGGCGGGGTCGGTCGCCGTCGGCAAGTCGACCACGGCCCGCCTGCTGCGCGACCTGCTGCGGCGATGGCCCTCGACCCCGACGGTCGAGCTCGTCACCACCGACGGCTTCCTCTACCCCAACCGCGTGCTGACCGAGCGGGGCCTGATGCACCGCAAGGGATTTCCCGAGTCCTACGACCGGCGGGCGCTGCTGCGCTTCGTCTCGGAGGTCAAGGCCGGCGTGCCGTGCGTGCGGGCCCCGGTCTACTCCCACCTCGTCTACGACATCGTGCCCGACGAGCACATCGTGGTGGAGCGGCCCGACGTCCTGATCGTCGAGGGGCTCAACGTGCTGCAGGCGCCGCAGCCCCGCCGCGACGGCCGGCTCGGGCTCGCGGTGTCGGACTTCTTCGACTTCTCGGTCTACGTCGACGCGCGCATCGACCACATCAAGAAGTGGTACGTCGACCGCTTCCTCAAGCTGCGGCAGACGGCCTTCGCCGACCCCCAGTCCTACTTCCGCCGGTATGCCGCCCTCTCCGACACCGAGGCTCGCGCCACGGCACTGCGGATCTGGGAGGAGATCAACGGGCCCAACCTCGAGGACAACGTCGTCACCACCCGAGGTCGCGCCAACCTGGTGCTGACCAAGGGCGAGGACCACTCGGTGCGCCGCGTGCTGCTGCGCAAGCTCTGAGCCCCGGACCCACGCCGACCGCGCCCCGTCCCTCCCCGCCCGTCCCGTCCCTCCGCTCGTCTCTCCCGTCCCTCCCGTCCCTCCGGCCCCGGCTGCACCCGACTCTTCCCCGCCCACACCCGCACGTTGAGTGGCGACAAGTGGGGGTCATCCGCGCGGGACAACCCCCATCTGTCGCCTCTCAACGAGGGTTGCGGGCCGACACCGGCCGGCCGACCGGCCAAGGCCAGCGGGCGGGCCGACACCGGCCAGCTGACCGCCCAAGGCGGGCCGAGCGACCGCACCCGTCCCTTTCGTCCCTCCCGTTCCCCCCCACCCGCACCCACGCGTTGAGAGGCGACAAGTGGGGGTCATCCGCGCGGGACAACCCCCATCTGTCGCCTCTCAACGAGGGCTGCGGGCCGACACCGGCCGGCCGACCGGCCAAGGCCAGCGGGCGGGCCCACACCGGCCGGATGACCGACCAAGGCGGACCGATACCGGCCGGCCGCCAGCAACCCTTGCCCGATCACGACGAGGCGCACTGCCCCTGGAGCCAGGTCGTGGCGGCCGCTGCGGCCTGGTCGACGGGGGCCGGCTGGACCGGGGTGATCGCGCCGCCATACCGCGCGCCGGTCCGGTCCACGTCCACGGCCGTGGTCAGCAGCATCCCCGTCCCGTCGTAGAGCCGCACCGTCTGGTTGGCCGAGGAGTAGCCGGCCGTGGGCGCCCCGAACGAGCGCGCCCCCTGGGCGCCCTTGAAGGCCAGCACGACCACCTCGCCCGAGCTGCCGGTGTCCGGCCCCTGCAGCACGGCGACCGGCCCGGCGGCCCGGGCGCGGGCCCCCACCGAGTGCTGGTCGGACCCACCCACGCGGACCGTGCCGCCGGCGAGGGTCAGGTCGGTGGTCGTGCCGTTGCGGTCCACGAAGCCGCCGACCTTGCCGTCACCGAGCAGCGCAGACAGGCCCGACAGCATGGGGCTCATGTCGCCGCCGTGGTTGCTGCGCAGGTCGACGATCCAGCCGCAGCTCGTGCGGGTGCGCTGCGCGTCGATGCCGTTGGCGATCCGGGTGGCGTAGTCGTTGCGGAAGCCCTCCTCGGGCGCCGAGAGCTTGGGCACGGTGACGGTGGTGATGCCGCGGGCGTTGCTCACCTGGGGCAGCGGACGCTCGGTGTCGGTGGACCCGAGATCCTTGCCCGACTCGAAGATCGTCGAGTGCTTGCCGCCGGCGACCGCGACAGCCTCGCGCAGCGCCGGCAGCGTGGCGGCGTAGCTGTCCGCGTCACGGGTCTTGCGGACCGCCTCCGCCCGGGCCCGGTCCCACTCCGGACCGGTGGGGTGGTAGCCGGCCTCCATCTTGGTAAGGGCGTCGTCGGCGTAGGCCGCCGGCGAGGGTGGCACGAGGTAGACCCCGTAGCGGGGGCCGACCTGCCAGACGGCCAGCAGGGCCAGCGCGAGCAGGACGACGCCGGAGACCAGCAGGGAGAGGAGGATCCGTCGAGCACGGTGAGGACCGGCAGAAGGCTTCATGGTCTCTACCCTGGCGCCGGGCCGAGCCCCCACGACATCCTCCTGGGGGCCCTGCCGCGCGTCAGACCGTGGTCGTACCCCACCCCGACTCATCTCCCCCGGGCGACCGGCGCCTCAGTCGCGTCGACGCAGCGTGAGCTGCACCAGCACGGGCCCCGACCGCCGGCCGGAGGGTCCGGGCGCGCCGCAGCCCGCCGCACCTTCGCTCGTCCCCGAGGCGCAGCTGCCGCAGCCGCCGTCGGGGCAGCCCGCCGCCAGCTCGCGGGCGTCGACCCGCCCCATGCGGACCAGGTGGTCCACGGCCGCGTCCACCGAGGCGCGGGTCAGCCCGGTCCGGCGGGCGACCTCGTCCAGCGACGCCGCTCCGTCCTCGAAGGCCGACAGCACCTGGCGCAACGGGCCCGGGCCGCGGGTGGCGGGGGCGGGCGTCATACGACCAGCCGACCGACCTGGAAGACCACGACGGACAGCACCCAGGCCAGCGTGAGCTGCACGCCCACGCCGAAGAGGGTCCAGCGCCAGCCGATCTCGCGCTTCTGCGCGGCCAGGGTGGCGACGCACGGGGTGTAGGCGAGCAGGAAGACCATGAAGGCCAGGGCGGCGGCGATCCCGTGGCCTCCCGAGGAGCGCTCGAAGTCGGCGCGGATCACGTCGCCGAGCTGGCCAGGCGCGCGCTCGCTGTCCGGCTCGGACACGGCGTAGGTCTGCGCCCACGAGGAGATCACGGCCTCCTTGGCCACGAAGCCCACGACCAGTGCGGACGAGGTGCGCCACTCGCCGTAGCCGGCGGGCGCGAAGGCCGGCGCGATCGCCTTGGCCCCGGCGGCGTAGACCGAGTCGGCGGTCTGCACCTCCCCGAACCTCTCCCCCGACCCCGGCATCGGCGTGGCCTGCAGCAGCCAGATGGCCACGACGGTGGCGACGATGATGCCGCTCGCGGTCCGCAGGAAGCCGCGCAGCCGCACCCACGTCTGGGAGGCCATCAGCCGCAGGTGCGGCACCTGGTAGGGCGGCAGGTCCAGGATCAGCGGCTCGTCCCCCACCCGGCGCCACAGGGTGGAACGCAGCGCCAGGCCGAGCAGGACGACCAGCAGGATCGACAGGAGGTACATCGCGAAGACGACGCTCCCGGCGTGGTCGGGGAAGAAGGTCGTCGCCATGAGCACGTAGACCGTCAGCCGCGCCGTGCACGACGTGAGCGGCACCAGCAGCGAGGTCATGACCCGGTGGCGGGCGTTGGGCAGGGTGCGGGTGGCGGCGATCGCCGGCACGTTGCACCCGAAGCCGACGACGAGCGGCAGGAAGGCCCGGCCGGGCAGCCCTATCGAGCGCATCAGCCGGTCGGTCACCACGGCGGCGCGGGCCATGTAGCCGGAGTCCTCCAGCAGCGACAGCAGCGCGAACATCAGCGTCATCAGCGGCACGAAGGTCAGCAGCATCCCCACGCCGGCGATCAGCCCGTCGACGAGGAAGCCCCGGACCGGGCTGTGCCCCAGGCCGATCCGCTCCATGAGCCAACCGGCGGCGGACGACACGGGCCCGGTGAAGAGGCCGTCCAGCCAGTCCTGCATCGGCGCCGCGACGGTCGTCGTCAGCTGGAAGACCAGCCACATCGCCACGAGGAAGACCAGCGGGCCCCACAGCCGGGAGGTGACGACGCCGTCGATCCGGTCGGTCCACCCGGTCCGGGTCTGCGCGCTCTCGTGGGCGGCGTGCACCACGGCCTGCTCCACCCACGCGAACCGGTCGTCCGCCTGCGCCAGCTCGTGGTCCACCGGGTCCAGGGCCTCGGGCGGGCCGACCAGGTCGAGCCCGTCCGGGTTGTCCTCCGGGCCGTCAGGCCGTATGCCGGAACCGCCCCGCGGCGCCGGCACCGGGGCGGCGAGGGTCTGGACCACCGCGTCGGCGAGCTGCTGCAGCCCGCCGCGGCGGCGCGGGTCGACCGGCACCACGGGGGCGCCGAGCGCCGCCGCGAGCGCGGCGGTGTCGACGGCGATGCCGCGGCGGGCGGCCACGTCGTTCATGGTCAGCGCCACCACGACGCGCAGCGCGTGCTCGCGCACCTGCGCGACCAGGTAGAGGCTGCGGCTGAGGTGCGCCGCGTCGACGGTCACGACGACGAGGTCGGGGCGCTCCGCGGGCGGCTTGTCGACGAGCAGCGCGCGGGTGAGCTCCTCGTCGGGAGAGGCCGGGTCGAGGCTGTAGGCGCCCGGCAGGTCCACCAGGTCCACCTCGGTGGTGCCGCGGGCGCACGGCGCGTCGGCCGGGCAGCGGCAGCCGTCCCCCTGCGGGCACGCGGTGCGCTCGAACCGCCAGGCCCCACGCCCGACCTCGACCGAGGTGCCCGGCCAGTTGCCCATGTGCCGCTTGGCCCCGGTCAGGGCGTTGAAGAGCGTGGACTTGCCGACGTTGGGCGACCCCGCCAGCGCCACCACCGCGGACCCGGGCGCGGCCGCCGGGCCGCCCGCGTCGCTGTGGCAGCTGGGGACGGAGCTCGCGGTGACGTGCTGCGGCTCGGAGCCGTCCCGCGGGGTGTCGACGAGCCCGGTCGTCATACGGCCCGGCCCTCGGGGACGAAGACCTGGATCCCGGCAGCCGTCGAGCGGTCCAGCGCGATGCGCGCCCCGGCCACGGCCACGACCCGGCCGCCGCCGGCGGTCAGGTGCAGCACCTCGACGGTCGCGCCCGTGCGCAGGCCGAGCTCGGCGAGCCGGCGGCGGGGCGCGAGCGGCAGGTCGACGAGGCCGAGTCGCACCGGCTTGCGGGGCGGGGCCGCCTGCAGGGTCGTCGAGGTCATGCCGACCACGATACGCCTCAGGTTAGGCACGCCTAAACGAGGTGTTCCTCACAGCGGGACGGCCCGCGCTCGCGAGGTCAGATCTCGAGCCCCTCCAGCAGGTCGGTGACGAGCGCCGCGATCGGGCTGCGCTCGCTGCGGGTGAGGGTGACGTGGGCGAAGAGCGGGTGCCCCTTGAGGGTCTCGATGACCGCGGCCACCCCGTCGTGGCGCCCGACGCGCAGGTTGTCACGCTGGGCGACGTCGTGGGTGAGGACCACCCGGGAGTTCTGCCCGATGCGGGACAGGACGGTCAGCAGCACGTTGCGCTCCAGCGACTGCGCCTCGTCCACGATCACGAACGCGTCGTGCAGCGAGCGACCCCGGATGTGGGTCAGCGGCAGCACCTCGAGCAGGCCCCGGTCGATGACCTCCTCGACGACCTCGGAGGACACGACCGCCCCCAGCGTGTCGAAGACCGCCTGCGCCCAGGGGCCCATCTTCTCGTTCTCGGTGCCGGGGAGGTAGCCGAGCTCCTGGCCCCCGACGGCGTAGAGCGGGCGGAACACGATGACCTTGCGGTGCTGGCGGCGCTCCATGACCGCCTCGAGGCCGGCGCACAGCGCGAGCGCGCTCTTGCCGGTCCCCGCCCGGCCACCGAGCGAGATGATCCCGACGTCCGGGTCCAGCAGCAGGTCCAGGGCGATGCGCTGCTCCGCCGAGCGGCCGTGCAGCCCGAAGGCGTCCCGGTCGCCACGGACGTGGCGGACCGCCCCGTCGGCGCCGACCCGGCCGAGGCCGCTGCCCCGCGCCGAGGACAGCACCAGACCGGTGTGGACCGGCAGGTCCTTGGCCGCGGCGATCTCGGCCCGGCCCGACTCGTAGAGCTGGTCCAGCTGCTCGGGCTCCACCGTCAGCTCGGTGATGCCGGTCCAGCCCGAGTCGACCTTCCACTCGTGGCGGTACTCCTCGGCGTCGATGCCCACCGCCGAGGCCTTGACCCGCATCGGCAGGTCCTTGCTCACGATCGTGACGTGCTTGCCGCTGTCGGCCAGGTGCTTGGCGACCGCGAGGATGCGGGTGTCGTTGTCCCCCAGGCGGAAACCGTCGGGCAGCACGGTGGGGTCGGTGTGGTTGAGCTCGACCCGCAGGGTGCCGCCGTCCCGCCCCACCGCGACGGGGTGGTCCAGCCGGCCCTCGTTGACCCGCAGGTCGTCGAGCAGCCGCAGCGCCTGCCGGGCGAAGTAGCCGAGCTCCGGGTGGTGGCGCTTGGCCTCCAGCTCGGTCACGACGACGACGGGCAGCACCACCTCGTGCTCGGCGAACCGCAGCATCGCCCGTGGGTCCGACAGCAGGACGGAGGTGTCCACGACGTAGGTGCGGCGCTCGTCAGTGCTGGTCTGCGACACGGTGACTCCCCACGCGCGGCTGCGGCGCCGCGCTTGCTCTCGGTCCGTTGGCCGGTTCCCGACGCCCGCAGGGCCGGGGCCGGCCCTCCGCCCGGAGCTCGAGTCGCTCCCTCAACGTCAGGCCTTCCCACCCGACGCCCGTGCGCCGGATGCCCGTCACGCTACGTCCACCCCCCGCCCGCCGCTCGTCAATTGCCGCCGCGCCGCGTCGGGGTTCAGCCGAAGTTCACCCGCGCGGGTCGGTCAGCAGCCGTAGCGGCGCTCGCGGTCGGCATACGAGCGCAGCGCGCGCAGGAAGTCGACGCGGCGGAAGTCGGGCCAGTAGGCCTCGCAGAAGTAGAACTCGCTGTGGATCGACTGCCACAGCAGGAAACCGCCGATCCGCTGCTCCCCGCTCGTCCGTATGACAAGGTCCGGGTCGGGCTGCCCCTTGGTGTAGAGGTGGTCAGCGATCTGGTCCACGTCGAGGCTCTCGACGATCTGCTCGAGGGTGCGCCCCCGCGCGGCCTCGGCCCGCAGCAGGTCCTTGACGGCGTCCGCGATCTCGCGGCGCCCGCCGTATCCCACGGCGATGTTGCACACCAGCCCGTCGATGTCGGCGGTCGCCTCCTGCGCCGCGCCCAGCGCCGCCGCGGTCGGCAGCGGCAGCAGGTCGAGCGCCCCGACGAGCCGGATCCGCCACCGCTGCTGGGACGCGAGCGCCGCCACCGCGTCCTGGATGATCTGCAGCAGCGGCGCGAGCTCGGCCTCGGGGCGGGCGAGGTTGTCGGTGGAGAGCAGCCACAGCGTGACGTACTCGATGCCGACCTCCTCGCACCACTGCAGCAGGTGCTCGATGCGGTCCGCGCCCGCCTGGTGACCCTCGGCGGTGCCGGCGCCCTTGGCCTTGGCCCACCGCCGGTTGCCGTCGAGCATGACGCCCACGTGCCGCGGCATCCGGTCCGCCGGCAGCTGACCGAGCAACCGCCGCTCGTAGGCGCTGTACAACGGGTTGCCGACAGGGCTACGCACGGCTCGGACCTCCTGGGTCTGCGGACGGGGACACGCTACTCCTGGCGGGAGCCTCCGGCCCCGCGCCCGCCGGTCTCCCCCGGCGCCACGCCCGTCTCCCCCTGGGCCGCGCCGGTCTCTCGCGCGCGACGCTCGTCCTCGGCCTGCTGGTACCGGACCCGCCGCAGGTGGGAGTTCATGCTGCGCACCAGGAACCACATCGCCAGGGCCAGGGCGAAGATCACCACGAAGGCCACGAAGCCGGGCCCGATCTGGCTGTAGAGATCGCCGTTGCCGCCGGGGTTCATCGCTCGTCCTCCTCGTGGTGGGCCTGCAGCTCGTCGAGCTCGTCGGTGGGTCCGGCCTCGCGGGCCGCGTCCGCCGCGTCTGCCGCACGGGCGGCGGGTGACGCGTCGGCCACCGGGACCCGCCCGTCGTAGGCGATGGTCAGGTCGTCGCGGCGGGCCAGGGCGTCCGCCTCCTCCAGGCTCCCGAGACCGGCGAAGAGGTCGTCCTCCCCCTCCGCCACCGGCACGTAGGACAGGCCGCATTCGAAGTCGTCATATGGCCACACCCGCTCCTGGATCGCCAGCGGGACCTGGAACCACGCACCGTCCGGGTCGACCTGGGTGGCGTGCGCGATGAGCGCCGCGTCGCGGACCGGGAACCACCGCGCGCAGTCCACCTTGGTGGTGACGTGCCGCGCCGGGCGGTCCCGCCAGCCCTTGAGCCAGTCGTCGTAGGGGCTGGTGAGGCCCTCGGCGAGCATCGCGTCGTGGAAGGCCTGGATGCGGGCCTTGGAGAAGGTCTGGTTGTAGTAGATCTTCAGCGGCTGCCAGGGCGCCCCGGCGTGGGGGTAGCGGTCGGCGTCACCCGCGGCATCGAAGGCCGCCATCGACACCACGTGGGTCATCACGTGGTCGGGGTGGGGGTAGCCACCCTTCTCGTCGTAGGTGGTCATGACGTGCGGGCGGAAGTCGCGGATCACCCGCACCAGCGCCTCGGTGGTCACGTCCAGCGGCTCCAGCGCGAAGCAGCCGTCGGGCAGCGGCGGCAGCGGATCCCCCTCGGGCAGACCGGAGTCCACGAAACCGAGCCAGACCTGCCCGACGTCCAGGATCTCCCGGGCCGTGGCCATCTCCTGGCGGCGGACCTCCGGCAGGTTGCGCTGGATGTGCGGGTCGTCCTTGAGCTTGTCGTTGAGCACGTCCCCGCGCTCGCCCCCGGTGCAGGTGACGACGAGCACCTCGTGCCCCTCGCTGCGGTAGCGAGCCATCGTGGCGGCGCCCTTGCTGGACTCGTCGTCGGGATGGGCATGCACGCACATGAGCCGCAGCGGGCCACGGGCGGTGTCGGTCACGAGGGGTCCTTCCGGCGGGACTACGGTGGGGGCGACCACCATTGTGCCCCCAGCCGCAGCAGGAGTTCGTCGTGCCCGAGCCGCTCGCCCCGCATGACCCCCACGACGAGGAGAGCGCGTATGCCGACGAGCTGGACCAGCCCTCCGTGCCGCGGCTCGGCAACCGCCGCTGGTGGTGGGTGTCCGCGCTGATCCTGGTGCCCGCCCTCGCGCTGCTGACGTGGATCGGGGTGATGAACGCCCGGGACGCCATCACCTACCACGTGGTGGGCTACCAGGTCGTGGACGACCGCTCGGTGACGGTGGACGTCGAGGTGGAGAAGCCGGAGGACTGGGTGGTGACCTGCCAGGTGAAGGCCCTGGACGTGCGCTTCGCCACCGTCGGGGCGGTGCCGCTGACGCTGCCGGCCGACGGGTCGTCCGTGGTGCGCCGCAAGGTCACGGTCCGCACCGCGGCGCGCGCCGTCACGGGCACGGTGAAGGAGTGCCGCCGAGCCTGATCGACGGCCGGTTGGTACACTGGATCTTTCAGCGCGATGGGTCTGGACCCTGCTACGGACGGCCTAGGAGCCACCGTCCCCGGTCCGGACTCATTTTTCGTGACCTAGCGGCCCGCCGTCCGGCGGGCGTCGACGATGAGCAGGAGTTGCACCGTGACCGAGACCACCGCTCCCCAGAGCTTCCTGACCCAGGAGGCCTACGACCGCCTCAAGGGCGAGCTCGAGCAGCTGTCGGGCCCCGGCCGCATCGAGATCGCCAAGCGCATCGAGGCCGCCCGCGACGAGGGTGACCTGAAGGAGAACGGCGGCTACCACGCGGCCAAGGAGGAGCAGGGCAAGATGGAGGCCCGCATCCGCCAGCTCAAGCAGCTGCTGGAGACGGCCAAGGTCGGCGAGGCCCCGGCGGACGACGGCATCGTCGAGCCCGGCATGGTCGTGACCGTCGACCTCCTCGGCGACGACCTGACCTTCCTCCTCGGCAGCCGTGAGATGGCCGGCGACGAGGACCTGGAGGTCTACTCCGAGAAGTCCCCGCTCGGTGCCGCGATCAACGGCAAGAAGAAGGGCGACTCCGCCTCCTACGAGGCCCCCAACGGCAAGACCATCACGGTCAAGATCAAGAACGCCACGCCCTACCGCGCCTGACCTACCGCCGGTAGCCACATCAGCCGGCCTTCCTTCCCCAGGTCGATCGGACGAAGGCCGGCTGATCTGTGTCCGCCTAGCGCCCACCCAGCAGCCGACGCGCCACGCGCTCGGCCGCAGCCCGGTCCACCCCGGCCAGCAGCCCCACCGCGCACAGCAGGTAGTCCTCGTCGACCGCCTTCCTGGCCTGGTCGGGCACCCGCCAGCCGCCGGCCCAGTCGCTGGTGACCGCCCCGAGGACGGCGTCCGCGACGGTGCCCGACGCCTCAGCAGCCCCGCCGTGCCGCAGCGCGCCGCCGGACCCCAGCACCAGCGCGACGTCGCCGGTGGGACGGTCCGGGCGCGCGTGCCGTCGCACCGCGATCGTGGCGGCGAGGCGAGCCAGCTCGGCGTCGTGCCTGCGCTCGAGCGCGTCGACCGGCAGGTGCCCGGTGTCGGCGTGGACGCGATCGGCATACGTGCTCAGCCCCTCGCTCACGGCGAGCCCCTCGGCGGGGGCCGCCTCGACGACGGTGGGGGCGTTCCACCGCATCCCCAGGTCCCCCTCGACGGTGCGCATCGCCCACAGCGTGCCCACGACGTGCTTGCGCAGCGTCGCGTCCTCGCCCTGCGGCTCGATGACGGAGTAGACGTCGGTCGTCGCGCCCCCCACGTCCACGACCAGCACGTCCCCGTCGTGCAGCGCCGCCAGCACCTCGACCCCGCTCAGCACCGCGTCGGGCGTCGCGGCGCGCACCAGCCGCGCGAACTCCGGTCCCCGCGACAGCCCCTTGCCGCCGATCACGTGCTCCAGGAACACCTCCCGTATGGCGCCCCGCGCCCCCTCCGGCGCGATGACGCCGATGCGCGGGACGACGTTGTCGGTGGCGACGACGCGGCGACCGGCCCCCTCGAGGATCGCCACGACCCCGTCGCGGGCCTCGACGTTGCCGGCCACCACGATCGGCATGGTCACGCGGGCCCGTGCCAGACGAGTCGCGTTGTGCCGCAGCACCTCTGCGTTGCCCCCGTCGGTGCCGCCGACCAGCAGGAGGACGTCGGGGCGGCTGGCCCGCAGGTCGCGGATGCCCTGCCCGTCGAGCTCCCCCGCACTCACGTGCACGACCTTGGCGCCGGCCGACAGACCCACGCGGTGGCCCGCCTCGGCGGTGACCGTCCGCTCGTAGCCCACGACTGCCAGCCGCAGCCCCCCACCCGCGCTGGAGCACATCAGCACCTCGTCGATCGGCGCGTCGCTCACCTGCTCGGTCAGCTGCTCGGTCAGCTGCTCCTCGATCAGGCCGCGCACCGTCCGGTAGCCCTCCAGCACGTCCGTCGTCACGGTGGTCGGCGTCTCGGCCCGCGCCACGAGCTCACCGGTCTCCGTCTCGACGACCACCGCCTTGGTGAAGGTCGAGCCGACATCGACGCACAGCACGCGAGACATGGCGGTCAGGCTATCCGCCCCTCGTCGGGCGGACTCGCGCGCCCGATTCACTAGCCTTGAGGCCATGCCCGGCACCCAGCGCAGCGTGACCCTCCGTTTCATGGCCGCCCCGACGGACGGCAACGTCCGGGGCCGGGTCGGTGGCGGGCGCATGCTCGAGTGGATCGACAAGTCCGGATATGCCTGTGCCGCAGGGTGGTCCGGCACCTACTGCGTGACCGCGTATGTCGGCAACATCCACTTCACCCGCCCCGTCGAGGTCGGGGACCTGGTCGAGGTGCAGTCCCGCGTGGTCCACACCGGGCGTTCGTCGATGCACATCGTGGCGACCGTCTCCTCGGGCGACCCGCGCGACGGCGAGCTCACGATCAACACCCAGTGCCTGCTGATCTTCGTGTCCATGGGCGAGGACGGGCGGCCCGCTGCGGTGCCGGAGTTCGTGCCGCAGGACGACTGGGAGCGCGAGCAGCAGGCCCTCGCCCGCAGCCGCGTCGAGGTCAGGCAGGCGATCGAGGCCGACATGGAGCGGCAGCGCTACACCGACGACACCGACGCCTGCCGGGAGACGCTGCGCTTCATGGCCGCGCCGACCGACGTCAACTGGGGCGGCAAGGTGCACGGCGGCATCGTCATGCGCTGGATCGACGAGGCGGCGACGCTGGTGGCCGAGCGCTGGCACCAGGGCAACGTCATCGCGGTCTACGCCGGCGGCGTCCGGTTCTACCGCCCCCTGCTGATCGGGGACGTGGTCGAGGTCGAGGCGCGGCTCATCTACACCGGCCACTCCTCGATGCACGTGTCGGTGCACGTCCGCTCCGGCAACCCGCGCACCGGCGAGATGCGCACGACGACGCACTGCACCATGGTCCTCGTCGCGCTCGACGAGGACGGCCACAAGCAGCACGTCCGGTCGTGGAACCCCCAGCGCCCCGAGGACCTCGCGCTGCAGGAGCACGCCAAGGCGATGATCGACATCCGCGAGCGGCTGCGCCGTCCCATCCCTGCGGCAGCGCCCGACGCCCCGCAGTGAGCGTGCGAGACTGGACGCATGATCTTCGGACGCCCCACCCCCGTGATGGTCACCCGCGACGAGGCCCTGGCCGGCCGCGAGACGGCGATGAGCGGGCTGGCGGCGCGGCATACGGTCCTGGACGCCCCGCTCACCGGGCCCTGGGAGACGCCGGACGGTGCACCCGCCGAGGTCCTCTACCTCGCGGGCGGGTGCTTCTGGGGGCTGGAGCGGATCTTCTGGCAGGTGCCCGGCGTGGTCGGCACGGCGGTGGGCTACATGGGCGGGTTCACCCCCAACCCCACCTATGAGGAGACGTGCAGCGGCCGCACCGGGCACACCGAGACGGTGCTCGTGGCCTACGACCCGGCGCAGGTCGGCGCAGACCGGCTCGTCGCCACCCTGATGGAGAACCACGACCCGACGACCGCCAACCGTCAGGGCAACGACGTT
The DNA here is from genome assembly GCF_001189535.1 of Arsenicicoccus sp. oral taxon 190. Classification (NCBI taxonomy): domain Bacteria; kingdom Bacillati; phylum Actinomycetota; class Actinomycetes; order Micrococcales; family Intrasporangiaceae; genus Arsenicicoccus; species Arsenicicoccus sp. oral taxon 190. Next base: position 86,822 of record NZ_CP012070.1, read on the forward strand.
GGCACCCAATATCGTTCGGCGATCTACTGGACCACGCCGCTGCAGGAGGCGCAGGCTCGCGCGGCGTGCGCGGCCTTCGACGAGCTGCTGACCTCGCGCGGGCACGGTCACGTCACCACCGAGCTGCGGTCGGCTGACGACGCGGGCCCGTTCTACTTCGCGGAGGACTACCACCAGCAGTACCTCCACAAGAACCCCGGCGGTTACTGCAACCACGGACCCAACGGCTACACCTGCCCGGTCGGGCTCGTGTCCAGCGACGACCTGCCCGCGCAGACGACGGTGGAGCCGCCCCGCGCCTGACTCGGCCTCAGCCGGCGCCGACCACGGTTCACACGTGGACCACGCGGATCCCACCGATCTCGGCCAGCACGTCGAAGTCTCCGTCCTGGGTGTAGACCGTCAGGTCATGGGCACGGGCGGTGGCGGCGATCCAGAGGTCGTTGACGTTGACGCGCCGACCGGCGTCGCGGAGCAGGACCCGCATCGTCGCCCACTCACGTGCTACCGGTCCGTCGACCGGCAGCGACTCGACCATGGCGAGCGCGGTGGCGGTCGCCATGCGTGCGGCGCGGGTCGCGACGTCGCCGGCTGCGAGGACGCCGGCCTCGATCTCGGCAACGGTGATCACCGAGACGTACGACCGCTCGGGGAGTGCCTCCACGGAGATGGGGCGACCGATCTCGCCCGCGATCCAGACGCTCGTGTCCAGCCGGCCCGCCGTCACCCGATGGGCCCGAGGTCGTCGGTGGTGCCTCCGCCGATCCAGGCCTGGTCCTGGGTCCAGGATCCGCCCCGACCCGAGTGCAAGACGGCGAGCACCTCGTCCCGCTCCAGGTAGCGGCGGCGTCGATGTCCCGCACGGGTCAGCTCCGCCACGGGCTCGCCGCGGTGGGTGATGGTGAGTCGCTCACCCGCAGCGACACGGGCGAGGAGGGCTCCGGTGTGGTTCCTCAGCTCTCGGGCCGCGATGATCGTCATGTGCGCAAACCTAGCCCTCTGCGCACGGCCGGGGCAGGGTCAGGCGCGCCGGCCCGTCCGCGCCAGCACCCGGGCGACCCGGTCGGCGCCGTCGGGCACCTCGACCGGTCGGGCGAAGATGCCTGGGGCGTAGGCGTGCTCACCGAATCCGTCGACCGCCGCATCGATCTCGTCGAGCTCGGCGTCAGTGAAGGACGCGTCGCGGCCCTGCGAGCGCGCGAGGTCCCAGCGGTGCACCAGCAGGTCGAAGCCGTAGAAGCGGGCCAGGGTGGCCCCGACGGTCGTGGGGCCGAAGTGCCCGTCGTAGGTCCGGTCGGCGACGGCGGGGTCGGCCAGCAGGTCCGACACCGCTGCCTCGTGGGCCGCCCACCGCTCGGCCGGCGAGTCGCCGGTCTGCGCCGGCAGGTCGAGCCCCTGCCCGCCGAGGAAGTCTCGCTCGGTGTCCACGACGTGCGCCACGACGTCGGCAGCGGCCCAGCCCTCGCACGGGCTGGCGGCGTCCCAGTCGGTGACGGCCTCCACGACGTCCGTGAAGGGTGCGGCGTGCTGCCGCCAGCTCGCGAGGGTGGGGTTGGGGTCGGTGGCGGGTGAGGTGGTCATGGCTGCCTCCTCGGCAGGTCGGGATCGGACGTCTCGACGCTAGGCTCGGCGGCCATGGGCGGTCTTGAGGATTCCCGACAGCCTGGCCGGGCACCCGACGACATCGAGCGGGCGCACCTGCGGGACCCGTCCGACGACACCTTCGAGATCAGCCGCCACCTGCCGCCGGACGAGCTGACCGGCTGGATCCGGCGCTACTGGGTGCCCGTGTGGGACGTCCCCGACCAACGTGGCCGCGTCCAGAAGGTCCTGCAGTACCCCGTCACCCTCGCCGTCGTCACGCCCACCTATGCGCGGTTCGTCGGTCCGCAGCGAGGCCTGTCGACCACGGTGCTGGAGGGCCGCGGGTGGGCGTTCGGCGTGAAGCTCGCGCCCGCGGCCGGGCAGCCGCTCCTCGGCGGTCCGGTCCGCGGGATCACCGACCGGTATGCCGACCTCGCCACCGTCCCGCTGCTCCGCGACCTGCCGGGGCTCCTGCGAGCGGTGATGAGCGAGGACCCCGGCGACGAGGCTGCCCACGCCGCCGGCCGCACGCTGGTGGAGGACCGGGTCGCCCGCCTCGGCCCGCTCGGACCGGAGGACCGCCTCGTGAACGAGGTCGTGCGCACGGTCGAGGAGGACGGCTCGGTGCTCACGGTGACGTCGTTGTGCGAGCGGCTGGGACTGTCCGAGCGGTCTCTCCAGCGGCTGACCTCGCGCCGACTGGGGCTGAGCCCGCTGTGGCTCGTCCGTCGTCGCCGCCTGCACGAGGCGGCGGACCGGTTGCGGCAGCAGGTCGGCAGCCTCGCCGACGTGGCCGCGGACCTGGGCTATGCCGACCAGGCGCACTTCTCGCGCGACTTCCGGACGGCGACGGGCTACTCGCCTCGAGAGTTCGCCACGCTGCAGCGGACCGGGGCGTGAGGGCGGCCGACCGGGTCGAGTGGGCTGACCGGGACACGCCCAGGATCGGGGAACCGCAATGGCGCCATACGCACCCAGCGTTCCCCGATCAGCCCTGCGGGGTGCTGGTGAACCTGGGCGCCCGCTTCTCGAGGAAGGCCGCCATCCCCTCCTGCCCGTCGGCCCCGACGGCGCCGTCCGCCATCGCGGCGATCGCCAGCGCGTAGGCCTCCGCCTGGTCCCGTCCGACCTGGGCGTAGAACAGCCGCTTGCCGGCCGCCCGCTGCGCGGCGCTGCCCCGGGTCACCCGCGCCACGAGGGCGGCCACGGCCTCGTCGAGCTCGTCGTCGGGGACCACCATGTTGACCAGCCCCCACTCGAGGGCCGTGGCGGCATCCACGACGTCGCCGGACAGCGCCATCTCCAGGGCCCGCTTGCGGCCGACGTTGCGCGCCACCGCGACGAGCGGCGTGTGGCAGAAGAGCCCGCCGCGTCCCCCCGGCAGCGCGAAGCCCGCCGTCTCGGCGGCCACCGCCAGGTCGCAGGTCGCGACGAGCTGGCACCCGGCGGCCGTAGCGAGGGCGTGGACCCGGGCGATCACGGGCTGCGGCATCGCCTGGACCGTGTCCATCAGCGACGTGCACAGCTCGAAGAGGGCGGTGACCGACCCGGTCGTCGCCCCCGCCATGTCGCGGAAGTCGTGCCCGGCGCTGAAGACGGGCCCCTCCGCCGCCAGCACCACGGCGAGGGTGTCGGTGCCACCCACCTCGGCGAGGGCGTCGCGCAGGGCGCGGATTATGTCGATGGAGAGCGCATTCCGCTGTCTCGGGTTGGTCATCGTCACCGTCGTGACGGCGCCGGTGCGGTCGGTGCGCACGAGCTCGGCTGCCATGGATCCCCTCGATCGGGCGTGTCCCGGCAGTCTGGCAACCCGGTCCGGGGCGGACCAGGCCACACCCACCCTTCGGACGCCCGTCGGCGGTCCGGGTGCCCCGAGCGGTCACGCCGCGCAGGGCGCGGCGCGCAGGGCACGCCCTCAGATGGTCGGCCGCAGCACGCCTGCGGAGCGGGCCCGCTCGAAGGGTTGGAACACCCCGGGGCCGGTGGGCCGCAGCGTCAGCACCACGCTCCCCTGGCGGAACACCGGCCGGACGAAGTCCAGCCCCTCGACCCGGGCGGTGCCGGGGATCCGCCCGGGGTGCCCGGGGACCACGAGCTCGTCGATGACGGTGCGCTCGATCACGTCGGCCGCGCTGAGGGATCCGGTGAGCTCGCACTGGCCCTGGAAGACGAACAGCCTCCCCCCGAAGTGCGCCTGGTGGTCGGCCACGGCGTCCCGCGCCAGGGTGGCCCACCGGTCGTGCCCATGCTGCGTCCCCGGGGACGGCTGGCCGGGCCCGAGCTCGACGGTGACCAGCGCGATCCCGTCGGTCACGTGGGTGCAGGCGGTGCGCACGTCGCTGCCGCGCAGGCTCTGCAGCGCCTGCTGCTCCGCCTGGTGCACGGAGCTCCACCACCCGGGCAGGGCCGTGACGCCGCTGCCGCGTCCTGCGGTGCTCACACGGGCCTCCTGGATGGCGCCGGTCCCCCCGAGGGCCGGACGTTGCGAGGCTTCATTCGACTCGGCCCGAGCATCCCGGCGGCCACCTCGACATGAACACGAGCGAAACTCGGGGCAGCGAGCCGATGCCACCTGCGCATTCCCGACAAGTAGCCGAGTCTCGTTGTCCCCTGGGCACTCTGGCGCGGACCCATCGACCACCGGTGTCGGGTCCCGGCTCGGCGCGGGCACCCTCGCACCGGTCGGCTCGTTAGGCTCAGGGTCAGGCAGCAGCACGGTCGAGAGCGAGGTGGGGACGCTGAGCGTGATGGCGCGTATGGCGCGCGGCGGGGGCTACGGCCTCGTGGGCGCGGCGGGTCTCGGGGCTGCGAGCTACGGCCTGCTCAAGGCCGAGGCCCGGATGGTCCGCAGGATCGTCGGCAAGCCCTTCGAGAGCGCACCCCCGGACTCGGACGTGTATGGCGCCGGCCTCGGCGACCCGATCGAGCTGGGCATCCTCGGGGACTCGCTGGCCGCGGGGCTCGGGGTGGACCACCGACGCCAGACCATCGGCGCGACCCTCGCGCACGGCATCTCCGCCATCGCCGGCCGGCCCGTGCGGCTGACCAACGCCGCCGTGGTGGGCTCGGAGTCCTGCGACCTGGACGCCCAGGTCGACGACCTGCTGCAGCGGGCGCCGGCGCCCGACGTGGTCGTCGTGATCGTCGGCGGCAACGACGTCACCCACCGCAAGGACGTCGCCGAGGCCGTGGGCTTCCTCGCCGACGCCATCCGCCGCCTGCAGGGCACCGACGCCACGGTCATCGTGGGGACCTGCCCGGACCTCGGCACGGTGGAGCCGCTGCCGCAGCCGTTGCGGTGGCTGGTGAGCCGCTGGTCGCGCGACCTGGCGGCGGCCCAGACCGTCGCCGCCGTGGAGGCCGGCGCCCGCACCGTCAGCCTGGGGGACCTCATCGGCCCCGACTTCCTCGCCGAGCCGGCGCTGATGTTCTCCAAGGACCAGTTCCACCCCTCGGCGGCCGGCTATGCCCGCGCCGCCTCGGCCATCCTCCCGTCGGTCGCCGCCACCCTGGGGCTCTGGCCGGAGTCGGACCGACCTCTCGAGCACGCCCGCGGCGAGGGTGTGGGCCCGTTGCACGTCGCCGCGGTGCACGCCGTCGCCCACCCGGGCACGGAGGTCAGCGCGGCCGACCGCTCCGTCGCGACCAGCACCCGGCGGGCCGTGCTGCGCCGGTTGCGCCACCCCGACGTCGCCGGCATGCGTCGGCCCCGCACCTCACGGCATACTGGGCAGTAACCACGTCACGAAGGAGTGCCATGAAGGACGCCGTCATCGTCTCGACCGCCCGGACCCCGATCGGGCGGGCCTTCAAGGGCTCGCTCAAGGATGTCCGCCCGGACGACCTCGCCGCCCACGTCGTGCGTGCCGCGCTCGACAAGGTGCCGGGCCTAGACCGCTCGCTCATCGACGACCTCTACCTCGGCTGCGCCGAGCCGTCCGGGGAGCACGGCGCCAACATGGCGCGGGTCGTGGCCATCCTGGCCGACCTCGACCACGTGCCCGCCGCCACGGTCAACCGGTTCTGCGCGAGCTCGGTCCAGACCACCCGCATGGCCTTCCACGCGATCCGGGCCGGCGAGGGCGAGGTCTTCGTCTCCGGCGGGGTCGAGTGCGTCTCGCGCTACAAGGACTTCGCGGGCGCCGGCGGGTCCGCCGACGACACCAAGAACCCCCGCTTCCGGTCCGCGGAGGAGCGCATGCAGCGCATCGCGGCGGACAACACCACGTGGAGCGACCCGCGCGAGGAGGGGCTGCTGCCGGACATCTACCTGTCGATGGGCCAGACCGCCGAGAACGTCGCCACCCTGCGCGGCATCTCCCGCGAGCGGCAGGACGAGTGGGGCGTGCGCTCCCAGAACCTCGCCGAGGAGGCCATCCGCAGCGGCTTCTTCGCCGAGGAGATCACGCCGGTCACGCTGCCGGACGGCACCGTGGTCGACACCGACGACGGCCCCCGCGCCGGCGTCACGCTGGACAAGGTGCAGACGCTGCAGCCCGTCTTCCGCGAGCAGGGCACCATCACCGCCGGCAACTGCTGCCCCCTCAACGACGGGGCGGCCGCGGTGGTCGTCATGGCCGCGGACAAGGCCAAGGAGCTCGGCATCACCCCGCTGGCCCGCATCGTCTCGACGGGCGTCAGCGCCCTCTCCCCCGAGATCATGGGCCTCGGCCCGGTCGAGGCCTCCCGCCAGGCCCTCGCCCGCGCCGGCATGACCATCGGCGACATGGACCTCTACGAGATCAACGAGGCCTTCGCGGCGCAGGTGCTGCCGAGCGCCGACGACCTCGGGATGGACCTCGACAAGCTCAACGTCCACGGGGGCGCGATCGCGCTGGGTCACCCCTTCGGCTCGACGGGCGCCCGCATCACGACGACGCTGCTGCACTCGCTGCAGACCCGCGACGCGACCTTCGGCCTGGAGACGATGTGCGTCGGCGGTGGCCAGGGCATGGCCATCATCTACGAGCGCCTCAGCTGACCGCGCGCCGCAGCTGCGCCAGCCGCTGCGCGAGCTCCCGTATGCCGCCCGCCTGCTGCCCCTCGGGGCTCAGGCGGGCGGTGTCGTGCGAGGCGGCGTCGTCCCGGAGAGCCTCGTGCCGGGCGGCGTCGTAGACGCAGACTTGGAGCTGGTGCAGCAGGGTCGCCGGCCCCAGCTCGGGCAGCGCCTCGCGGGGCCGGCCCTCGGCGTCCGCCACCTCGTCGGCGAGCGCCTGCGCGAGCGCGCGGACGTCCCCGGACGCGCGGAGCGCGTGGTCGAGCGGCAGCTGCTGCCACCGCCGGAGCACGCGCTCCAGCTCGACCCGGACCTCGTCGGGCAGACGGGCGGGCGGCATACGACTCAGTCGCGGAAGCGCCCGACGAGGCGCAGCATCTCGATGTAGAGCCACACGACCGTCACGACGAGACCGTGCGCGAGCAGCCAGGAGTACTTCTCGGGGGCGCCGGAGCGGACGGCGTTGTCGATGGAGTCGAAGTCCAGGGCCAGGGTGAAGGCCGCGAGGCCCGTGGCGAAGAGCGAGATCGCGATGCCGATCGGGCCGCTGCCGCCGAAGCCCCAGCCGCCGCCGACGCCGAGCAGCGCGGCCCCGAGGTTGATCAGCGCGAAGATCGCGTAGCCAAGCAGGGCCATGCCCATCATGCGGCGGAACTTGTCGGTGACCTTGATGAAGCCACCCTTCCAGCCGGCGAACATGGCGCCGAAGACGCACAGCGTCGCGATCACCGCGGTGGGGACCGCGCCCTGGTAGGCGCGCTCGAAGGCCTGGCTGACGGCCCCGACGAAGGCGCCCTCCAGCACGGCGTAGGTGACGATGAGGGGGACGCTGATGACCTTCTTGAAGGCGATGACGAAACCGAGGATCAGGGTCCCGATCATGCCGCCGAAGAGCAGGACGACGCTGGTGCCCGGCATGAGGGCCGAGGCGTACCAGCTGACGGCGCCGACGCCGAGGAGGATGCCGAACAGCAGCAGCGCCTTCATCATGACGTCGTCGAGGGTCACCCGGCGCTCGTGCGTGGGGGTGACCGAGGGGGCGGCATACATGTCCTGCAGCTGCCCGGCGGACAGGTCGGGCACGCGCTGCTGCTGGCCAAAACCTGCGTAGCCGCGCTGTGCCTCCCGGTCGACGCGGTCGAAGATCGGGTTGCTCATCGTGGTGTCTCCCAGTGATCGGGCCGTCACGCTCACGGCGACGGTCTCGTCCAGCATGACGCCACAGCGACCTGAAATGTTCCCGACAGGCGGGGCGAGCGCGGCGGTGCCCCCGACGGGAGTCGAACCCGCACTCGAGCCATTTTAAGTGGCCTGCCTCTGCCGTTGGGCTACGAGGGCACCGCCAGGATAGGTGCCGGGCCGGACCTCAGCGGGAGCGGTGAGCCCGGTAGTAGTCGATCAGCGCGCGGGTCGAGGGGTCCTGCTGCGCGAGCGCCTCCTGGTCGCCCTCGATGGCCGGGCCCACCTCCTTGGCGAGCTTCTTGCCGAGCTCGACGCCCCACTGGTCGAAGGAGTCGATGCCCCACACGACGCCCTGGACGAAGGTGATGTGCTCGTAGAGCGCGATCAGCTGCCCCAGCGTCGACGGCGTCAGCGAGGGCGCCATGATCGAGGTGGTGGGGCGGTTGCCGGAGAAGACACGCGCGCTGACCAGCGCCTCCTCGGTGCCCTCGGCGCGCACCTCCTCGGCGGTCTTGCCGAAGGCCAGGGCCGCGGTCTGGGCGAGGAAGTTGGCGAGGAAGAGCTCGTGCACGTCCTGCGCGCCGTCCTGCAGCGGGTGGCTGGGGTTGGCGAACGCGATGAAGTCGGCCGGGACCAGCCGGGTGCCCTGGTGGATCAGCTGGTAGAACGCGTGCTGGCCGTTGGTGCCGGGCTCGCCCCAGAAGACCTCGCCGGTGTCGCAGGTGACCGGGCTGCCGTCGTAGCGGACCCCCTTGCCGTTGGACTCCATGGTCAGCTGCTGCAGGTATGCCGGGAACCGGTGGAGGTACTGCGCGTAGGGCAGCACGGCGTGCGTCTCGGCGCCGAGGAAGTTGACGTTCCAGATGTTGAGCAGGCCCATGAGCGCGGGCACGTTGCGCTCCAGCGGGGTGGTGCGGAAGTGCTCGTCCATCGCGTGCATCCCGGCGAGGAGCTCCGCGAACCGCTCCGGCCCGATGGCGACCACGAGGGAGGTGCCGATCGCCGAGTCGACGGAGTAGCGGCCGCCCACCCAGTCCCAGAAGCCGAAGGCGTTGGCGGGGTTGATCCCGAACTCCGCAACCTTGTCCAGCGCCGTGGAGACGGCGACGAAGTGCTGCGCGATCGCCGACAGCGCCTGGTCGCTGTCACCCTCACGGATGGCGCCGCGCTCGGCCAGACCGTCGAGCAGCCACTTCTTGGCGAGGCGGGCGTTGGTCAGCGTCTCGAGCGTCGTGAAGGTCTTGGACGCGACGATGAAGAGCGTCTCCTCGGGGTCGAGGTAGGCGGTCTTCTCGTGCACGTCGGTGGGGTCGATGTTGGAGATGAAGCGCAGCTCCAGCCCCTCCTGGCCGTAGGGCTTCAGCGCCTCGTAGGCCATGACGGGGCCGAGGTCCGAGCCGCCGATGCCGATGTTGACCACGGTCTTGATGCGCCGGCCCGTCACGCCGGTCCAGCGGCCCGAGCGCACCTCGTCCGCGAAGGCGTAGACCTTGTCGAGCACCTCGTGCACCTCCGGCACGACGTCCTGGCCGTCGACCTCCACGACGGTGCCCCGCGGGGCGCGCAGCGCGGTGTGCAGCACGGCGCGCTTCTCGGTGACGTTGATCCGCTCGCCGGAGAACATCGCCTCACGCCGCTCGACGACGCCGACCTGCTCCCCGAGGGCGACGAGGCTGCGCAGCACCTCCTCGTCGAGGAGGTTCTTGGACAGGTCGACGTGCAGGTCCGCGGCGTCGAAGCTGAACCGGGCGGCCCGGTCGGGGTCGGCGGCGAACCAGCCGCGCAGGTTCGGTCGCAGCTGCTCGTGGGCGGCGGTCAGGGCCTGCCAGGCGTCGGTCGTCGTCGGGTCGACAGGGTGGGGCATGACGAACCTTCCTCGCGGTGATGTCTGACGTCGGTGGTGCGCGGCGAGGACGCCCTTGTCATCGCTGTGTGGCCGGGGGCCACACCTCCGATCTAACCACCTTGAGCCCCGGCTGGGGACCCCGGTGGGGACAGATGTGCAGGTGGGAGCACTGCGCACCGCGATCGAGCGGCTGGTCCTGCAACGCTTGAACGGTCAACCCGGAGGCCGTCGGGCGACCCAGGACCCGGGGCGTGGCCAGGTTGTGCCGCGCTGGGCGGCATACGGGCGGGGTTTGTGTGCAGGTTGCCCAATGAGTCTCCCCTGGGTTGCGCAGATTGATAGCCACGAGCACAGTCGGGTGGACAGACAACCGGAGAGAGGGAGACCCATGGTCCAGGCCGAGCCGTACCGCATCAAGATGGTCGAGCCGCTGCACATGACGACGCGCGAGGAGCGCGAGCGGGCGATCAGGGACGCGGGCTACAACACCTTCCTGCTCCGGAGCAAGGACTGCTACATCGACCTGCTGACCGACTCCGGCACCTCCGCGATGAGCGACGCGCAGTGGAGCGCGATGATGCTGGGCGACGAGGCCTACGCCGGCGCCCGCTCCTTCGACAACCTGTGGCACGCCGTCGAGGAGTGCTACGGCTTCCCCTACACCTGCCCCACCCACCAGGGCCGCGGCGCCGAGCACCTGATCTCCCAGATCCTCATCACGCCGGGCCAGCACGTGCCGGGCAACATGTACTTCACGACCACGCGGGCGCACCAGGAGCTCGTCGGCGGCACCTTCCACGACGTGATCATCGACGAGGCACACGACCCGGCCGCGATCCACCCCTTCAAGGGCAACGTCGACATCGCCAAGCTCGAGGCCCTGATCGACGAGGTCGGCGCCGACCAGATCGCCTACGTCAACGTCGCGCTGACCGTCAACATGGCGGGCGGCCAGCCCGTGTCCCTGGCCAACATCAGGGCGGTCCGCGAGGTCTGCGACCGGCACCACATCATCCTGTGGTCCGACGCGACGCGGCTGGCCGAGAACGCCTACTTCATCCAGCAGCGCGAGGAGGGCTACGCCCACAAGAGCTGCGCGGAGATCGCCAAGGAGATGCTGTCCCACTTCGACGGCCTCACCATGTCGGGCAAGAAGGACTGCCTGGTCAACATCGGCGGCTTCCTCGCCATGCGCGACGAGCAGATCCTGGTCAAGGCCCGCGAGCTCGTGGTCGTCTACGAGGGGATGCCGACGTATGGCGGGCTGGCCGGTCGCGACCTGGAGGCCATGGCCGTGGGGCTGCGGGAGGCCCTGGACGACGACTACCTCGCCCACCGGATCGGGCAGGTGCGGTACCTCGGCGAGCGGCTGGTCGAGGCGGGCATCCCCGTCGTGCAGCCCATCGGCGGCCACGCGGTCTTCCTCGACGCGCGCGCCTTCCTGCCGCACGTGCCGCAGGAGGAGCTGCCGGCCCAGTCCCTCGCGGCCGAGATCTTCGTCGAGTCGGGGGTGCGCGCGATGGAGCGCGGCATCGTCTCCTCGGGCCGCAACAAGGCCGGCGAGCACAACATGCCCAAGCTCGAGCTGGTCCGCCTGACCATCCCCCGCCGCGTCTACACCAACGCCCACATGGACGTCGTGGCCGACGCGGTGATCGCCGTATGGCGGCGGCGCGAGTCGATCCGGGGGCTGCGCTTCGTCTACGAGCCGCCGACGCTGCGGTTCTTCACGTCGCGGTTCGAGCCGCTGCCGGCCTCCCCGCTGCCCGTGGCCGAGGGCTCCCGCGAGGACCACGCGCTCGCGCACTGAGGCTCGCCCAGCGGGCCCACCCGACGTGGTGGGGCGGCGTCAGACCAGCCGTCTCACCACGTCGTCGAGCATGGCCTCGGTCAGCCGGCCGGTGAAGGTGTTCTGCTGGCTCACGTGGTAGCACCCGATCAGGCGGATCTGCCGGCCCCGCGCGGTGACCAGGGTGGCCTCGGCGCCGTGGCCGAAGCGCGGCGCCGGGCGCGGGACCGTCCAGCCGAGACGGCGGGCGGCGCTGATCGCCTGCGCCCACCCGATGCCGCCGAGCGCGAGGACGCTCACGAGATCCGGCTCCACGAGCGTCAGCTCGCGGTCCAGCCAGGGGGCGCAGGTGGCCTTCTCGTGAGTGGTGGGCGCGTTGTCCGGCGGGGCGCAGTGGACCGGGGCGGTGATCCGGATCCCCGTCAGCTCGAGGCCGTCCGCAGCGTGGACGCTGGTCGGCTGGTTGGCGAAACCGGCGCGGTGGAGGGCGGCATACAGCCAGTCCCCGCTGCGGTCACCCGTGAAGATGCGGCCCGTGCGGTTGGCGCCGTGGGCGGCGGGGGCAAGGCCGACGATGAGTGCCCGCGGCCGCGGGTCGCCCCAGCCCGGCGCGGGGCGCCCCCAGTAGGGCTGGTCCGCGAACGCCGCCCGCTTGGTGCGCGCCACCGTCTCGCGCCAGGCGACGAGGCGCGGGCAGGCGCGGCAGACGGCGACGCGGGCGTCCAGCTGCGCCAGCGACCGGGCCGACCCGGCCAGCCGCACCACGTCGTCCGGTTCGGCGGCGCGCGGGGTGCGCGGCCGGGAGGGGTCGCCGGGCCATCCGGTGCCCGGCGGCACCGGCGAGGGGTGCGGGTCGCCCGTGCCGGGGTGCAGTCGCGGCTCACTCATCCCCCCACCCTCCCACCTACCGGCGGCCGCAGGATCAGCCGGGGTTGCTTCACCAGGCTGATCGAGCGGCCGCCGGTAGGCGGATCAGCCGGGGTTAGCTCACCAGGATGATCGGACCGAGGCCGGTCGATCTGTGGTCAGGGACGCACGGGGCCGGAAGAGAGGCTTGCGGTGGGCGTGGGGGCCGTCGTCGCGCCGGGGGGGCCACTCGGGCCAGTCGTCGGACTCGTCGCCGGTGGCGGGGTCGGGGGCGTCGGACCCGTCGTCGTCGTGGGGGACGCGCTGGGGCTGATCGTGGCCGTCGGCTGCTCCGCCAGGAGCGACGGCAGCGACGCGGGCGGGCGCCAGGACTGCTCCCCCCGGTCCAACACCTCCTGGGTGGGGTGCCAGGGGTCACCGCCGGCCACGGCGCGCGGCACGACGTTGGGCTGCTGCCGGCCGTACTCGTCGGCCGGCGCGACCCGCTCCTCCTCCGGGCGCACCACCAGCGGCCGCCCAGCCTCGTCGAAGAGCCGCGCCTGCGGCACCGGCCGACCCTGCTCGTCGTAGACGAAGACGTTGGAGACCTGCGACCCGTCGTTGCTCACCCCGGCGCCGACACCGGCGCCTGCGCCTGCCGCAGCAGGTCGTCGGGGAAGCCGTAGAACCGGTCGACCAGCTGCCCGGCGAAGACCAGCGCGACCAGGACGCCCACGGTGTCGAGCAGCCCCATGGTCACGGCGGTGGCGTGGGAGCGCTGCCGGCGCCGCAGCCCGAGCCAGACGCTCACGGGGACCGCGACGAGCAGCAGCAGGACGCTCACCGGGGCACCCACCCCGAGGATGCCGTGGAGGCACCACACGGCCAGGAACGCCCGCGCCAGCCACCACGCCGGCCGCAGCGTCACGAGATAGTCCTGGGTGGCCCGCAGCCACGTATGCCGTTGCACCGTCTCGGCATACGCCGCCTGCAGCTGAGCCGCGGCCTCCCGCATCCCCCTGATGCGGGAGGCCACGGCGGATCGTGGGGGCAGACCGGCGGCGGCCCGCAGCTCGACGGCGTAGTCCTCCGGCTCGCCCAGGCGCGCGAGGAGCGAGCCTGCCTCCGAACGGATCTCGGCGAGGTCCGCCTCCATCCCAACGGTCAGCTCGTCGAGGTCGTCGGCGCGCAGGTCGTCCAGCGCCCGCCGGACCCTGGTGACGTAGTCCCGGATCTCGTTGTCTCCCAGCACGATCGTGTCGCCACTCATGCCACTGCCTCCGCGTCCTTGAGCAGGTCTTCCATGGTCCCGGCGAAGGCGCGCCACGTCTTGCCCTGCCGCTCGAGGGTCGCGCGCCCCTCCTTGGTGATGCCGTAGTACTTGCGGTGCGGTCCCTCGTCGCTCGGGACGACGTAGGAGGTGAGGGCGCCGCCGGCGAAGAGGCGGCGCAGCGTGCCGTAGACGCTGGCCTCCCCCACGTCCTCGAGCCCGGCCGCCCGGATGCGTCGCACCACGTCGTAGCCGTAGCCGTCCTCGCGGGCCACGACGGCGAGCACGGCGAGGTCGAGCACCCCCTTGACCAGCTGGGTGGTCTCCATGTGCACCTCCTGGTTCTTCGGTTCGCAGACTACCGTGGATAGCGCAATAGCGTCCAGAGCGGAATACCGGGATATGAAGAACGCCCGCCCGGACCGTGGCGGCGGAGTCGGTCCGGACGGGCGTCCGGGGCATCGCAGTCGGCGACGCCCCACGTGGACGACGTGCGTCGCGCCGTGAGCAGGGGCGCAACGCACGCCGTTGACCGCCCGAGGGGGTGGCGGCCGGGCTCGGCGTCCTGCCGGAGCCCTGGGAGGGCCGAGAGGTACCGCGGGGATCCACTCTCGACCTGACGTGCTGGGGTGGTGCCACCGTAGGTTCCCGCCCGTCGACCCGGAAAGACCACGTCCAGGCCGGGGCGCTACCGTGAAGGGCGTTCACGGCTCTCAGCACGGCATTCACGGGCCCGGTGCCCCCGTCGGCGAGAACCTTCACGAGCTGCGGGAGGAGGCAGATGGACCAGCCAGCAGGGACCTCCCGCTTCGCGGCGGCACTGGAGGAGGCGTTGTCGCGACGCCGGCTCCCGCTCGCCCGGGTGCAGGCCCGGCTCGCGGCCGTGGGCCTGCCGGTGGCCGTCAGCACCCTCAGCCAGTGGCAGCACGGGCACCGGGTGCCCCGGTCCCCGCGATCGCTCGCCGTCGTCGACGAGCTCGAGCGCATCCTGGCGGTGCCGGCCGGGTCGCTGCGGCAGCTGGTGGACGAGGCCGACGACCGCCCTGTGCCGGGAAGGCCTGTGGTGTCCTACGCCGAGGCCTACGACAACCTGCTCGAGCAGCTCGGGATGCAGGCCACCCCGCCGCTGGAGATTCTCGGGGCGCACGACCGGATCCTGCTGGACCACCGGGGCAGCCTGGTGAGCCGGCGCACCACGATGGCGCTGCGCATGACCGCCGCCACCGACCGTCAGGCCATCGCGCACGGGGTCGACCCGGGCGGCGACGTCGACCTGGTGCGGATCACGGCGATCGCCGGGTGCCGGCTCGGTCGCGTGGTGCGCGACCGAGCGGCCGGGGTCGTCGTCGCCGAGCTGCACTTCGACCGCCGACTCTCCGCCGGCGAGACGGTGGTGCACGAGGTCGAGATCGAGGACGGCAACGACGCCCTCGCCCACGACTACTTCCGGTGGTCGCTGTCGGAGATCCCGCTCCTGGTCCTCGAGGTCACCTTCGACCGCCGGCTCGTGCCGACGACGGTGCACGAGTTCGCCCGCCGCCGCTCGGACGCGCCGGACGCCGAGACCCGTGAGCTGTCCCTGGCCGGCGGCGACCACGTCCACGTGGTGCACCAGCCGGCAGCCGCCGGGGTGCACGGGATCCGCTGGTCCTGGCCCGAGCACCGCGCCGCCGGCGGCGGCTGATCGCGACGCCGGCGGCGCATGACCGGGACGCCGGCGAGTCCGTCGACCGTCCCCGGCGGCCGTCCCCGGCGGCCGTCCCCGCGGCCGTCCCGTCGGCCGTCGACGCTCAGCGCGACACGAGCTCCGTGGTCATCGCCTGCGAGGCGGGGACGTCCCGCGTGATCAGGCCCTGCGAGCGCATGAAGGTCGACATCGCCTGCCACTGGCTCGGCACCAGCTTGCCGGTGACCGTGCCGCCCGGCCCGAGCATGACGGCGGTCGTGGCCTTCAGGGTGGCCCGGGCCGTCGTGGCGGCCTTCTCCTCCCCCAGGTTGGGCACGAACGCCGCGGAGTCCTTCATCGCCCGGTCCGGGTCGTCCTTCATGGTCTGGATGCCGTCGAGCATCCCGTCGGCGACCGACCTCACGGTGTCCGGGTGCGCCTCGAGGTAGGCCCGCGTGGTCACCAGCGAGATCGACACCAGCGGCACGGAGCCCGAGCGCGTCAGCGGGACGGACCGCACCTTCAGCCCGGCCAGCCGCATCTGCACCGTGTCGTTGTTGCTGAACCCGGTCACGGCGTCGACCTTGCCGGTCGCCAGCGCGGCCTGGGAGGTGTAGCCGA
Source organism: Arsenicicoccus sp. oral taxon 190 (assembly GCF_001189535.1). Taxonomy (NCBI): domain Bacteria; kingdom Bacillati; phylum Actinomycetota; class Actinomycetes; order Micrococcales; family Intrasporangiaceae; genus Arsenicicoccus; species Arsenicicoccus sp. oral taxon 190. The sequence goes on from NZ_CP012070.1 coordinate 102,622, forward strand.
TCTCGGTGACCGATACGTCGTCGGCGGAGATCCCCGCGTCCTTGAAGGCCGCCAGGGCCCCGAGCCAGGAGGCGCCATACCGGCCGGGCACGCCGAGGCGACGTCCTCGCAGGTCCGCAGCCGTCCGGATGGGCGAGGACTCGGGCACGACCAGCTCGACGGGGTACGTGCGGTAGTAGGAGGCGACCGCCACGAGGTCCAGGCCCTTGGCGCGCGCCTCGACGAGCTCGTCGCCGCCGGCGATGAGGAGGTCCTCCTGGCCGGAGGTCAGCGCGGTGAAGAGCCCCTCCTGGGTGCCGTGGTGCCGCACCGACACATCGACCCCGCGGCGGCTGAAGTAGCCCTCCTTAATGCCGATGTACCACGGCGCGAACTGCACGTTGGGGATGTAGCTGAGGCCCACCGTCGCGCGGCCGCCCCCGCCCCCACCCCCAGCGGAGGCGCTCGCGCCGCTGCTGCGGACGACCGCGCCGTCCCCGCCGCCGCACGCGGACAGGGCGACGACGGAGGCGAGTCCGGCGGCCGTGAGGAACGATCGGCGGCTGATGGTCACGGGGGGTGGTCCTCTCGGTGGATGGATGGGTGGCGGGGGTCAGCCCCGCGGGGTGTCGCGGACGTCCGCGACGATGGTGGAGCGTCGCTCCACGACCTGCAGCAGCACGTATGCCGTCGCGGCGATGGCACAGAGCATCCCGATCACCGCGAACATCCCTGCCGTGTCGACGGCGTCGCGCTGCAGGGTGAGGAGCGTCCCGAGGCCCTGGCCGCCCATGACCATCTCCCCCACGACGGCGCCGGTGATGGACAGGGTGAAGCCGTTGCGGATCCCGGCGAGGACGTTGGGCAGCGCGAGCGGCGCCTCGACGTGGCGCAGCAGGTCCCAGCCGCCCGCGCCGTCGATGCGCGCGGCGTCGACGACCTCCTGGGGCACGTGGACGAGCCCGACGACCGAGGAGATGAGGATCGGGAAGAACACCATCAGCGAGCACAGCGTGACGATCGCGGTGAAGCCGTAGCCGACCCAGAGCACGAGCAGCGGGGCGAGGGCGATGGCGGGGATGGCCTGCGTCGCGCCGAGGAAGGGCGTGATCGCGGCGTTGGCCCAGCTCGACCGGTGGACGAGCACGGCGAGCGGCAGCGCGACGGCGGCGCCGAGGGCGCAGCCGCCGACGGCCTCGGCGAGCGTGAGGCCGACGTAGGGCCAGACCGTCGACCCGGAGAGCATCCCCGCCAGCCGGGCGAGCACCTCTCCGGGACCGGGCAGCACGAAGCCGGGCAGCCCGGAGAAGGACACGGTCAGCTGCCAGGCCACCAGCAGGACGGCACCGAGGACCAGCGGCGCGAGCAGGCCGCGGCTGCGTGGGCGGCTCATCCTCACCTCCGGTCGACTCCAGGCCACGTATGCCGCGTCCGGGGTCACCGTCGGTCGACGGACGCGCGCCCGCGCGGGGTCGGGCAGGACGATCGTCCCGGCCGACGCCACGTCGACGCCGCGTGCTGCCTCCCATCCGGACTTTCACCGTCGGTCCTGGAGTTTCACCAGGTCAACCGCCCACCTCGAGAGGTGGTCGGGTCGCGGACTGTCACCGCCGGCTCGGAATTGCACCGACCCCGGAGCACGTGCTGGCGACAGTCTAGGCGCTGAGCGGGCGGTCCCGGGCCGCGGTCCGGCGGACGAGCCCGGACCGGCGTCACCCTCAGGGTGCGGCGAGCCCGAGGCAGACGCCGTCGAGGATGTCCCGCTCGGAGACCACGACCACGGGGTCGGCCCCCGCGGCGACGACGCGCTCCACCACGCGGCCCCACAGCAGCGCCCCGGCGGCGATGACGTCGACCCGGCCGGGGTGCATGAAGCCGAGCGCGGCGATCTGCTCCCGGGGCATCCGCACCAGGTCCTCGCAGGCGCGCCCGATCTCCTCGGCACGCGCCTGCGACAGGTGGATGACCCCGGAGTCGTAGTGCGGCAGCCGCAGGACGTGGGCGGCGACGGTGGTGACGGTGCCGGCCACCCCGACCAGCGTGCGCACCCCGGCGAGGGGGACGGTGGCGAGGGCCTCCTCGAGGTGGGCGTCGACGTCGGCGAGCGCCGCGGCGACCTCCTCGGAGGTGGGCGGGTCGTGGTGCAGGTGGCGCTCGGTGAAGCGCACGCAGCCCATGTCGACCGAGCGGGCGGCCTCCACGTGGGTGGTGCCGCGCACCAGCTCGGTGGAGCCGCCGCCGACGTCGACGACGAGGTAGGGGCCCGGCACCCCGGCCGCGGCGAGGTCCCCGGTGGCCCCGAGGAAGGACAGCTCGGCCTCCTCGGCGCCGCTCACGACCTCCGGCGACAGGTCGAGGTCACGGAACGCCCCCTGCACCCCGGCCGCGAAGTCGGCGGCGTTGCTGGCGTCCCGCGACGCCGAGGTGGCGACGAACCGGGCCCGCTCGACGCCGAGACGGTGGCAGTCCTCGGCATACTCCTCGCACCGGGCGAGCGCCCGCGCCATCGCGGCGTCGCTGATGCGACCGGTGCGGTCGACGCCCTCGCCCAGCCGCACCACCTCCATGCGGCGGGTCACGTCGTGGATCGCGCGGGTGGCCGGGTCGACGTCGGCGACCAGCAGGCGGATCGAGTTGGTGCCGCAGTCGATCGCCGCGACCCGGTGAGCAGCGCCCGGGCTCATCGACGCTGCCAGCCGTCCTCGGTCTCGACGACGCACAGGCCCGGGGACCACCACTGCCCCACCGCCGCCACCGCCTCGTCCCCCAGCGGGTTGACCCCCGGGCCGGCGGCGAGGGCGTGGGCGGCGAGGACGTGGAGGCACTTGACGCGGGTGGGCATCCCCCCGGCGGAGACGCCCTCGATCTCGGGGACGGAGCCGAGCTCGGCCCGGTCGGCGAGGTAGGCCTCGTGCGCCTGGGCATGGGCGGCCGCGAGCTGCTCATCGTCCTGCAGCCGCGCGGTCATCTCGCGCATGACCCCCGCGGCCTCCAGGGTGGACAGCGCGCCGGTGAGCCGCGGGCAGGTGGCGTAGTAGGTCGTCGGGAAGGGCGTGCCGTCGGGCAGCCGGGGTCGGGTGCGCAGCACGTCGGGTCGCCCGCAGGGGCAGCGGTGGGCGACCTCGACGACGCCGCGGGAGGACCGGCCCAGCTGCGCCTGCACGGCCTGGGCGTCGTCGGGGGTGAGCCCCTCGGGCGGGGTGGCCTCGCTGCTGGTCACGGCGGGGTGCTCCTTCCGACCCGCGAGGTGGGGTCCGTATGCCGCCGGGCCCGCCGCGCGTCGGGGCAGCGGCTGTCCGCCCGGCGAGGGGTGGTCAGCGGCGGCTGGTGGGGCTGGTCGCGCCCGGCCGCGCGGACGGGGTGGAGGTGGCGGGTGCGGGCTGGGTGTTCTGGATGTGCGGGGTGGAGCCGGGCGACGTCGTGGCTCCCGGTGCCGCGCCGAGCCGGTCGGCGGAGTCGAGGGAGGACCACACCTGGCCGTACCACGGCAGGTCCTGCGACGCGAGGTCCACGCCCACCACCTTGGCGTCCACCGAGGTGCTGCGACCGCTGTCGGGGTCGAGCACGGTGTAGCTGGTCTCCCCCGGCTTGACGAAGTGCAGCCGGGCGCGGATCTGCTGCTCGACATACGCCTGGTCGTCCCACCGGGCGCGCTCGGCGGACAGGTCCTGGACCTGCCGCTGCTGCTCGACGATGGACCGCTGCAGCGACGTGATCTGGTCGCGCTGCTCGAGGTATCGGCGCAGCGTCGGCACCAGCATGATCGCGAGCATCACGACGATGGCGGCGAGCCCGGCCAGCCGCCGCAGCGTCGCCGGGCGCATCCGCCGGCCGCTACCGCCTCCGCTGCCTCCACCGGCCCCGCTCTCGCCGGCCGAGGAGGTCCGGCGGGGGCTGGTGCCGGGGCGGCGGGCCTGGCCGGAGGCCCCGGCAGGTCGCCGCGACGCCCCGGGGGCAGCACCGGAGGAGGGACGCCTCGCGGTGCGGGGCGTCCCTCCTCGGGAGCTGCTGGACGGCATGGACCCCAGACTAGGCGTTGGCGCCCTTGAACCGCGGGAACGCGCCCGCACCGGCGTAGACCGCGGCGTCGTCGAGCTCCTCCTCGATGCGCAGCAGCTGGTTGTACTTAGCCACGCGCTCGGAGCGGGCCGGGGCGCCGGTCTTGATCTGGCCGCAGTTGGTGGCGACGGCCAGGTCGGCGATGGTGACGTCCTCGGTCTCGCCGGAGCGGTGGGACATCATGCAGCGGTAGCCGTTGCGCTGGGCCAGGTCGACCGCGTCGAGCGTCTCGGTGAGCGAGCCGATCTGGTTGACCTTGACCAGCAGCGCGTTGGCGGTGTCGCTGGCGATGCCGCGCTGGAGGCGCTCGGGGTTGGTGACGAAGAGGTCGTCGCCGACCAGCTGGACCTTGTCACCGAGCTGCTCGGTGATGGCCTTCCAGCCCTCCCAGTCGTCCTCGTTGAGCGGGTCCTCGATCGACACCAGCGGGTAGGCCGCGACGAGCTCGGCGTAGTAGGAGATCATCTCGTCGGCCGACTTGGTGCCGCCCTCGAAGGCGTAGGAGCCGTCCTGGAAGAACTCCGAGGCCGCGACGTCCAGCGCCAGCGCGATGTCCTTGCCGGGCTCGTAGCCGGCCGCGCGGATCGCGTCGAGGATGAGGTCCAGCGCGGCGCGGTTGGACTCGAGGTTGGGGGCGAAGCCGCCCTCGTCGCCGAGACCGGTGGCCAGGCCGCGCTCCTTGAGCACGGACTTGAGGGCGTGGTAGACCTCGGCGCCCCAGCGCAGCGCCTCCTTGAAGGAGGGCGCGCCGATGGGGGCGATCATGAACTCCTGGATGTCGACGTTGGAGTCCGCGTGGGACCCGCCGTTGAGGATGTTCATCATCGGGACCGGCAGGACGTGGGCGTTGGGGCCGCCGACGTAGCGGAACAGCGGCAGGCCGGCGGACTCGGCGGCGGCCTTGGCCACGGCGAGCGAGACGCCCAGGATGGCGTTGGCGCCGAGGGAGCCCTTGTTGTCGGTGCCGTCGAGGGCGATCATCTCGGCGTCGACGAGGCGCTGCTCGGTGGCCTCGTAGCCCAGGACCCGCGGGGCGATCTCGTCCAGGACCGCGTTGACGGCGTCCTCGACGCCCTTGCCCAGGTAGCGACCCTTGTCGCCGTCGCGCCGCTCCACGGCCTCGAAGGCGCCGGTGGAGGCGCCGGAGGGGACGGCCGCGCGGGCGATGGTGCCGTCCTCGAGGGCCACCTCCACCTCGACGGTGGGGTTGCCGCGCGAGTCGAGGATCTCGCGTGCGCCTACTGCTTCGATGTTGGCCACAAGAACTCTCCTGATCGATGTCTACGGTGCGTCTCGAGCCTATCCCGTGACCCTGGGGGCGCACGCCGCCGGTGGCGGGTGAACCGAGCCGACGTCCGACCCGTGGACGGTCCGGGCCGTATGCCGATCGGGCGCCCGCAGCCGGGCCGTGTGCCGACCTGGCCGCCGCTCAGGTGGGGCGGTCGGCCGCGGCGGCGACGTCGCGGACGGTCGCCCGCAGCGCCTGCTCGGGGTCGATGCCCCGGGCGCGGGCCTGCAGCACCAGGGCCAGCAGCGCCGCGCCCAGGTCCTCACCGGGCGCACCGGTCGCGTCGGTCGCGGCGTCGGCGGCGTCAGCGACCAGGTGGCCGCGGCCGGACCGCTCCAGCCGGGAGGCGAGCTTGCCGGCGAGGGCCAGGGCGGGCAGCGAGGCGGGGACGCCGTCGAGGACCCCGGAGCGGTGGGGCTTCTCCGCGGCCTTGATGGTCTCCCAGTTGGCCTCCACGTCGGCGGCGCCGGACACCACGGTGTCGGCGAAGACGTGCGGGTGGCGCCGCTCGAGCTTGGCGATGATCCCCGCCGCCACGTCGTCGACGTCGAAGGGGGTGTCGGGGTGCTCCTGGCCGACGCGGGCGTGGAAGACCACCTGCAGCAGCACGTCCCCGAGCTCCTCCACGAGGTGGGCCCGGTCGCCGGACGCGATCGCGTCGGCCAGCTCGTGGGCCTCCTCGACGGCATACGGCGCCAGCGTCTCGTGCGTCTGCTCGGCGTCCCAGGGGCAGCCGCCGGGCGAGCGCAACCGGTCCATGACCTGGACCAGCTCGAGGAGTCGCGCGCCGCGCGGGGTCGGCCCGACGGGCGCGGTGCCGGTCATCGCGGGCGGGTCAGGGGGCGCCGGGGGCGGTGGTCGCGGTCGCGTCGGCGACCAGCCAGTTGCGCGCCTCGGGCTTGATCTCCAGCGCCTTGGGGTCGAAGGTGCCGTAGCGCGGGTTGAGCTTGATCGACGCGCCGCGGAGCTCCTCGGCGACCTTGGTCCGGGTCGCGTCGTCCATGTTGTTGAGCGCGACGGCCGACTTCACGAAGGCCAGCGTGGCCGGGCTCGGGTCGTCGATCTTGTCGAGGTACTTCTTGGCCATGTCGTCGGAGATGCCCTTGCCGGCCTGCTGCATGGCCGGGAGCACGAAGTGACCGTAGGTCAGCAGGCTCACGACGTTGGACGGCTGGACCGGCTGCGTCGCCTGGCTGGACCCCGTGTTGAACTCCCGGGTGGCCTTCTGCACATCCGACTCGAGGATCGTCTGACCGTCGACGATCGCCGCGGCTCGCGACTCGGCGCGCTCGTCGCACGCGGAGAGGAGTCCGGTGGCGGCGACCACCACGACCATCGTGCCGGTGAGCACGCGCTGGGAAGCAGGCACCTTCAGGGTCCTTTCGCCTTCTGTCGACAGCCCGACCCGCTCGGCGGCGGCAGGGCACGCGGCACAGCCTAGTCGGTGTCCCGGTCCGCCTCGACCGGCACCCGCAGCGGGGCGCCGGTGAGGCTCGCCACGACCACGCTCGCCGGGCGCGGGCCGCCATGGTTGTCTGGCTTGTCGGGGTTGTCGGGGTTGTCGGGGCGCTCGGGGCGCAGCACCAGCCGGCGGGTGTCACCCTGGGCGAGCGGCCACCAGCCCGTGTCGGCGCGCCACCCGGGCAGGTGGGCGTGGACGCCCGCGACCCCGGGGCCGATCGCGGTCACGTCGACGTGGACGGCAGGTCCGTGGCGCCGGGCCACGGCGCTGAGGTCGGGCTCGGCGCTGCCCGTGGGGACGGGAACGAGGAGCCGGGCGGCGGTGACGTCCCCGTGGGCCGTGCGCCAGGTGGCACGCAGCAGCGAGTAGGCCGGCTCGGGCGCGAATCGCCAGCTCCACCCGAGGTCCCGGAAGCCCCCGAGCTCCTCCTCCACCTCCACCTGGACCCGGCCGCGCGGCGGCACCGCGAGCTCCCGGGTGGCGTCGAGGACGGTGGAGCCGTGCCGGTCCTGCGCGGCCAGGAGGAGCGTGCCGGAGACGGGTTCGGAGGTGTCGTTGACGGCCTCGAGCACGATGCCGTCGAGCCCGCGGTCCACGAGCAGCAGGGCGACCGGGGCCAGCACGTCCCGCAGCGCCAGCAGCGGGGCCTTGGGGGCGCCCGCGGCGTCGAGCAAGCCCCACCCGGGCCCGGGCGCCAGGTCCCGGTGGGCGAGGACGATGCCGCCCGCGGTCGGGGTGAGCGAGGAGCGCCACACGGCAAAGGTCTGGGTGATGGCGGTGGTCGCGGCCAGCCGCTGCAGGTCCTCCCAGCGCTCCTGCTCGTCGCGGTCGGCGTGGACCCGGGCGGGGTCCGCGACGGCCGGCACGTAGTGGTCGGTGACGTCCACGAAGTCCCAGCCGGCGCCCCGGTCGTGGGGCGCGGCGCGCCGCCAGTCCGAGCCGGGCCCTCGGTCGTCGGGGGCTCCCAGGGCGTCCAGGCCGGACGCCTCCGGCGGTATGCCGAACGCCAGCGCCTCCGAGGCGAAGGACACCGGCGCGGTGCGGGCGTCCTCCAGCGGTCGCTGGTAGGCGCCGACCCCGAAGTAGTGGCTGACCCCGTGCTGGAGGCTGACGGGCCGGGGGCCGCCGGAGGGGCTGGAGGTGACGTGGACGGCGCCCGGCGCCAGCTCGCGCGCGAGGCGCGGGAGCAGGTCGTGGACGGCGGTCATGCGACGGCGGGAGGCGGGCAGCCCCAGCAGCGTGGGTTGCTGCTCGGTCTCGGTCCCGCCGCAGACCACCGCGAGGTGCGGCCACCCCTGCCAGGGCGTCAGCTGGTCGACCAGCTCGGCCTCCAGCTCGGCCAGCCAGGCCGGGTCCTCCGGCGGGTCGAAGGTCGCGAGCATGGCGTCCTGCCAGACGAGCAGGCCCCGCTCGGCCGCGAGCTCGCGCAGCACGTCGTCGGCGTAGGTGCCGGTCCCGGGGACCCGCAGGAGGTTGAGGCCGGCGCCTGCGAGCGCGTCGAGGTCCCGGGCGACCTGCCCGCGGTCGCTGACCCAGCCCCGGGGGTCGGTCATCGTCCACACGGCGCCCCGGACGAAGACGTCGACGCCGTTGACGACCAGCGCGAAGCGGCCGTCGTCGCGGCGAGCCTCGGTGCGGGACCAGCCGACCCGTCGGTCCAGCACGGTCTCGCCGGCCACCTCGACGCGCAGGTGGTGCAGGGTGGGCTCGCCGTGCGTGTGCGGCCACCACAGCGCGGCGTGGCGCCCCTCGTGGCGCAGGCGCAGGTGCTGGACGCCGTCCTCGGCCGGGGACCAGGAGGCGGGGAGCGCGACCCCGTCGAGCGTGACCCGGGTGTCGTCGAGCGGCTCGGCACCGGCCTGAGCGCGCAGGTGCAGCGACAGTGTGCCGAGCCAGCCCTCACCGCGCTGCTCCGCGCCGGTCTGCAGCGCGACCACCTCGACCCGCGGTCTGGCGCGCAGCGTGACCGCGCCGAGGATCCCCACCGGCGGCAGCGCCCCCTCCCAGGTGGGGATGCGCCCGAGCAGCGGGGTCCGCCGCCAGCGCAGCGTGGCATCGGGGACCAGGGAGCTGCGCCAGCGCGGCCGGGGCCTGCGGGGCACCGGCGTCTCGTCGAACGACGCGATCCGCACCGCCACCTCGTGCGGCCCGGCCGTGAGGTCGCCCACGTCGACGACGTGCCGTCGAAAGGCGTTGTCGCTGCGCAGGACCCGTATGCCGTCGACGTGGACGTCGGCGTGGGTGGTGAGGCGGTCGAGCACGAGCTGGGCGTCCGGCAGCGGTGCTGCGAGGGTCAGCTCGCCGCGCCACCACCACGCGGCGTGGTCGGCGTCGGCCAGCGCCTGCGGGCCGTAGGTGGCGGCGACCTGCGGGGTGGCCGCGAGCGAGCCGGGGACGGTCGCGGGCAGCCAGCCGTCGTCGGGCAGGGTGGCGGGGTCGAGGTCGGCACCCGCCGGGGACCGGCGGACGTGCCACCGGATGGGCGGGGCGGCGCCCCCGGTCGAGGCGCTCATCCGAGCGTGGTGGCGGCGCGGTCGACGGCCCGGCCCCAGTGCTCGACGGCGCGCTGCAGGGTGGGCTCGACGTCGCGCCGGCGCCCGCCGGTGATCCGCGCCAGGGCGAACTGGAGGTTCTTCATCTCCTGGGAGACGACGTCGAAGTCCGTTGCCGCAGAGTCCAGCTCATCGGCCCCCGGGCCCCCGCCCCGCGCGAGCCAGCGGCTGGCGTCGGCGGCCGCCTGCGCGGTGAGCCCGAGCTGGCGGGTGGAGGTGAAGGAGTAGCGGTGGAAGAAGTCCATCCCCCGGTCGGGCAACGAGGGCAGCAGCGCCCGCACCGACGCGGCGAGCTCGACCACCGGGTTGTCCGCGGGCCGGCGCGCGAGGTGCTCCCGGGCCAGGGTGCGGGCCCGCGACCGCAGCGTGGCGCCGCCGGGCACCGGCTCGGCGAGACGGACGCGCTCGACATACGGCTGGGGGGTGCACGACTCGGTGCCCTCGACGGCGAGCGCACCGTCGTAGTCCTCCCCCGACAGGGCGTAGAGGCCGCTGTTGTGGAAGTAGGTCATGGTGCGCTCACGCGGGTCCACCCGGACCGGCACGATCGTGGTCTTGACGCGCTCGGTGCGGTAGGACACGCCCTCGGTGTCCGGCAGCCACCAGGCGTCGGACTCGACGGTCACGAGCTCGCCCGCGGCGAGGTGCTCCAGGACGTGCTCCTCGACGGTGCGCCACAGGTTGATCTCGCCGACCTCGAGGCCGTAGAGCGCGCGGAGGTCGTCGGTCTGCGGCTTGAGGAAGGCCCAGGCGCCGGGGACCGTGCCACCGCTGAACGCCACCACGCCCAGCGCCTCGGGGTCGGCCCCCAGCGCGGCCACGATCTCGATCCAGATGTCGAGGTAGCAGTTGGTCTGGGTCCACACCCGGTCGTCGGCGTGCAGCCGGTGAGGGGTGAAGGTCCGCGCGTCGAGGTGGTCGAGCCTCATCGCGGGTCGAGACCGAGCCGGCCGCGCACCTCCGCCGGCCAGGACGGGACATCCATGCCGTGCGTCGCGAAGAGCGCGACGGTGACCCGCTCGAGCCCGAAGCCGATGCACGAGCTGTGCGCGGGCTCACCGTCGGGGGTGGTGATGTCGAAGTCCAGGCCGAAGTGGTCGTTGTGGTAGTTGGAGGAGCCGAGCGCGACGCCGGGGTTGTCCGCGCCGTAGACCTTGCACTCGAACTCCACCTTGAGCCCCGCGTCGCGCTGACCGGCGGCGAAGATCTTGGCGGCGCGCCCGAAGAAGGGGTCGTTGGCCGGCACCTCCTCGATCTCCAGGCCGAGGGAGGTGAGCAGCTCGGGCCCCACGCGACGCCCCAGCTCGCGGTGCTCCCGCGCCTGCTCCGGGGTGCCGATGCAGACCTTCTCCCGCATCCGGAAGGACACCAGGCGCATCGGGTCGTCCGACGGCTCGTGCCGGAAGCAGCGGTTGCCGGTCTCGTAGACGTGGGCGCGGTCGATCCGCGTCCCCGCGTGCAGCGGGTAGGTCTGGTGGCAGGGCGCGGACAGCAGGTCCAGCCGGGCGGGGGTCAGGTGCGTGGTCCAGTCCTCGCCGGCGTTCTTGGCGGCCACCATCGCCTTGTGCTCCCGGCTGTCGCCGGTGAAGACGTCCACCGACCCGATCAGCTGGGGGAACGAGTCCAGGTAGCCGGTCCGCTCGAAGACCGGCTGGGTCAGCAGCGGCGGGAAGGACATGCGTATGACGCCCTCGGTCGGCTCCATCTCGTGGACGAGCCGCTCGACGCCGGCGAGGACGTCCTCGAAGGTGCCGGTGAAGGCGGACAGCCCCCGCAGCGGGAGCTCCACCATGTGGCCGGCGTCGATCAGGTCCTGACGGAGGGCGAGCTCGCGGTCGTGGCGTGGCATGGCTCCAGTGTCCTTCCTGGTGGGTCAGCCCTTGTAGATAAGCTCCAGCTGGGCGGTGTTGCCGAGGATCCGGTCGTTGTTGACCATCAGTTGCGCGCCGTAGGCGTCCCGCAGCGCGCGGTCCAGGCTGGTCGGCCCGGTCCGGCGGTAGCCGGCGATGCCGACGATCATCAGGGACCGCGCGACGACGTCGACGACCGTCTCGGCGCTGTAGACCTTGAGGGTGTTGAAGCTGATCGCCCGGCCCATCATCGTCGCCTCCGGCGAGATCGGGTCGACGTCGCGGTAGGCGTGTGTCGCCGCGTGGACCCGCGCCCGGAAGGCCTCCAGGACGACCTCGAGCTCGGCCAGCCGCAGCCCGGTGACCGGCGCGAGCGCTCCGGAGCGGCGGGCGGCGGCGCGCACCACCCCGCGAGCGGCGGCCGTGGCGCCCTCGGCCAGCCCGAGCCAGCAGGAGGACCAGAGGCTGTGCGCCACCGGCAGCATGGTGCGCGCGGACAGGTCGGCGTAATCGTCGGGGAAGATGCGGTCCTGGTGGGAGCGCGCCGTCAGGACGAAGCCGGGGCTGCAGGTCCCCCGGAAACCCATGGTGTCCCAGTCGCCGAGCGGCTCCAGGGACAGGTCGGCCTTGTCGCACACGACGAGCACCTGGTCGGACTCGACCGCGTCGGCGTCCTTGCGCGCCGTCACGAAGATCAGGTCCGCCTCGACGCCGTAGGAGATGACGGGGGCCTTCTTCACCAGCTCGAAGGTGCCGTCCTGCGCCCGGTCGACGTGGCACAGGCTGCGCCGCACGTCGCCGCCGATGCCCATCTCGGTCGTGGCAGACCCGACGAGCAGCTGCTCCTCGGCGATCCGGCGCATCAGGTCCCGGAAGTACGGCGCGTCGCCGTGGTGCACCAGGCAGGCCACCTGGATCTGGTGCATGGCGAAGATCATCGCGGTCGAGGCGCAGGCCTTGGCGAGCTCCTCGCAGGCGCGCCCGATCTGGACGATGTCGGCCCCGGCCCCGCCGAGCTCGGTCGGGATCCACGCGGACAGCAGCCCCGCGTCGGCCAGCGCCGCCATCGCCTCCCGCGGGTAGCGGGCGTGCAGGTCCACGTCGGCGGCGTGCGCGGCCGCCACGTCCGTGGCGATCCGCGCCGCCTGCGCGACGACGTCGTCGCGGTGCAGGGTCGGCATCACTGCTCCACCAGCGGCTCGAGCGCGTCGTGCAGCGCACCCACCGACACGAAGGTCGACTTCACCAGCAGCTCGTCGGGGATCTCGATGTCGAGGGCGTCCTCGAGCTCCAGCACCACGTTGACCGTCGCGTGGGAGGTCAGCCCGGCGGCGTAGAGGTCGGCGTCGGCGGGGATCTCCCGGGCGTCGGCCTTGAGTCGGCCGGCCTCGGCCAGGGCGGTGCGGATGGTGGTGGACAGGGTGTCGACGGACATGAGGCGCCTTTGCAGCACGAGGAGGTGGACGGTGAGAAGGTCGAGCGGTCCCCCCACCGACATCCTCATCACCGACTGTAGTGACGTGAACGAATGCTCACCTGGCGTTCATGCAACGACGCGGAACACGTCACTACAATGCCCGCTGGCGTGACAGTGGGTCAGTCTCGCTGACGCTCCGCCGCTGTGGCGGCCGCAGCGATGTCGTCGAGCAGCACCGCCTGGAGCAGGTCGGCCGCCCAGCGCAGGATGTCCACGTCGCGCAGCACCTTGCCGCCCACCCGCGCCGTCATGGGCGCCGGGACGAGGAGCTGGTGCTGGGCCTCCTTGATCACGGTGCCCGGGTAGAGCCGCATCAGCCGCAGCCGTTGGCTGTCGCGCAGCTCGACCGGCCCGAACCGCACGAACTTGCCCTGCACCGCGATGTCGTTGACCTTGGCCCGGCGGGCGACGGTGCGCAGGCGCGCCACCGCGATCAGGTTGTCCACCGCGGGCGGCGGCGTGCCGTAGCGGTCGGTGAGCTCGGCGACGATGTCCGCGAGGGCGGCCTCGTCCTCGACGACCGCGAGCTTCTTGTAGGCCTCCAGCCGCAGCCGCTCGCCGGGGACGTACTCGTGGGGCAGGTGCGCATCGACCGGCAGCTCGATCTTGATCTCCATCGGCTGCGCGGCCGCGTCGTCCCCGCGGAAGTCGGCCACGGCCTCCCCCACCATCCGCACGTAGAGGTCGAACCCGACGCCCGCGATGTGCCCGGACTGCTCGCCGCCGAGCAGGTTGCCCGCGCCGCGGATCTCGAGGTCCTTCATCGCCACCTGCATGCCGGCGCCGAGGTCGGTGTGGCTGGCGATGGTCTGCAGCCGGTCGTGCGCCGTCTCGGTGAGCGGCTTCTCCGGGGGGTAGAGGAAGTAGGCGTAGGCCCGCTCCCGCCCACGCCCGACCCGGCCCCGCAGCTGGTGCAGCTGGGACAGCCCGAGCATGTCGGCGCGCTCGACGATGAGGGTGTTGGCGCTGGAGATGTCCAGGCCCGTCTCGACGATCGTGGTGCACACCAGCACGTCGAACTTGCGCTCCCAGAAGTCCAGCACGACCTGCTCGAGGCGGTGCTCCCCCATCTGGCCGTGCGCCGTCTCGATGCGCGCCTCCGGCACCAGCTCGCGCAGCCGCGACGCGGCCCGCTCGATGGTGGACACCTTGTTGTGGACGAGGAAGACCTGCCCCTCGCGCAACAGCTCGCGACGTATGGCGGCGACCACCTGCCGCTCGTCGTAGGCCCCGACGTAGGTGAGGACGGGGTGGCGCTCCTCGGGCGGGGTGGCGAGCGTGGACATCTCGCGGATCCCGGTGACGGCCATCTCCAGGGTCCGCGGGATGGGGGTCGCGCTCATGGCGAGCACGTCGACCGAGGTGCGCAGCGCCTTGAGCTGCTCCTTGTGCTCGACTCCGAAGCGCTGCTCCTCGTCGATGATCACGAGCCCGATGTCCTTGAAGGAGATCTCCTTGGACAGCAGCCGGTGGGTGCCGATGACCAGGTCCACGGACCCGTCCGCGAGCCCGGCCAGCACCTCCTTGGCCTCTTTGTCGGACTGGAACCGGGACAGCGCCTTGACCGTCACCGGGAACTGCGCGTAGCGCTCGGAGAAGGTGTTGTAGTGCTGCTGCACCAGCAGCGTGGTGGGGACCAGCACCGCGACCTGCTTGCCGTCCTGGATCGCCTTGAAGGCCGCCCGGACCGCGATCTCGGTCTTGCCGTAGCCGACGTCACCGCAGATCAGCCGGTCCATGGGGACGGACTTCTGCATGTCCTCCTTGACCTCGTCGATGCTGCTCAGCTGGTCCGGGGTCTCGACGTAGGCGAAGGCGTCCTCGAGCTCGCGCTGCCAGGGGGTGTCCGGTCCGAAGGCGTGACCGGGGGTCGCCATACGGGCGCTGTAGAGCCGGATGAGCTCGCCGGCGATCTGCTTGACGAACTTCTTGGCCCGGGACTTGGTCTTCTGCCAGTCCGAGCCGCCCATCTTGGACAGCGTGGGCTGCTCGCCACCGACGTAGCGGGTGACCTGGTCGAGCTGGTCGGTGGGCACGAAGAGCCGGTCGCCGGGCTGGCCGCGCCGGGAGGAGGCGTACTCCAGCACGAGGTACTCGCGGGTGGCCCCGCCGACGGTGCGCTGCGTCATCTCCACGAAGCGCCCGACACCGTGCTGCTCGTGGACCACGAAGTCGCCGGGCTTGAGCTGCAGCGGGTCGACCTGGTTGCGACGGCGGCTGGGCAGCTTGCGCATGTCCTTGGTGGTGGCGGCCCGGCCGCCCGAGCCGGTCAGGTCGGCCTCGGTCAGCACCACGAGATCGACGCTGTCGCAGACGAACCCGCGCCCCAGCGAGCCGCAGGTGATGCTCGCGACGCCGGCCTCGAGCGGGGCGTCGGGCTCGAGCAGCCGCGCGGCCAGCCCACCCTCGCCGAGCAGCTCGACGAGCCGCCGCGCGAGCCCCGGGCCCTCGGTGACGACAAGCACCTGCCGCCCGTCGTGCAGCCAGCCCGCGAGGTCGGCGCTGACCGCCTCCCGGTCCCCCCGGTAGGAGGGCGTGTCCGTCGTCGGGACCGTGAAGCTCACCGTCTCGTCGGGACTGTCCATCAGCTCCGACAGCTCCGTGTCCGCGGCGAAGGGGGTCAGGGTCCACCACGGCCGCCCGGTGGCGAGGGCGTGCTCGCGCACCTGGCCGAGGCTCCAGTAGGAGGCGGTGCCGAGGGTGCTCTGCAGGTCGACGGGGACCGCGCTGCCGGCGGCGGCGTTGGCCCAGCTGGCCTCCAGGAACTCCTGGCTGGTCGCCACCAGGTCACGGGCCCGGGTGCGCACCCGCTCGGGGTCGCACACGACCACGTGGGTGCCCTGCGGGAGGGTATCCAGCAGGCTCTCCATCCCGTCGACCAGGGCGGGGCCGAGCGACTCCATCCCCTCCACGGCGATGCCCTCGGCGACCTTGTCGAGCAGGTCGGCGACGCCGGGCAGCTGCGGCGCCAGGGCGCGGGCGCGCTCGCGCACCGCGTCGGTCAGCAGGATCTCGCGGCACGGCGGGGCCCACAGGCCGTGGCCGGACACCTCGAGGCTGCGCTGGTCGGCGACCCGGAACCACCGGATCTCCTCGACCGTGTCGCCCCAGAACTCCACGCGCAGCGGGTGCTCCTCGGTGGGCGGGAAGACGTCGAGGATCCCGCCGCGGACCGCGAACTCGCCGCGCCGCTCGACCAGGTCGGTGCGCGCGTAGGCCGCGCCCACCAGCGCCTCGACCACGTCCTCCAGCGGCCGCTCGTCCCCCGGCTGCAGGGCGACCGGCTCCAGCTCACCCAGGCCGGTCGCGATCGGCTGGATCAGCGCCCGGACCGAGGCCACCAGCACCCGCACCGGCCCGTATGCCGGGTCGTCGGCCGCCGGGTGCGCGAGCCGCCGCAGCACGGCGAGGCGGCGCCCCACGGTGTCCGAGCGCGGGCTCAGCCGCTCGTGGGGCAGGGTCTCCCAGCTCGGGAACTCCGCCACCGCGTCGTGCGGCAGGAAGCACCGCAGCGCCGCGGCGAGGTCGTCGGCCTCGCGCCCCGTGGCGGTGACGGCCAGCACCGGCGCGCGCTGCTCCAGCAGGGCGAGCAGCGGGGCCCGGGAGCCGGTGGCGGCGGCGACGTCGACCAGCTGCTCGGCGCCGACCTCCTGCAGCACGCGGCGCACGGTGGCGTCACGGGCGAGGACGTCGAGGAGCGCGGGCAGGGGCATGGGGACTCACTTCCAGGGGCGATCAGGACCGGCTGACACCCTACGCCGGGGCACCGACACACCCCCTGCTTGCGTCAGCGGGCGTTCCAGCGGTCCTGGGCGAAGGTGACGCCGCGGCCGAGGACGTCCTCGACGATGTCGGCGGCGTCCTCGAGCAGGACGTCGACGTCGGGCCGCTCCTTGGCACCGAAGTCCTTGAGCACGAAGTCGGCGGGGTCCTGCCGACCGGGCGGCCGCCCGATCCCGAGCCGCACCCGGACGTAGTCCTGGGTGCCGACGCTGCGGCTGATGGAGCGCAGCCCGTTGTGGCCGCCCTCGCCGCCGCCGACCTTGACCCGGGAGGCGGCGAAGGGGATGTCGAGCTCGTCGTGGATCACCACGAGCCGCGACGGCGGCACCTTGTAGAAGGACATGAGGGCCTTGACCGGCCCGCCGGACTCGTTCATGTAGGACGCGGGGACGGCGAGCACGGCGCGGGGGCCGGGCGCGCCCGCCGGGAGCACCCCGACCCGCACCTCGGCGGCGTCCGCGCGGGCCTTGTGGCGCCGCAGCCCCGTCCCGGCCCGCCGGGCGAGCACGTCGACCGCCATGGCACCGACGTTGTGACGGTTCCTGGCGTAGTCCGCCCCGGGGTTGCCGAGGCCCACGACGAGCCAGGTGTCGGAGGTGGTCATGGCTCAGATCCTCCCAGAGGCGAGACGGTGGCAGGACGACGCGGCGCCCGGGCCAGGCCCGGGCGCCGCGTTCGTCATACGGCAAGTGCGGGGGTGGGTGAGGCTCAGGCCTCGTCGCCCTCCGGCTTGTCCTCGGACTCGGCGTCGCCCTCGGCGGCGTCGCCCTCGGCCTCGCCACCCTCCTCGGCCTCGTCCTTCTCGATGCCGGCCTCGCCCTCGGCCTCGGCCAGCTCGGCCTCGAGGGCCTCCGCGGACACCTGCTGGGTGATGTTGACGACCAGCAGCTCCTCGTCGGAGACGAGGGTGGAGCCGGCGGGCAGCTCGAGCTGCTTGGCCAGGATCTGGGTGCCGGCCTCGAGGCCCTCGACGGAGACCTCGACACCCTCGGGGATGTGGGTGGCCTCGGCCTCGACCTGGATCTGGCTGTTCTCGACGGTGACGACGGTCTCGGCCGCGGCCTCGCCGGTGACGATCACGGTGATGTCGACGGTGACCTTCTCGCCGCGATTGACGGTGACGAGGTCGACGTGGTCGATGACCGGCTTGATCGGGTCGCGCTGCACGTCCTTGGCGAGGGCGAGCTGCTCCTTGCCGTCGATGACGATGGTCAGCAGCGCGTTGGGGTTCTTCAGCGCCTGCCAGGTGTCGTGCGCCGGGAGGGCGACGTGGATCGGCTCGGCGCCGTGGCCGTAGATCACGGCGGGGGTCTTGCCCTCGCGGCGGGTGCGGCGGGCAGCGCCCTTGCCGAACTCGGTGCGCAGGTCGGCCTGGAGCTTGATGGCGTCGGACATGACGACTCCTCGAGAGGGATGGTGGGGACATCGGGTCGGGCCTCGACGCGGGACACGGCGCGGGCGCGCGCGGGAGACGACTCCCACCGCCTTGTCGATCACGGACCTGCCCGATGCTCTCCACCGCGCGGCGTCCCTCGCCGAGGCAACCTGGACAGCATAGCGGAGGAGGCCGTATGCCGGAAAAACCTCCCGTACTGCCCGGCGACTACCAGGTGGTGGAGGCGCGGCCCATGCCGTGGTAGGTCCAGCCGGCCGCCTCCCAGGCCTGCGGGTCCAGGGCGTTGCGGCCGTCGATCACCGCACGGTCCTGCACGATCGCGCCCAGCCGCTGCGGGTCCAGCGTCGTGAACTCCCGCCACTCCGTCAGCAGCATCACCAGCTCCGCGTCCAGGCACGCCGCCCGCGCGTCCGGAGCCGTCTGGATGTGCGGGTACCGCGCGTGCAACCCCGGCAACGCGATCGGGTCCGTCACCACCACGTCCGCGCCCTGCCCCACCAGCCGCGTCGCGACGTACAACGCCGGGGAGTCCCGCAGGTCGTCGCTGTCCGGCTTGAACGCCGCACCGAGGATGGCCACTCGTCGACCACGGACGCTCCCGCCGAAGTGCCGCTCCGCCAACGCCACCGCGTGCTGCCGACGCCGCTGGTTGATCCCGTCCACCTCCCGCAGGAAGGTCAACGCCTGATCCACCCCCAGCTCCCCCGCCCGCGCCATGAACGCCCGGATGTCCTTCGGCAGACAACCCCCACCGAAACCCACCCCCGCCCGCAAGAACTTCGGCCCGATCCGCTCGTCATGACCCAACGCCTCCGCCAACCGCGTCACATCCGCCCCCGTCGCCTCGCACAGCTCCGCGATCGCGTTGATGAAGCTGATCTTCGTCGCCAGGAACGAGTTCGCCGCCACCTTCACCAGCTCCGCCGTCTGGTAGTTGGCCAGCAACCGCGGCATCCCGTGCACCAGCACCCCGGCATACACCTCGTCCAGCACGTCCCGCGCCGCCTCACCCGCGACCCGGTCCTCCGGCAGGCCGTAGACCACCCGGTCCGGGGTCAACGTGTCCTTGACGGCGAAACCCTCCCGCAGGAACTCCGGGTTCCACACCACCGTCGCCGCCACCCCCGCGTCCTCGCACCAAGCCTGCAGCCGCGCCGCCGTCCCCACCGGCACCGTCGACTTGCCCACCACCAACGCCCCCGCCACCGGGTGCTCGGCCATCACCGCCACCAGGTCCGTCATCGCCGCGTCCAGGTGCGACAGGTCCGCCGCCAGCCCCGATTCCCGCTGCGGGGTCCCCACCCCGATGAAGTGCACCCGCGCGCCCGCGACCTCCCCCATGTCCGTGGTGAACCGCAACCGCCCCTCCCCCACGTTGCGCGCCAGCACCTCCGCGAAACCCGGCTCGTAGAACGGCGCCTCACCCCGCGCCAACCGCTCCACCCGCGCCCCGTCCACATCGACGCCCACCACCTCATGACCCAGCTCCGCCATGCACGCCGCATGCACCGCACCCAGATAGCCACAACCGATCACCGAGATCTTCACGATGGGCACCTTCACCCACGACGGACCGGCGACGGGTGACCGCCACGCGACGAGCACGTCAACGCTGGGTGAACTGTGGCCGTCACCGCCGCCCCGGTCCCGAGCCGGACTTGCGGCGAAGCCCGGACGAGGGGCGGCGCCGCTGCCTACACTGGTAGCGCCCGCGCCCAGCGGCACCGGGGTGAGGCGAGGGCCACGACGGGGCCAGGACGAGACCAGCATCGGAGGCGGTGTGGAGACGCGGTCGCAGGACAGCCTCGGGCAGCCGCAGCCGCAGCTGCCGGGGCCCCGGCCAGGGGGGCGGGTCGTCGCGGTGGGCATCGACACCACCGGCGTCGAGGAGGTCCGTCACGCCCTGGAGCGGCACGCCGACCGCTACCTGCGCTTCGTGCTCTCCGAGCGTGAGCGGGCCGAGCTGGCCGAGACCGATGAGCTGGCCGGGGCGACTCCGACCGCCCGGGCAGCCCCGACGACCGAGGCGGCCGATGCCACCGAGCTGGCCCGCCGCTGGGCCGCCAAGGAGGCCGTCACCAAGGTCCTCGCCCCCGGGCCCGGCGACCCGTGGCCCTGGTCCGACGTCGAGGTGCTGCTGCCTTCGGGGCGGCCCGCCGAGGTCCGGCTGCAGGGCCGGGCTCGGGAGCTGGCGCGGCAGCGCGGCGTCTCCGAGATCCAGGTCGGCACGGGCCCCACCACGGCCGGCACGGTCACCGCGACCGCCGTCGGGCTCGCCATCACACCCGTCCCCATCCACCGCACCACGAGAAAGCAGGACCCATGAGCACCGACACCATCGAGGCCGTCCGCGGCGTCGTCGCCCAGCACGCGGCCCTCGAGCGGGACCCGGCCACCCTCGCTCCCGACGACGACCTCTTCGACGCCG
This sequence comes from Arsenicicoccus sp. oral taxon 190, assembly GCF_001189535.1. Classification (NCBI taxonomy): domain Bacteria; kingdom Bacillati; phylum Actinomycetota; class Actinomycetes; order Micrococcales; family Intrasporangiaceae; genus Arsenicicoccus; species Arsenicicoccus sp. oral taxon 190. The sequence continues at coordinate 122,896 of NZ_CP012070.1, forward strand.
GGATGACCTCCCACCGGAGCGTCAACCTGATGATGGCGCTGGAGGAGGAGCTGGACGTCGAGTTCCCCGACTCCGCGCTCACCCGCGAGACCTTCACGTCGCTGCGGTCCATCGCCACCGCGGTGGACCAGGTGCGCGGCTGACGTGGCCACGATCGAGCAGGCCCGCCGGGGTTTCCTGGCGCAGCTGCTGGAGGCCGGTCACTACGTGCCGCTCGGGCGCCCCGGGGTGTGGGGGCGCTCCGCGGCGTTCGAGCAGGTCCTGATGGGGCTGGTCGGCGCGCTGGACGGGTTCTACGCCGAGCGGCCGCAGACGGTGGTGCACTTCGGCCCGGTCGTCCCGCAGGCGCTGCTCGAGCGCACCGGCTACGTCACCACCCAGCCCCACCTCGTGGGCAGCATCGACGCCTTCTCCGGGGACGACGCGGACCATCGAGAGATCGTGGCCGACCTCGAGGAGGGCCGCGACTGGGCGACCCGGCTGCAGCCGTCGGGCCTGGTCATGGTGTCCTCGGCCTGCCACCCCCTCTACGGCGCGCTCGCCCACCAGCGGGTGCAGGGCAGCTACCAGATCTTCGGCTGGGTCTTCCGCCACGAGCCCTCCGAGGACCCCTTCCGCACGGCGTCCTTCCGGCAGAAGGAGTCGGTGCACGTCGGCGACCACGACGCCTGCCAGGAGCACCGCGACCACTGGGTCGGCCGGGCGGAGGAGCTGCTGCTCGAGCTCGGGCTGCCCGTCGAGCAGGAGGTCGCCAACGACCCCTTCTTCGGCCGGGCCGGACGCATGATGGCGCGCGGCCAGCGGCAGGCGGCGCTCAAGAAGGAGCTGACCATCGGGGCCTACCCCGGGCACCCGCGGACCGCGCTGGCGTCCGGCAACCTGCACGGCGACCACTTCACCGCTGCGTTCGACATCACGCTGCCGGACGGCTCCCCCGCCGAGACCTCGTGCATGGGCTTCGGCCTGGAGCGGACCACCTTGTCGCTGCTGCGGGTCCACGGGATGGACGTCGGGTCCTGGCCGGCCGGGGTGCGCCAGCGGCTCGGGCTGCAGGCCGTATGACGCGGCCCGGCGCCCGGCCCTCGCGGGGTCGGGCGCCGGGCCGGGCACGGCATACGGCCGCCGGGGTCAGTGGACCTCGACCGCGCCGCTGTCGAAGAGCGAGGTGACCGAGCCGTCCTCGAAGACCTCGCGGATGGCGTCGCCGATCAGCGGCGCGATCGACAGCTCGGTGAGCTTGTCGAAGCGCTTCTCCTCGGGGATGGGCAGGGTGTTGGTCAGGACGACCTCGCGCGCCACGGACGCCTTGAGCCGCTCGACGGCGGGGTCGGACAGGATGCCGTGCGTCGCCACGATCACCACGCCGGTCGCGCCGGCCTCCATGATGGCGTCGGCGGCCTGGCAGATGGTGCCGCCGGAGTCGATCATGTCGTCGACGAGCACGCACATGCGGCCCTCGACGTCACCGACCACACGGTTGGCGACGGACTGGTTGGCGCGGTGCGGGTCGCGGGTCTTGTGGATGAAGGCCAGCGGCGTCCCGCCGAGGCGGTTGGCCCACTTCTCGGCGACCTTGATGCGGCCGGCGTCCGGGGAGACGACGCACAGGTCGTGGTGGTGGTACTTGTCGTAGACGTACTCCGACAGGATCGGGATGGCCTGCAGGTGGTCGACCGGGCCGTCGAAGAAGCCGGAGATCTGCTCGGTGTGCAGGTCGACGGCGATGAGCCGGTCCGCCCCGGCGGTCTTGAAGAGGTCCGCCATGAGCCGCGCGGAGATGGGCTCGCGGCCGAGGTGCTTCTTGTCCTGCCGGGCGTAGCCGTAGAACGGGATGACCGTGGTGATCCGCTTGGCGCTAGCCCGCTTCAGCGCGTCGATCATGATGAGGTTCTCCATGATCCACTCGTTGATCGGCGCCGTGTGGCTCTGGATCACGAAGGCGTCGGAGCCGCGGACCGACTCCTGGTAGCGCACGTAGATCTCGGAGTTGGCGAAGGTGCGGAAGTCGGTCGGGACGACCTGCGTCTCCAGCTGGTAGGCCACCTCCTCGGCGAGCGCCGGGTGGGCGCGCCCGCTGAAGATCATGAGGTTCTTCTCGTTGGTGCGCTTCACACCGGTCATCGGGTGGTGCCCTCCTGGTTGCTCTCGTCACCCTGCGCGCCCTCGGCAGCGGCTGCTGCCTCGGCGGCCTTGCTGCCCGGGCGACGGCTCTGGATGTAGCCCGGTATGTTGCGCTGCCGGCCGCGCGCGACGGCCAGGTCGCCGGCCCCCACCGGCTGGTTGATCGCCGAACCCGCGGCGACGAACGCGCCGTCGCCGATCTCCGCCGGGGCCACGAGCACCGAGTTGGACCCGACGAAGACGTGCTTGCCGAGCGTGGAGCGGTACTTCTTCTCGCCGTCGTAGTTGGCGAAGATCGTGCCCGCCCCGATGTTGCTGCCCTCGCCGATCGTCGCGTCGCCGCAGTAGGTCAGGTGCGGCACCTTGGCGCCGTCGCCGATCTGGGCGTTCTTGGTCTCGACGAACCCGCCGATCTTGCCCTTGCGGCCGAGCGTCGTGCCCGGACGCAGGTAGGAGAACGGCCCGACGGTCGCCTCGGGACCGATCTCGGCCAGCAGGGTCTGGGAGCGTATGACGCTCGCGCCGTCCCCCACCTGGGTGTCCTGCAGCGTCGTGTCGGGCCCGATCTCGGCGCCGGCGCCGATCGTCGTGGCGCCGAGCAGCTGGGTGCCGGGGCGGATCACGGTGTCGCGGCCGACGGCGACGTCCGCGTCGATCCAGGTGGTGGCCGGGTCGACGACGGTGACGCCCTCGCGCATCCAGTGCTCGACGATGCGGCGGTTGAGCTCCTTGCCGAGGGTGGCGAGCTGGACCCGGTCGTTGACGCCCTCCGTCTGCCACAGGTCGTCGACGACGTGGGCGCTCACGGTGAGGCCCTGCCGCTTGGCGATGGCCAGGACGTCGGTGAGGTACTTCTCGCCCTGGGCGTTGTCGGTGCCGACCTCGGCGAGCGCGGTGCGCAGCACCTCGGCGTCGAAGGCGTAGAGGCCGGAGTTGATCTCGGTGATCGCCCGCTGCTCGGGAGTGGCGTCCTTCTGCTCGACGATCGCGTCGACGGAGCCGTCCTGGCCGCGGACGATGCGGCCGTAGCCGGTGGGGTCGGCCAGGTGCGCGGTCACGACCGTCACCGCGCTGCCCGTGGCGTCGTGCTGCTCGAGCAGGGCGCTGAGGGTCACCGACTGCAGCAGCGGGACGTCGCCATACGTGACCACCACGGTGCCGGAGAGGTCCTGCGGGAGCTCGGCCAGGCCGCACTCGACCGCGCGGCCGGTGCCCTTGACCTCGTCCTGGTCGGCGACGATCGCCTCGGGGGCGACGTCGGTGATGTGGGCCGCCACCCGCTCCCGCTCGTGCCGCACCACCACGACCAGGTGGGCCGGGTCGACGCCGCGCGCCGCCACGATCGCGTGACCCACGAGGCTGCGGCCGCCGATGGCGTGCAGGACCTTGGGGGTCGCGGACTTCATCCGGGTGCCCTCGCCTGCGGCGAGGACGATGACGGCGGCAGGGCGAACTGCGGTCACGGGGGTCTCCAGCGTGGCGGGACGAGCGCGCGCCGGGGGGCGCACGACGTGAACTCTACCGGTCCGGCAGGTGTCGGCTGGACCGACGCCCGGCCGTGCCGCGCCCACCGCCGGTGCCTCAGCGCGCGACCGGGATCGACCACGCCGGTTCCGCTTCTGGCTCCCCGGGTAGGAATCGAACCTACGTCGCTTGTCCTGATTCAAAGTCAGGCGGGCCCTGCCAGCAGACCAACCGGGGAACGTCGCCCGAGCGACCGCCCAAGCCTAGTCGACCTGGGGGTCCGTTTGCCGCGGCCGGCTGCCCACCGGCCCCCAGACCGACGGCAGCAGGGGTGGGGGTGCGGTGGTGTGCTCGCTGCCGTCGGGGAACCGGTAGACGATGCCTGGCGGTCGGGCCCACCCGGTGTCGTCCGGAGGCGCCTCGACGGCGGTGAGGGTGTGGCCGGGGGCCTCGTGGGCGTAGTTGTGCGCCGCGCACACCCCGACGCCGTTGCCGGCGCTCGTGGCGCCGCCGTCCCGCCAGGTGCGGGCGTGGTCGACGTGGCGGATCGGGGAGTCGCAGCCCGGCGCGCGGCAGGTCCCGTCGCGCCATACGATCAACCGGCGCAGCGCCCCGTCGAAGGCGCGCGAGCGGGAGTCCAGCGACACGAGCTCCCCCGAGGCGGGGTGGGTGTAGAGGCGGCTCAGGAACACGTCCGCCGCCCTCGCCAGCACGGCCGGATCGTCCCCGTCCACGCCGTCGCCAGGCACGAGGCCCGGCTCGTCGCCCGTGGATCCGTGGGTGCGCTGGTCAGCACCGCGGAGCAGCCGTCGCGCCACGGGCGCGGGGACCGGGCCGTATCCGGGCAGCCAGGCGGGGGTGGCTGCGGGACCGAACGCCGTGTGGTCGCCCATCACGATCCCGACCTCCAGGGGCAGGCACCCGGGCGCCTCCCCTGTGACCCGCTGCACCAGCAGGTCGGCCTGCAGCTGGGAGACGCTGCGGGCGTCACCGGCCGCCCCGACACGTGCCGGTCCGCGACCGCACGGTCGTGCGCGGCGGTGGCCGCCTGCGGGTCCAGCTCGTAGGCCCAATATGCCCCAAAAATAGGTCTGACCAGCGAGAACACCCGTCTGCAAGGATCGCGACGGACGGTCCCGGCGGGTCACTCAGGGCGCCTGCTGCAGCTCGACCCGGTTGCCGCTCCCGTCATGGGTGTGCAGCCGGCGCACCCCGGGGATCGCGTCGTCCCGGACCACCTCGTGACCCGCCGCGAGCAGCCGGTCGGCCGCCCGGTCGAGGTCGGTGACGACGAGGCAGGGGTGCGCCTTGCGCGCCGGCGCGAAGCCCGGCTCCACGCCCACGTGCACCTGGGCCGACCCCGACCGGAACCAGCACCCGCCGCGCGCCGCCAGCCGCTCCGGCTTGGGGACCTCCTCCATCCCGAGGACCTCGCCGTAGAACGCACGGGCCCGACCCTCGTCGCCGGCCGCGCAGGACACCTGCACGTGGTCGAGCCCGGTCACCAGCGGCTCGGCCCCGACCGATCCCCCCATCGCTGCTGCACGCCGGTGCCCCACGGCGAAGATGCGGCGGAACGAGAACGGCACGCCATACGGCTCACGCGGATAGGCCTGCCGCAGCCGCTCGCGGTAGGGCGCGAGGAAGCTCTCGGCGTCCTCCCCCAGCGCCTCCAGGACCGGGCGCAGCCCGGTGCCACGCACCCAGTCCAGCACCGGATCCTGCTGCGCCCCAGCCGGATCCAGGATGTGCAGGTATGCCGTCTCCCACACGTCCGGCTCGAGACCGGCGGCGGCGAGCAGCGCGGCGTACTCCCCCGCGGTGGCGGTGGCGCGGGACCGGTCGAGCAGCGGCCGGAGCTCCGTCGCGCGCGGGTGCTCGGCGGCGACCTCCCGCATCACCACGTGGCTCGGGGCATCCAGGTTGGCGGGCACCTGCATCGCGAACCACCCTGTCGCCGAGAGGTGCTCGAGCCAGCGCGGGATCAGGTCACGATGGGTCGGCACCCACTGCAGCGCGGCGTTGGTGACGAGGACGTCGACGGGGGCGCCCAGCGTCGCGGGATCCCAGTCCTCGGCCCGCCCGTCGACCCACTCCACCAGTCCGTCGGGGTCGAGCTCGCGAGCCCGGGCGAGCATCTGGGGGCTGGGGTCCAGGCCGACGACGCGGGCCTGCGGCCACCTCCTGGCCAGAGCGAGGGTCAGCGGCCCGTCGCCGCAGCCGAGGTCCACGACCAGCCGGGGCGGCTCGGCGGGGCGCACCCGCGCGAGCAGGTCCCAGAAGGGTCGCGACCGCTCGTCGGCGAACCGGGAGTACTGCTGGGGATCCCACATCGCGTCTCCTGTCTACGGGTGCTTGCTTCAGCTCCCATCCTCTCAGTATTTATCTTGATGTCAAGAGATCGCGTGTGCGGGATGCGAATGAGCGTCCTGCATGCGCACGACTGTGCGAGGATGCGGCCATGAGCGTGCCCACCACCGCGCCCGGCGACGGCTACGTCCAGTCCCTCGCCCGCGGCCTGGCCGTCATCCGCGCCTTCGACGCCGACCACCCCCGGATGACGCTGTCCGAGGTGGCCCGCCGGACCGACCTGTCGCGGGCCGCGGCCCGACGCTTCCTGCTGACGCTGGAGTCCCTCGGCTACGTCCGCAGCGACGACCGGGCCTTCCAGCTCACGCCGCAGGTGCTGCAGCTCGGCTTCTCCTACCTGTCCAGCCAGACCCTGCCGGACGTCGCCCAGCCGCACCTGCAGGCGCTGTCCGAGCAGATCCACGAGTCCACGTCGGTGGCCGTGCTCGACGGCGACGAGATCGTCTACGTGGCGCGGCACGCCACGTCGCGGATCATGACGGTGTCGATCCGGGTCGGCACCCGGTTCCCCGCCTACGCGACGTCGATGGGGCGGGTTCTGCTCGCCGGGCTGTCCCCCGACGCCCTGCAGGCCTACCTCGCCCGGGTGCGGCTCGAGCGCCTCACCCCCCACACCGTGGGCAGCGTCGCCGCGCTGCGCGACTCGCTCGACGAGGTGCGCGAGAGCGGCTGGTGCGTGCTGGACCAGGAGCTGGAGCTCGGGCTGCGCTCGCTGGCGGTGCCCGTCCACGACGGCGGGGGGCGGGTCGTGGCCGCCGCCAACGTCTCGACCAAGGTCGTCAGCACCGACCGGTCGCGGCTCGGGGACTACCTCCCGCCCTTGCGGGCGACGGTCCACGCGATCGAGGACGACCTGCGGGCCCAGAGCCGCTAGCTCAGCCCTCGAAGGACAGCAGCAGCCGCCGCAGCGTCGCCGCCAGCTCGGTCCGGTCGGCCTCGGGCAGCTCGGCCAGCAGCTCCCGCTCCCGCCCCAGCAGGTCCGCGAACGCCGCATCCACCACCGCGCGCCCCTCGTCGGTCAGCGCCACGATCACCCCGCGACGGTCGTGCGGGTCGGGCGACCGCCGCACGAATCCCCGTGCGGTGAGCCGGTCCACGCGGTTGGTCATGGTCCCGCTCGTCACCAGCGTCTGCTGCACGAGCGCCCCCGGGGACAGCTCGTATGGCGCCCCCGCCCGCCGCAGCGCCGCGAGCACGTCGAACTCCCACCCGTCCAGGCCGTGCTGCGCGAAGGCGGCGCCGCGAGCCAGGTCGAGGTGCCGCGCCAGGCGGGACACCCGGGACAGGACGTGCAGCGGGCCGAGGTCGAGGTCGGGGCGCTCGCGCGCCCAGGCCGCGACGATGCCGTCGACGTCGTCGGAGGTGCTCATGGCCCCAGGCTACTCCCGTCAAGTTTCTCGACGTCGAGCGACCCGACGTCGAGCCGCGCTCGTTGCGAGTGCGTCATCGAGAGGCGACAGATGGGGGTCATCCGCGCCGGATGACCCCCATCTGTCGCCTCTCAACGAGGGCCGGGGGCGGGTATCTCGCCTCTCGACGAGGGCCGGGGGCGGATCTGTCGCGCCTCAGCGGTAGTCCCCCCGGATCCAGCGGGCGACCCGCTCGCCCAGCGGCGTCACCGTGTCCCGCGCGTCGGCGTGATCGGTCAGCAGCTCCCAGCCGTGCCCGGCCTCCAGCCACACGAAGTCCTTGTGAGGGGAGGGCGCGGCCTGCACCATCGCCTCGACCGCGGCGCGGTCCCCCGAGTCCTGCGCCGACAACGCGGCGAGCACCGGCATGGTCAGCGTGGGGGCGACCTGCGCCGCCGGCGGCGCCTCGTACCACTGTCCCGGGCCGGACAGGTCGACGACGGCGTCGGCGCCCAGCGACCGGGCGAACCCGACCACCATCGAGCCCCCCATCGACGCCCCGACCAGGGTCACCCGGCGCGCACCCCGCCGCCGTGCCTCCTCGACCACGAGGCGCAGCTGGCCCCGGCGATCGCCGTAGAACGGTGACCCCAGCTCGCAGCGGCTCCCGGCATACCCGCAGAGGTTGACCAGGTAGGCCGTGAACCCCGGTCGGGGCAGCGTCGAGAGGTACGGCCAGAAGCCGCAGAACCCGTCGTCCAGCTGGTGCACGAAGACCGCCGCGTCCGGGCCCGAGCCGACGACGGCGCCGGCGAGCCGGGCACCGGCGGGACCGGCATACGTGATCGGTCGGGCTCCGGGCACCCGGGCCTGGCTGGTGAGGCAGGTGAGGTCCAGCCCCGTCGGGTCGGTGGTCGGCGTCGGCGCCGCCGCGGCGCTCGAGGTGGACGCGCTCGAGGTGGACGTGCTCGAGGTGGATGTGCTCGTGCTCGACGTCGTCGAGGTGCTGCCCCCCGAGCCGGTCGCGCCCCCGCAGGCGACGAGCAGCACCAGCAGCGGCGTGGCGATCAACGTCCTCAGTGATCTCATATGTCAACATTGACATATGCCTCGGCCTGCGGACAAGACCTCAGATCTCGGCCACGCCCTGCTGGGTCTGCTCGCGCGGGGCGAGGCGACCGGCTACGACCTGAGCGCCCGGCTCGCGGCGCCGCTCGGCTACTTCTGGACCGCGCGGCACAGCCAGGTCTACCCCGAGCTGGCGCGGCTGGAGGCGGCCGGCCTCGTCACGCACCAGGTGATCGCGGGTCGCGGCCCACGACCCACCAAGCGGTATGCCGTCACCGCCGCCGGCCGTGCCGCGCTCGCCGCGTGGGTGGTGACCGACCCCGGGGACCAGCCCGACCGTGACGTGCTGGTGCTGCGCGCCTACTCGCTGTGGCTCGCCGACCCCGTGGCGGCCCGGGCGATGCTGCAGGGGCTCCGCGAGCGGCACGCGGCCCGGCTCGAGGAGTACCTCGCGCACGAGCGCCGCATCCTGCACCCGAGCGACGCGCAGAGGGACTCGCAGCTCGCCACCAAGGACAACCTCAAGGATGCGGCAGCAGTCGACGCAGCCGCCCGCGAGATCGCCTGGGACGAGCCGCGGTTCGCGGCGCTGGCGACGGTGCGGGCGGGCATCGGCTACGAGCGCCACCGGATCGCCTGGGTCGACTGGGTGGTGGCGTCGCTCGCGGCGGGTCACGCGCAGTGAGGACCGCCCGGGTCGAGCGGCCCCAGCCGCTCAGCCGGTGACCTCGGCCGCCTCCAGCCAGGCCATCTCCAGCTCCTCGCGCTGGTCCACGACCTCCCGCAGCCGGGCGTCGAGCTCGCGGACCGCGGTGGCGTCGGTCGCCCGCGCGACCATGTCGTCGTGCAGCCGGGCCTGCTCGGCCTCCAGCCGGGCGATCTGACGCTCCAGCCGCCCCATCTCCTTGCGGGCCTCGCGGACCTCGGCGGCGGAGTATGCCGGGCCGCCGCCCGACGCGGCTGCGGCGGTGCCTGCCGCTGCGGGCCCGCCGGCGCCCTGGCCCGCCGCGGCGTCCCGGCCCGCCGCAGCGTCCCGGGAGCGGGCGGACTGCCGGGCCTGCTGCTGGGCGGCATACAACTGGAGGTATTGCTCGACGCCGCCCGGCAGGTCGCGCAGCCGGCCGTCGCCGAGCAGGGCGACCTGCTGGTCGCACATGCGCTCCAGCAGGTAGCGGTCGTGGGAGACGACGAGCAGGGTGCCGGCCCAGCCGTCGAGGACGTCCTCGAGGGACTGCAGCGTCTCGATGTCGAGGTCGTTGGTGGGCTCGTCGAGGAGCAGCACGTTGGGCTCGGCCATGAGCAGGCGCAGCAGCTGCAGCCGCCGCCGCTCGCCGCCGGAGAGGGAGCCGACGCGGGTCTGCTGCCGCTGCCCGGTGAAGCCGAGCTGCTTGGCCAGCTGGGAGGCGGAGACCTCCTTGCCGCCGAGCATCGTGAACTTCTTGACGTCCTCGATCGCCTCGATGACCCGCCAGTCCGCGAAGCGCTCGAGCTCGCGCACCTCCTGCGTCAGGAAGGCCATCGCCACGGTCTTGCCCTGCTTGCGTCGACCGGCGTCGAGGGCCACGTCGCCGCTGACGACGCGCAGCAGCGTGGACTTGCCGGCGCCGTTGACGCCGACGATGCCGACGCGGTCGCCGGGCCCGAGGCGCCACGTGACGTCGTCGAGGATCTGCTTGTCCCCCAGGCGGACCGACGCGGACTCGAGGTCGACGACGTCCTTGCCGAGCCGGGTCGTGGCGAACCGCATCAGCGAGACGTCGTCGCGTGGCGGGGGCTCGTGCTCGATGAGCTGGTTGGCCGCCTCGATCCGGAATCGCGGCTTGGACGTGCGCGCCGGCGCGCCGCGGCGCAGCCACGCGAGCTCCTTGCGCAGCAGGTTGTTGCGCCGCTCCTCGGTGACGGCGGCGATGCGGGCCCGCTCGGCCTTGGCGAGGACGTAGGCGGCGTAGCCACCCTCGAAGCTCAGCACCTGACCGTCGACGACCTCCCAGGTGTCGGTCGCCACCGCGTCGAGGAACCACCGGTCGTGGGTGATGACGACCAGCGCGTTGTCGGGGCGGGTCCGGCGGGTGGTCAGGTGCTGGGCGAGCCAGGCCACGCCCTCGACGTCGAGGTGGTTGGTGGGCTCGTCGAGCAGCAGCAGGTCAGGGTCGTCGACGAGGAGCGCGGCGAGCGCGAGCCGGCGACGCTCGCCACCGGACATGGGGCCGACCACGGCGTCCAGGCCCCCGACCGCGGCGGCGTCGATGCCACCGAGGAGACCGTCCAGCACGTCGCGGATCCTCGCGTCGCCGGCCCACTCGTGCTCGGCGCGGTCGGCGAGGACGCTGCGGCGCACCGTGTGCGTCGGGTCGAGGGTGTCCTCCTGGGAGAGCATCCCGACGGTGAGGCCACCGGTGCGCGCCACCCGGCCGTCGTCGACCTCGCGCGCGCCGGAGATGACCTTGAGCAGGGTGGACTTGCCGCCGCCGTTGCGGCCGACCACGCCGACCCGCGTCCCGCCGGACACGCCGAGGGAGACGTCGTCGAGCACCATCGTGGTGCCGAGCGCGAGGGAGGCGCGCTCGACCGAGACGAGATTGGCCACGCTGCTGGTCACTGCTCCTTGCCGGGGTGGACGATGCGGGCGCCGGCCACGGGGCCGGTCGCGCGACGCACGTCCGAGGCTACGCCCGAGGCGGTGAGGGCCACCGCGACGTCCAGGGCCTGCTCGGTGCTCTCGGCGAGGAAGGCCACGGTGGGGCCGCTGCCGCTGACGATGCCGCCGAGGGCGCCGCACTCGCGCCCGATGTCCAGGGTCTCCGCGAGGCCCGGCTGCAGCGACAGGGCAGCCTCCTGCAGGTCGTTGCGCATCGCCCGGCCCACGGCGGGCGCGTCGCCGGCCAGCAGCGCCGCCATGAGGTCCTGGGACACCTGCGGCGCCGCGACGGTCTCGCCCCGCTCGGCGCGCAGCCGGTCCAGCTCGGCGAAGACCGCCGGCGTGGACAGCCCCTGGTCGCTGAGGGCGAAGACCCAGTGGTAGACCCCGCGCGCCATCGCGGGCACCAGCTCGTCGCCGCGCCCCGTACCGACGGCGGTGCCCCCGAGGACGCAGAACGGCACGTCGGCCCCGAGGTCCGCGGCCAGGCCGTGCAGCGTCGACCGGTCGAGGCGGGTGCCCCAGAGCGCGTCCGCGCCGACGAGGGCGGCGGCCGCGTCGGCCGAGCCGCCCGCCATCCCGCCCGCCACCGGGATGTCCTTGGTGATGCTGATCCCCACGGGCCCCCCGCCGGAGTCGAGCTGGGCCACGCGCGCCGCCGCTCGCCAGGCGAGGTTGCGCTCGTCGGTCGGCACGTCGGCCGCGCCCCGCCCGGTCACCGTCAGGGAGTAGGAGTCCGCCGGCACCAGCGTCACGTCGTCGTAGAGGCTCACCGCCTGGAACACCGTCGCCAGCTCGTGGTATCCGGTCGTCTCGTCGCGCGGGCCCACCACGAGCTCGAGGTTGACCTTCGCGGCGGCACGCACGGTGACTGAGGGGTGGCGTGACATGTCTGGCACCCTATCCACACCGGCGCGTCCGGTGCAGTTCCCCGCTAGCCCGTATGCCGCGCCGCTGCCGCGGCGATGCGGGCGAAGGCCTCGATGTCCAGCGCCTCGCCCCGCGCCTGCGGGTCGATGCCGGCGGCCCGCAGGATCGCCTCGGACCGTGCCGTCGACCCGGCCCAGCCGCCGAGCGCCGCCCGCAGCGTCTTGCGTCGCTGCGCGAACGCCGCGTCGACGACCCGGAAGACCTCACGGCGGTCGACGGGCTCGCCGTCGACCAGCGGCTCGGGGCGGCGCACCAGCTCGACGAGGCCGGAGTCCACGTTGGGGGCGGGCCAGAAGACGGTGCGTCCGACCGTCCCCACGAGACGCACGTCGCACCACCAGGCGGCCTTGAGGGAGGGCACGCCATACACCTTGGAGCCGGGGGCCGCGGCGAGCCGCTCGGCCACCTCCAGCTGCACCATGACCAGCGCGCGCTGCAGCGTCGGGAAGGCTTCGAGGAAGCTCAGGACCACCGGCACCGACACGTTGTAGGGCAGGTTGGCGACCAGCGCCGTGGGTTGCGGGTCGGGCAGCGCGCGCACGGTCAGGGCGTCGGCCTGCACCAGGTCGAGGCGCGACGCGGCGGCGGGCTGGACCGCGGCCACCGTCTCGGGCAGCGCCGCCGCCAGGGTCGGGTCGACCTCGATCGCCACGACCCGCGACACCACCGGCAGCAGGGCCAGCGTCAGCGAGCCGAGCCCCGGGCCGACCTCGACGACGACGTCCTGCGGCCCCACCCCGGCCAGCCGCACGATCCGGCGGACGGTGTTGGCGTCGATGACGAAGTTCTGTCCCCACTGCTTGGTGGGGCGCACCCCGAGACGGGTCGCCAGCTCGCGGACCTGGGCGGGGCCCAGCAGCGCCCCGTCGGTCGCCTCGGTCATGCCCAGCCCCCGTAGATCCGCTCCGCGTTGTCGGACACGGCCCGGCACAGGGTCGGCACGTCGACGTTGAGCGTCGTCGCCATCGACCGCAGCGTCACCGGGATCAGGTAGGGCGCGTTGGTCGCCCCCCGCCACGGGTGCGGCGTCAGGTAGGGCGCGTCGGTCTCCACGAGCACCTGCCCCAGCGGCACGATCGACAGGGCGTCCCGCAGCGACTTCGCCGACCGGAAGGTCACGGTCCCCGCGAAGGACAGGTAGTAGCCGCGCTCCACGCACTCGCGCGCCATCGCGATGTCCCCGGAGAAGCAGTGCAGCACCGTCACCTCCGGCGCGCCCTCCTCCGCCAGGATCCGCAGCACGTCCTCGTGGGAGTCCCGGTCGTGGATCTGCAGCGCCAGGCCGAGCCGCTTGGCGAGGTCGATGTGCCACCGGAAGGACTCCTGCTGCACCCCCTGCCCCTCCGAGCCGGTGCGGAAGTAGTCGAGCCCGGTCTCCCCCACCACCCGCACCCGCGGGTGCTGCGCCAGCCGCTCGATCTCGGCGTATGCCGCAGCCAGCTCGCCGCGCGACGCCAGCGGCGGCACCTCGTTGGGGTGCAGCGCGACGCCGCCGAGCACCTCGGGGTGCGCGACCGCCTGCTCGACGGTCCAGCGGGCCGCCTCGAGGTCGCACCCGATCTGCACGATCCGGTCGACGCCCACCCGACGGGCCGCGGCCAGCACCTCGCCGAGGTCGGGCCGCTCGCCGCCGTCGCGCGCGATGTCGACGTGGGTGTGGTTGTCGACGACGGGCAGCGGCAAGGGGTCGGGCAGGGGCGGCGGGGCGCCGCGGTCCTGCCCGGCTCCGGGGCCGCCGCCGTCCGTCATGCCGGAGCCCCGGGGGCGGCGGTGGCGCTGGCGGGCTCGGCGGCGCCGGAGGCGCCCGTCATACGGGCCATCTCCTCCTCGACCACCGAGGGGTCGAGCTTGACGAAGACCGGGGTGGGCTTGGCGACCGGTGACCCCACGGTCACCGCGCGGCGCTCCCAGCGGGGGGTCGTGGAGTACTCCCCGGTGATGATCGGGTAGACCCGCAGCTCGTCGCCCGCGATCGAGGGGTCCACGGGCGCCGTCGTGATGGGGCCGAGGTCCTCGACGTGCTCCAGGCGCGGCATGGGCATGAACTCGCCCTCGCCGCCGAAGGTCGCCCACACCCGGTTGGACGCGTGCGGCAGGAAGGGCGCCAGGATCGTGTTGCAGTCGTGCACGCACTGGGCCAGCGTGTGCAGCACGGTCGCGAGACGCTCGCGCTGGTCCTCGCCCTTGAGCTTGAAGGGCTCGGTGCGCGAGACATAGGTGTTGACCTCGCCGACGAGACGCATGGCCTCGGCGATGCCGGCCTTCTGCCGGTGGTGGGCGATCAGGTCGCCGACCGTCTCGAAGCCGCGGGCGACCTCGTCCAGGATCTCCTGGTCGATCGACTCCAGCGGCCCCGGGGCGGGGATCTCGCCGAAGCTCTTCGCGATCATGCTGGCCGTGCGGTTGACCAGGTTGCCCCAGCCCGCGACCAGCTCGGAGTTGGTGCGCTGCACGAACTCCGCCCACGTGAAGTCGGAGTCCTGGTTCTCCGGGCCCGCGGCGCAGATGAAGTAGCGCAGCGCGTCCGGCTGGTAGCGGGACAGCATGTCGCCGACGTAGATGACCACGCCGCGCGAGGACGAGAACTGCTTGCCCTCCATGGTCATGAACTCGCTGGCCACGACCTCGGTGGGCAGGCTCGGCGCGCCGAAGACGCCCGCCTCGCCGCCCTTGGCGCCCTCGCCCGCGTAGGCCAGCAGCTCCGCCGGCCAGATCTGGGAGTGGAAGGTGATGTTGTCCTTGCCCTGGAAGTAATAGGAGCTCGCGTCGGCGCCGGCCTCGTCGCTCCACCACTCGCGCCAGCGCTCCTCGTCACCGATCCGCCGCGCCCACTCGATGCTCGCGGAGAGGTAGCCGATCACCGCGTCGAACCACACGTAGAGCCGCTTGGTGCGCTGGTCGCGCCACCCGTCCAGCGGCACCGGGATGCCCCAGTCGATGTCGCGCGTCATCGCGCGCGGCCGGACGTCCTTGAGGAGGTTCTGGGAGAACTTGATGACGTTGGGCCGCCAGGTGCCGGTGGCCTCGCGCCCGTCGAGCCAGACCGTGAGCGCCTCGGCCAGGGCGGGCAGGTCGAGGAAGAAGTGCTGCGTCTCGACGAACTGCGGCGTCTCGCCGTTGATCTTGGACCGCGGGTCGATCAGCTCGGTCGGGTCCAGCTGGTTGCCGCAGTTGTCGCACTGGTCGCCGCGGGCGTCGGGGAAGCCGCAGATGGGGCAGGTGCCCTCGACGTAGCGGTCCGGCAGCGTGCGCCCGGTGCTCGGGGAGATCGCGCCCTTGGTGGTCTCCTCGACCATGTAGCCGTTGGCGTGGCAGACGCGGAACATCTCCTGCACCACCGAGTAGTGGTTGCGGGTCGTGGTGCGGGTGAACAGGTCGTAGGACAGACCCAGGTCGACGAGGTCCTGGACGATGACCGCGTTGTTCTTGTCGGCCAGCTCCTGGGCGGTGACGCCCTCCTTGTCCGCCGCGACGAGGATCGGGGTGCCGTGCTCGTCGGTGCCGGACACCATCAGCACGTCGTGGCCCGCCATCCGCATGTAGCGGCTGAAGACGTCGGACGGGACGCCGAAGCCGGCGACGTGACCGATGTGGCGGGGGCCGTTGGCATACGGCCAGGCGACTGCTGACAGGACCTTGCTCATGGGGCACGAGTCTAGTGGCCGCTCGACGTCGTCCTGCGCGGCGAGCGGCCCGCTGCCTCGTCGGTGCTGCGCGATGCCCGCCCCGCTCGGCCATTGGTCACCAATGGTGGATTCGGCGGCGTTTCGATCGTTCAGCTCGATGATTGGTGACCAATGACGCAGCCTGCGAGACGCGCGACCAGGTCGATGGCCTCCTCGTACCCGGCGATGCCGTGGCCGGTGATCTGGGCGGCGGCGACCTGCTCGACATACGAGTGGTGCCGGAACTCCTCGCGCGCCTGGATGTCGCTGATGTGCACCTCGACCACCGGAGCCTCGACGGTCTCGAGGGCGTCGCGCAGGGCCACGCTCGTGTGGGTGTATCCACCCGCGTTGACGACCAGCCCGACGCAGCTCGTGCGGACCTCGTGGACCCAGTCGATCAGGACGCCCTCGTGGTTGGACTGGCGGCAGTCGGCGACCAGCCCGTATGCCGCTGCCCGCTCCCCGCACCGCCGCTCGACGTCGGCGAGGGTGTCGCGGCCGTAGACCTCGGGGTTGCGGGTCCCGAGGAGGTTGAGGTTGGGCCCGTTGAGCACGACGACGGTCTTCACCCGCACAACCTACTGCGGCCACCCCGTTCCCTCTCCCCTCTCCTGACAACGTGGTCCCTTCTGGTCACCAGACGACCCAAAGGGACCACGTTCGCGGGGCGGGGCAGGCGGGGCGGGGCAGGGCGGGGCGGGGCAGGGTGAAGAGGGTGGGGGACGACGACGGCCCGCCGCTCCCCTGGCTGGGGGAGGACGGGCCGTCGGTCGGTCCGGGGCGCCCTGTGGCTACCGGGGTGGGGTCCCGGACCGGTGGGTGGCGGGCGCGGTCAGCGCTTGCCGCCCTTGGAGCGCAGGAAGTCGGCGTTGAGCGTGGAGATCACGTCCTGCGGGATCTCCTTGGGGCAGGCCGCCGAGCACTCGCCGATGTTGGTGCAGCCGCCGAAGCCCTCGGCGTCGTGCTGCTTGACCATGGCGGCGACGCGGGACCAGCGCTCCGGCTGACCCTGCGGCAGCTCGCCGAGGTGGGTGACCTTGGCGCCCATGAAGAGCATGCCGGAGGCGTTGGGGCACGCCGCCACGCAGGCGCCGCACCCGATGCACGCCGCGGCCTCGAAGGCCCGGTCCGCCTTGCGCTTCTGCACCGGCACCGAGTGGGCCTCGGGGGCCGACCCGGTGTTGGCGCCGATGAAGCCGCCGGCCTGGATGATCCGGTCGAAGGCCGAACGGTCCACCACGAGGTCCCGGATCACCGGGAAGGCGTTGGCCCGCCACGGCTCCACCGTCAGCTCGGCGCCGTCGGAGAAGGACCGCATGTGCAGCTGGCAGGAGGTCGTGACCTCGGGGCCGTGGGCCTGGCCGTTGATGACTACGCCGCACTGACCGCAGATGCCCTCGCGGCAGTCGCTGTCGAAGGCCACCGGCTCCTCGCCGGAGGAGATCAGGGTCTCGTTGAGCACGTCGAGCACCTCGAGGAAGGACATGTCCTCGGAGATGTCGTCGAGCTGGTAGGTCGCGAGGGCGCCCTTGGCGGCGGGGCCCGCCTGACGCCAGATCTTCAGGGTGATTCTCACTTGTAGCTCCGCTGCTTCAGCTCGATGAACTCGTACACGAGGTCTTCCTTGTGCAGGGTGGGCGCCCCGTCCTGGCCGCCCCACTCCCACGCCCCGACGTAGGCGAACTCGTCGTCGTGGCGCAGCGCCTCGCCCTCCTCGGTCTGCGACTCCTCGCGGAAGTGCCCGCCGCAGGACTCGCGCCGGTGCAGGGCGTCGATGCACATGAGCTCACCGAGCTCCAGGAAGTCGGCGACGCGGCCGGCCTTCTCGAGCTCCTGGTTGAGCCGGTCGCCCTCGCCGAGGACCCGCACGTCGCGCCAGAACTCGTGGCGCAGGTCGCGGATCATGCCGATGGCCTTCTTGAGGCCCTCCTCGGTGCGGGACATGCCGCAGTACTCCCACATGATGGCGCCGAGGGCGCGGTGGAAGGAGTCCACCGACCGGGTGCCGTTGATCGTGAGGAAGTGCTGGACGCGGTCGCGGACCGAGCGCTCGGCCTCGACCACCGCGGTGTCGTCGGCGGCCACCTTGGGGAAGGGGCCGGCCGCGAGGTAGTCGCGGATGGTGTTGGGGAGCACGAAGTAGCCGTCCGACAGGCCCTGCATCAGCGCCGAGGCGCCGAGGCGGTTGGCGCCGTGGTCGGAGAAGTTGGCCTCCCCGGCCACGAAGAGCCCCGGGATGTTGGACTGCAGGTCGTAGTCGACCCACAGGCCCCCCATCGTGTAGTGCACGGCCGGGTAGATGCGCATCGGCGTCTCGTAGGGGTTGTCCCCCGTGATCCGCTCGTACATGTCGAACAGGTTGCCGTACTTGGCGGAGACGGCGTCGCGGCCCATCCGCTGGATCGCCTCGGCGAAGTCCAGGTAGACGCCACGGCGGACCATGCGCTCCTGACCGTCCGGGCCGACCTCGGCGATGGCGGGGCCGACGCCGCGGCCCTCGTCGCACATGTTCTTGGCCTGGCGGGACGCGATGTCACGCGGCACCAGGTTGCCGAAGGAGGGGTAGATCCGCTCCAGGTAGTAGTCGCGGTCCTCCTCGGGGATCTGGCGCGGGTCCTTGTCGCAGTCCTCGGCGCGCTTGGGCACCCAGATGCGGCCGTCGTTGCGCAGCGACTCGCTCATCAGGGTGAGCTTGGACTGCTTGTCGCCGTGCTGCGGGATGCAGGTCGGGTGGATCTGCGTGTAGCAGGGGTTGGCGAAGAGCGCGCCCTTGCGGTGGGCCCGCCAGGTGGCGGTGACGTTGCAGCCCATCGCGTTGGTCGACAGGAAGAAGACGTTGCCGTAGCCGCCGGAGGCGAGCACGACCGCGTCGGCCAGGTGGGTCTCGATCTCGCCGGTCACCATGTCGCGGGCGATGATGCCGCGGGCCCGGCCGTCGACGACGACCAGCTCGAGCATCTCGTGGCGGGTGAACTGCTGGACGCTCCCGGCCGCGACCTGGCGCTCGAGGGCCTGGTAGGCGCCGATGAGCAGCTGCTGGCCGGTCTGGCCGCGGGCGTAGAAGGTGCGGGACACCTGCACGCCACCGAAGGAGCGGTTGTCCAGGAGGCCGCCGTACTCGCGGGCGAAGGGCACGCCCTGGGCGACGCACTGGTCGATGATGTTGGCCGACACCTCGGCGAGGCGGTAGACGTTGGACTCGCGCGAGCGGTAGTCGCCGCCCTTGACCGTGTCGTAGAAGAGACGGTAGATCGAGTCGCCGTCCTCCTTGTAGTTCTTGGCGGCGTTGATGCCACCCTGCGCGGCGATCGAGTGGGCGCGACGCGGGCTGTCCTGGTAGCAGAAGGCCTTGACGTTGTAGCCGGCCTCGCCCAGCGTCGCCGCCGCGGCGCCACCGGCCAGACCGGTGCCGACGATGATCACGTCGAGCTTGCGGCGGTTGGCCGGGTTGACGAGCTTGGTCTCGAACTTGTGGCGGGTCCAGCGAGACTCGATCGGGCCCTGGGGCGCCGCCGTGTCCTGGATCGGCTCACCCTCGCGGTAGAGGTCGTGGATCAGGTGGTCAGTCATGGGATTGGGTTCTCACTTCCCGATCATGCCGAAGAGGATGGCGAGCGGCGGCAGCGCGAAACCGACGGCCACGATCAGCGCCAGCGCGATCGCGACGAGGTTGGCCGTGCGGTTGGCCTTCTTGGTGCCCGTGGCGCCGAGCGTCTGCATCGAGCTGTAGATCCCGTGGCGCAGGTGCAGCCCGAGGAAGACCAGGGCGAGCAGGTAGATCAGCGTCATCCACCACGTGCCGAACGCCGAGAAGGCGAGCAGGTAGGGGCTCTCGTGCCCGTTGACCCGCAGCTGGGCGTCGGACCAGTCGGGGTTGACGTTGATCTTGGCGATCGTGAAGTGCAGCAGGTGCCAGATGACGAAGAGCAGCAGCGCGACCCCGCCATACCGCATCGTCCGCGACGCGAGCGTGGACCCCAGGTTGCGCTTGACGACGTACTTCTGGGTGCGGGCCGCGTGGGCGCGCCCGGTCAGCACCAGCGCCGCCCAGACGTGGGCCACCACCGCGATGAGGAGGGACAGCCGGAAGAGCCACAGGAAGCCGGAGTAGGGCAGGATCGGCTCGAACATGGTGCGCAGGTGGTGCGCATACTCGTCGAAGGCCGCCTGCCCGGCGAACATCTTGAGGTTGCCGTACATGTGCATGAGGACGTAGAACACGAGCCACAGACCGGAGATCGCCATGGTGATCTTCAGGGCGATGCTGGCCTTGCGCGGCGTGCTCTGCCTCGCAGAGGTTGTCGAAGTAGCCACGGGTGAAACCTACCCCCTCGCCGAGGGTGCGGCCGGGCCGGGGCGCGCCCCTGCGGGGCACGGAACGGGAACGATCACCGGGCCCGCGACGTTGCTTAGGGTCACCTTCGTGACCGACCTCACGGGTTACTCACGGGTTACTCCCGAGTCGTCTCAGTCCTCAGGATCCAGCGGCCGTATGCCGGGCGCGCACTGCTGCGTCGTAGAGCCCCTTCTTCGGCGCCCCGGTCTGCTCGGCCACGGCCGCGCACGCGTCCTTGAGGCGCTCCCCGCGGGCCACCCGGTCCAGGACGAGCTGCAGCGCGGCCTCCGGGTCGGCGGGGCGTGCGGCGCCGCCCTCGACGACCACCGTGATCTCGCCGCGGACCTCCCCCTGCTCGGCCCAGGTGACGAGCTCGGCGAGCGGGGCCCGCACGACTTCCTCGTAGGTCTTGGTGAGCTCGCGGCACACCGCGGCCCGGCGCTCGTCGCCGAAGGCCCCGCGCATCGCCGCGAGGGTCGTCCCGAGCCGGTGCGGCGCCTCGAAGAAGACCATGGTGCGGCGCTCGTCGGCCAGCTCGGCGAGGTGGCGGGCCCGCTCCCCCGCCTTGCGCGGCAGGAAGCCCTCGAAGCAGAAGCGGTCCACGGGCAGCGCGGACACCGCGAGGGCCATGAGCACCGCCGACGGCCCCGGCACGCAGGTCACCCGCACCCCGGCGTCGGCGGCCGCCGCCACCAGGCGGTAGCCCGGGTCGGAGACCGACGGCATCCCGGCGTCGGTGACGACCACGACCCGGTCCCCGGCGAGCAGGCGCTCCAGCAGGTCCGCGGTCCGCGAGGCCTCGTTGTGCTCGTGATAGCTGACCACCGCGCCGGCGGGCCGGACGTGCAGCGCCTGGCACAGCCGGTGCAGCCGGCGGGTGTCCTCCGCGGCCACCACCTGCGCCCCGCGCAGCTCCTCGGCGAGGCGCGGCGCCGCGTCGCGGGGGTCGCCGATGGGCGTGGCCGCGAGCACCAGCACCCCGCTCGGGGCGGCGGCCCGGTGGGCCGGCGGGCGCGTCATACGAGCGGCTCGCGGCCGAGGTCGGCGGAGGTGCGCGGCAGGGAGACCGGCATGCCGTCATAGCTGCGCGGGTCCTCGAGGGGCTCGAGGTGGATGATCACCTGCAGCGCCGGCGAGGCGCGGTGCAGCGCCTGCTCGACGTCCTCCGCGAGGTCGTGGCCGCGCCGGACCGTCCAGTGCCCCGGCACCAGCAGGTGCAGCTCGGCGAACTCCTGGTGCCCCGACTTGCGGGTGCGCAGGCCGTGGAAGTCCACGTCGTCGCCGGCGAACTGGCGCAGCTCGGCGGCGATCTCGCGGTGCCGCTCCTCCGGCAGGGCGCTGTCCATCAGCCCGCCCACCGACTCCCGCAGCAGCCCGACCCCGGTGACGATGATGTTGATCCCGACGAGGAAGGCGACCACGGGGTCCAGGCGCTCCCAGCCCGTGATGCCGACCAGGAGCACCCCGGCGACGACCCCGACGGAGGTCCAGACGTCGGTGAGCAGGTGCTTGCCGTCGGCGCGCAGCGTGATGGAGTCGTGCTCCCGGCCCGCCCGCATCAGCACCAGCGCCACGAGGCCGTTGACGACCGAGGCCACCACCGAGATCGCCAGACCGATGCCCAGGTTGTCCAGGGGCTGCGGGTGCAGGAAGCGCTCGACCGAGCTGACCAGGATGACGGCCGCGGCGACGAAGATCATCAGGCCCTCGACGGCGGCCGAGAAGTACTCCGCCTTGGCGTGACCGAAGTGGTGGCCCTCGTCGGCGGGCTGGGCGGCCACGGTCAGCGCCACCAGCGCGACGACCGCCGCGACCAGGTTGACGACCGACTCGGCGGCGTCGGACAGGAGGCCGACCGAGCCGGTCAGCGCCCACGCGCCCGCCTTGAGGGCGATCGTCACCACGGCCGCCGCGATGGACAGCCAGGCGTAGCGGCGCAGGTCCCGGGAACGATGGGGGGCGGGAGCAGAAGTCACCCTCCCATCATCCCATCCCGGTGCACCTACGATGAGGCGCGTGACGCCTCCCGACGACCTCCAGGCCCGGCTGCGCGAGCGGCTCGTCGGGCGCCCCCTGACGGACACGCTGCGGGCCTGGCTGCTGATCGGGGCCGTCACCGTCGTCGGAGGCTTCCTGCGGATGTGGCAGGTGGGCCGGCCGCACGAGCTGATCTTCGACGAGACCTACTACGTCAAGGAAGGGTTGGGGCTGCTCAAGAGCGGCGTGGAGCTGACCCCCAAGCCGTCCATGACCAGCCACGACGTGCCGTTCACCCACGGCACCACGGACGTCTTCGGGACCGCCGGCAACTTCGTGGTGCACCCGCCGTTCGGCAAGTGGTGCATCGCCGTCGGCGAGATGATCTTCGGCCCCACGAGCGCCTTCGGGTGGCGGTTCACCGTGGCGCTGATGGGCACCCTGTCCATCCTCATGCTCGGTCTGGTGGCGCGGCAGCTCTTCCGCTCCACGCTGCTCGGCGTGACCGCCGCGGTCCTGCTGGCGGTCGAGGGCCACCACTTCGTGCACTCCCGGACGTCGCTGCTCGACATGATCCTGATGTTCTGGACGCTCGCGGCCTTCTGCGCGCTGGTGCTGGACCGCGAGATGGCCCGCCGCCGGCTCGCCGACCGCGCCGCCGCGCTGATCCGGCAGGGCCGCGACGTGTCGCGGGGGCGGATCACCCTGGGCCTGCGCCCCTGGCGGCTGCTGGCCGCCGTGCTGCTCGGCCTCGCGATCGGCACGAAGTGGTCGGGCGGGTTCTACTTCGCCGCGCTGGGTCTGCTCACCGTGGCCTGGGACATGTCCGCCCGCCGCGCCGTCGGCGAGCGGCACTGGGCCGGCAACGGCGTGGTCGACGGGATCGGCGCGTTCTTCTCCATGACCGCGCTGGTCGGCGCCACCTACCTGGCCGGGTGGACCGGCTGGCTGCGCAGCAGCAACGGCTACGGCCGGCACTGGGCGGACACCCACCCCGCTGACCCCCTGTGGTCCTGGGTGCCGGGGTCGCTGCGGTCGCTGCTCCACTACCACCAGGACATGTACACCGCTGCCCGGTCGATCGTGCAGCCCCACCCCTACATGACCAACCCCTGGTCCTGGCTCGTGCAGGGCCGCCCGACGTCCTTCTACTGGCAGAACCCCAAGCGCGGCGAGCAGGGCTGCACCGTCGACTCCTGCGCCAAAGCGATCACCTCCGTCGGGACGCCCACGATCTGGTGGTTCGGCGTCGCGGCGCTGGTCGTGCTGGTGGCGCTGTGGCTGCTGCGGCGCGACTGGCGGGCGGGGGCGATCGTGGTGTGCCTCGCGGCGGGCCTCCTGCCGTGGTTCTTCTACCAGGACCGCACGATCTTCACATTCTACTCGATCGTCTTCGTGCCCTACCTCGTGCTGGCGGTGACCATGGTGCTGGGCCTGGTGATCGGCGGCCGCACGGCGTCACCGCAGCGCCGGCGGGTCGGCTTCGTGGCGACCGGGACCTTCGTCGCCCTGTCGGTGGCGTGCTTCGCGTTCTTCTGGCCCGTCTACACCGCCCAGGTCATCCCGTATGCCGACTGGCAGCTGCGGATGTGGTTCCCCTCCTGGATCTGAGGTCGGCCGGGGGAGTCGGCCGGGGACCCTCAGCGCTGCTGCGCCCGGAAGACCTCCGGCGTGACCGCGGCCGCCACCTGCCACGCCTGCTCGCGCGGCAGGTCGACCACGTCGTAGTGCTGCGACCCCGCAGCCGTCGCGGCGATGAGGGTCCCCACCCCACCACGGCGCTGCCAGAAGGTCTCCCGCAGCGTCCAGCCGACTACACCGTCCCCGTCGAGCGCGACGGTGCTGCGGTGCACCGAGCCGCGGCGCACGACGAGCTGGGGTCCGCGCACCGTGCTGCGTCGCACGGCATGGCCGAGGGATCGGTAGCGGTCCTCGGCCAGCGCAGGCGCGGCCAGCAGCAGCAGGCCGCCGGGCGCGAGCCACCACCACGACTGGTCCCAGGCGAGCACCAGCAACAGGCCCGGGACGACCGCGAGCGCGCCGACGAGCAGCGCCCGGGTCCAGCGGCGGCGCCGCGCGACCCGGCCGTGCCGGACCAGCGGGGTCTGCAGGGCGTCGTCGCCGAGGACCCTCGCGGCCAGCTCGCGCACCCGCGCGCGGGGCGCCGGCGGCAGCAGCCCCGAGCCCGAGCCCTGCCCGACCCCGGCGTCCGCCTCGCGGCCCCCCACCCCGGTCGTGACGGCCTTGAGGGTGGCGGCGCGGGCCCACCGCATGGGCAGGCTCTCCCCCATCGCCACGCCCCGCAGCCGGTCGAGGTCGAGCGTGGTGGAGCGGACCGTGAGGAGGCCGCGGCGGATGTGCAGCCGGTCCGGTGAGGGCCGGGTCACGGTGTGCCCCCAGAAGGCCAGCAGGTAGGCGACCACCGCGCACAGCAGCACGAAGACCACCAGCACGACCGCGCCGACGAGGATGACCCCCGCCGCGCCGACCCGCTCCGCCTCGGTCGCGACCTGGGACCACTGGTCCTCGGTGAGCACCTGGGAGGCCAGCTGGTTGGCGAACCCGAAGATCGCGAGCGCGATGAGGAGGCCGCTGGTGCTGAGCGGGGCGTAGCGCACCCAGGACGGCGAGAAGCGCGACAGCACCTCGCCCTCCCCCAGCTCGTCCGCGCCCGCCCCGATCGTCGTCGCCTCGCCCGTCGCCGCGCCCGTCGCCGCGCCGGTCGCTGCGGGCATGCCCTCCGCGGCGTCCTGGGCCTGCACCACGGCGGCGCGGGCCAGCAGCTCGCGGCGCAGCGTTTGCGCCTGCTCCGTCGTGAGGCCGTCCAGCACCACGGGCCTGCCGCCGCCGACACCGGTCCCGATGCGGGCCGTGGTCAGGCCGAGCACCCGGTGCAGCGGCGACGCCGACAGGTCCACCGACCTGACCCGGTCCACGGGCACCAGGAGGGTCTCGCGCTTGAGCAGGCCCTTGCGCTGCTGCACGCGCCCGTCCGCGACGCGGAAGGTCGTGGTCGCCCAGGTCACCACTGCCAGCCCCAGCACGAGGACACCGACGCCGATGTTCCACCACTCCCCGCTCGCGGAGCGGGTGTTGCCGACGAGCAGCGCCGGGATCAGCGCGGGCAGCAGGTCCTTGACGGCGCGCAACGGGTGGATCAGCAGCATCCGGGGGCTCAGCCGGCGCCAGGGGGTCTCGGCCACCGCGACGTCGCCGGCCATCACCTGCGGCTGGTCGCTCACGTCGCGTCCCCCGGCGTGGCGGCGGTGATGCGGGTCAGCTGGGCGACCAGCTCCTCGGCGACGGCGAGGTCCAGCGCCTCCAGCTTGACCGCGCCCGCGCTGGACGCGGTGGTCACCGTCACCGTGGCGAGGCGCAGCGCCCGGGCGATCGGGCCGCGCTCCAGGTCGACCGTCTGCACCCGCGAGATCGGCGCCAGCCGCCGCTCCTGGGTCCACCATCCGGTGCGGGTCACGACGGCAACGTCGGTCACCTCCCACCGGTGCACCGCGAAGGACCACCGTGGCCGCACCACGACCTCCACCAGCCACAGCAGCACGGCGATCCCGACCAGCCAGGTCGAGAGCCGGCGTCGCTCCTCGTCCCACCACCACCACGCGGCCAGCGGCACCACCGGCAGCAGCCCGCCGAGCAGCCCGTGGCAGGTCCACAGCAGCTTGGCGCGCGGGCTCACCCGGTGCGCCGGCTCGCGCAGCACCCGCGCGAGGTCTGCCGGTCCGTGGTCGATCAGGTCGTCATCCGACGCGGCCCCCATGGGGCCACCCTGCCAGACCGGCAGGTCGGGCGCGAAACACCCCGCCCGCGCGCGACCGCGCCCGCTCACGAGGAGGCGGGCGCGGTCGGCATACGGGCTGGTCGTCGGCGGTCGCCGACTCCCGAGGGGAGGTCAACGCACGTCGTCGTCCACCCAGTCGAAGGTGCGGGTCACGGCCTTCTGCCACAGGCGGTAGGTGCGCTCGCGCTCGTCCTCGTCGACCTGGGGCTCCCACCGGGCGTCCTCGGCCCAGTTGTCGATGACGTCCTGCTCGCCGTCCCAGTAGCCCACGGCGATGCCGGCCGCGTAGGCCGCCCCGAGGGCGGTCGTCTCCGCGACCTGGGGGCGGACGACTGCTACGCCGAGCTGGTCGGCCTGGAACTGCATCAGGGTCTCGTTGGCGGTCATGCCGCCGTCGACCTTGAGCTCGGTGAGCTCGATGTCGGCGTCCTTGGCGTCGGCCGCCATCGCCTCGGCGACCTCGCGGGTCTGGAAGGCCGTGGACTCGATCACGGCGCGGGCGATGTGCCCCTTGTTGACGTAGCGCGTCAGGCCCACGAGGGCGCCGCGGGCGTCGTCCTTCCAGTACGGCGCGAACAGCCCCGAGAACGCCGGGACGAAGTACGCGCCGCCGTTGTCGTCGACGGTGGTGGCGAGCGTCTCGATCTCGACGGCGTCCTTGATCAGCCCGAGGTTGTCACGGACCCACTGCACGAGCGAGCCGGCCACGGCGATCGACCCCTCGAGGGCGTAGACGGGCTTGTTGTCGCCGATCTTGTAGCAGACCGTCGTGAGCAGGCCGTTGCGGGAGTGGATGACCTCCTCGCCGGTGTTCATGAGCATGAAGCAGCCGGTGCCGTAGGTGTTCTTGGCCATGCCGCGCTCGAAGCACGCCTGCCCGAACGTCGCGGCCTGCTGGTCGCCGAGGATGCCGGCGATGGGCACGCCGACGAGGAAGCCACCCTTCCGACCCTCGCCGTAGACCTCGGAGGAGCTCTTGATCTCCGGGAGCATGGACATCGGGATCCCCATCGCGGCACAGATGTCGGGGTTCCAGTCGAGGGTGTCGAGGTTCATCAGCATCGTGCGGCTGGCGTTGGTGACGTCGGTGACGTGGACGCCGCCCTGGACTCCGCCCGTCATGTTCCACACGACCCACGAGTCGGTGGTGCCGAGGAGCAGGTCGCCGCGCTCGGCCTTCTCACGAGCGCCGTCGACGTTGTCGAGGATCCACTTGACCTTGGGGCCGGCGAAGTAGGTCGCGAGCGGCAGGCCGCAGCGCTCCTTGAAGCGGTCGTCGTCGCCCTGGGCGAGCTCGTCGCAGATCTTGTCGGTGCGGGTGTCCTGCCACACGATCGCGTTGTAGACCGGCTCGCCCGTGGTCTTGTCCCACACGACCGCGGTCTCGCGCTGGTTGGTGATGCCGACCGCGACGATGTTAGAGCTGTTGATGTCCTTGGAGGCGGCGAGGCACTGGGCCACGGCCTGCCGGACGTTGCGCCAGATCTCCTTGGGGTCGTGCTCCACCCACCCGGCCCGTGGGAAGATCTGCTCGTGCTCGAGCTGGCCGGTGCTCACGATCCGGCCCGAGTGGTCGAAGAGGATGGCGCGCGAGCTGGTCGTGCCCTGGTCGATCGCCATGACGTACTTTTGGGTGTTGGGGCTCATGAGTTGTCCTTCACGTCCTTGTGAGTTGGGTTGACTGTCTGTCGATCAGCCGACGAACGCCGTGGCGGCGACACCGGCGAGGACGCCGCCGAGCACGGGTCCGAGGATGGGGACCCAGGCATAGGCCCAGTCGCTGCCACCCTTGCCCTTGATCGGGAGCAGGGCGTGGGCGATGCGGGGGCCGAGGTCGCGGGCGGGGTTGATGGCGTAGCCGGTGGGCCCGCCGAGGCTGGCGCCGATGCCGATCACCAGCAGGGTGACGGGCAGCGGACCGAGCTGGGCGGGGTTCTGCCCGAAGGTGACGATGACGAAGACGAGCACGAAGGTCGCGATGACCTCGGTGATCAGGTTGTTGCCATAGCTGCGGATGGCCGGGCCGGTCGCGAAGATCGCGAGCTTGTCGCCGGCGGGGGCCTCCCGGTCGAAGTGGTCGCGATAGGCCAGCCAGGCCAGGACCGCGCCGAGGAAGGCCCCGAGGACCTGCGCGGCGATGTAGACGAGCGCGGTCGTGGCGCCGGCCGGGACGCCGGGGGCGAAGTCCGCGCCGTTGGCCCACAGGCCGAGGGTCACCGCGGGGTTGAGGTGCCCGCCCGACTTGAAGGCGACGTAGACGCCGGCCATGACGCCGATGCCCCACCCGACGTTGATCATCAGGTTGCCGCCGCCCTTGCCCTTGGAGTCGGGCAGCAGGGCGTTGGCGACCACGCCCGCACCGAGCACGATGAGGATCATCGTCCCCAGCAGCTCGTGGGCGAAGACCGTGCCGAGCGGCACGGGCTCGGCCGGTGGCGCAGCGATCGCCGCCTGGGCGAGGGCAGCGGTGAGCAAGATGGGCATGGCTGACTCCTTGGTGAACGTCGTTGTCCTGCAGGCGCCCCGGACGGGACGGTGATGGCGCCCGGGGGGTGGGTTGTTCTAGCGGTCGAGCGGGTCGGTCAGGCCGACCGGGTCGCTCAGGACGAGGCCGGCAGCGCCTCGCCGGTGACCTGGGCGCGGGCCGCGGAGGCGGCGGCGTCGGTCCGCTCCTGCTCCGCCGCGGCCTCGCCCGCCACGCGGGCGCGGTAGGCCGCCTGCTCCCGCGCGAGGTCGTCGTCATCCCAGCCGAGCAGCGGTGCGGCGATCGAGCCGATCTCTTCGAGAGCGCTGACGCCCCGGTCGCGGGTCTCGTAGTGCAGCCGGATGCGGTGCATGAGGATGTCCTCGAGGTGCAGCGCGCCCTCGTGGGTGACGGCGAACGCCGCCTCCACCCGCAGGTAGGCGGGCGCGGTCGCGAGCGGCTCCCCCAGGGAGGCGTCGGCGTCGACGAGGGCCAGCAGGGCCGGGAGCTCTGCGCCGTAGCGGGACAGCAGGTGCTCGACCTGCTCGGCGCTCCACCCGTAGGCGGCGGCGATGCGCGGAGCCTGGTGGCGGTAGGCGTCGAACCCGGCCGCGCCGACCAGCGGCGTGTGCTCGGTGACGGACGGGTTGGCCTCGGCCGCCTCCTCGCCCAGCGCGACGTCGACGGCGTCCTCGGCCATGACGCGATAGGTCGTCAGCTTGCCGCCGGCGATCGACCACAGCCCCGGGGCGACCTCGGCCACGGTGTGCTCGCGGGACACCTTGGTGGAGGACCCGCCGCTGCCGCGGTGGGGCTGCAGGAGGGGGCGCAGCCCGGCATACGTGCCGATGATGTCGTCGCGGGTCAGGGGACGGGCCAGCACCGAGTTGGCCTGCTCGAGGACGTAGTCGATGTCCTCGGCGGTGGCCACCGGGTTGCGCAGGTCCTGCTCCCACGGGGTGTCGGTCGTGCCGATGACCCAGTAGCGCTCCCAGGGGATGACGAACAGCACGGACTTCTCGGTGCGCAGGAACAGCCCGGTCTCCCCCTGGATCCGCTCCTTGGGCACGACGATGTGGATCCCCTTGGACGCCAGCACCTTCAGGCCCTGGTCGGAGCCCGTCATCGCCTCGACGTCCTCGGTCCAGACTCCGGCGGCGGCGACCACCCGGTGCGCGCGGATCGTCAGGTCGCGGTCGCCCTCGGCGTCGTGCACCTCGGCCCCCACGACCCGTCCCGCGTCGTCCTTGACGAAGGAGGTGACTCGCGTGCGGGTGGCCGCGAGCGCGCCATACCCGGCGGCGGTGCGGACCAGGTCGATGACCAGGCGGGCGTCGTCGACGCGGGCGTCGTAGAAGCGGATCGCGCCGGTCAGCGCGTCGTCGCGGATGTCGGGGAAGAGCTCCTGGGCGCCCTGGCGCGTGTAGTGCTTCTGCAGCGGGACGGTCTTGGTGCCCTTGGCCCCGGC
Source organism: Arsenicicoccus sp. oral taxon 190 (assembly GCF_001189535.1). Classification (NCBI taxonomy): domain Bacteria; kingdom Bacillati; phylum Actinomycetota; class Actinomycetes; order Micrococcales; family Intrasporangiaceae; genus Arsenicicoccus; species Arsenicicoccus sp. oral taxon 190. The sequence goes on from NZ_CP012070.1 coordinate 152,545, forward strand.
GAGCGCGAGGGCGTCATACATCCCCACCCCCACGGCGCTGTAGGACCTCTCGACGACCGGCAGCTTGAGGGGCCACAGGAAGGGCTGGGCCTTGACCAGGTGCGGGGCGAGGGTCGTGAGCAGCAGGCCGCGCTCCTTGAGGGCCTCGGCCACGAGTGCGAAGTTGAGCTGGTAGAGGTAGCGCAGGCCGCCGTGGACCAGCTTGGAGGACCACTGGGAGGTGCCGGAGGCCCAGTCCTCGGCCTCGACGATGCCGACGCGCAGGCCCCGGCTCGCGGCGTCCAGCACGATGCCCGCGCCGGTGACGCCACCGCCGACCACGAGCAGGTCCAGGGGCTCCCCGCTCGCCATCTCCTCCAGGGCTGCCGCCCGGCTCTGTGCGGTCAGTGCCGTCGTCGCTGTCGTCGTCATCGTCCTCGCCTCTCCCCAGGGCTGCTCGGGTGGAGCAACCGTCGTCGTCGTGCCTCTCCCTAGCATCATGGGCAGGTGTTGCACGTATGCTCAAGCGGGCTGCACGAACGTGCACCGGAAAGGTCTGACCGTGAACGATCGTGAGGCGATGCTGCGGGCCGCCCAGCTGTACTACCTGCACGACCAGACGATGGACGCCATCGCCGGAGATCTCGGCGTCTCCCGGTCCACGGTGTCCCGGCTGCTGTCCCGGGCGAGGACGGACGGGATCGTGCAGATCACCGTGGCCGCACCCGACGACCCGAGCGACCAGATGGCCCGGGCTCTGCACGACGCCGTCGGCGTGACCGCCTACGTGGTGCCGGTCCACCCCGCGGCCAGCGACCCGCAGCGGCTCGACGCCGTGGCGCGGCGGGCGGCCGGGCTGATCGGTGAGTGGTTCGGCGACCACATGACCCTGGGGGTCGCGTGGGGCACCACCACCTCGGCCATCGCCGGCTACCTGGCGCCCCACACCCTGACGGGCAGCGTCGTCGTGCAGCTCAACGGCGCCGCCAACGCCCGCACCTCGGGGGTGCGCTACATGACGCAGCTGCTCGACCGCTTCGCCACGGCGTACGGCGCGGACCTGTACTACTTCCCCGCGCCGGCGTTCTTCGACTTCGCCGCCACCCGGGAGGCGCTGTGGCAGGAGAGCGCCGTCCGCCGCATCCTCGAGCTGCGCCGGACCTGCGACATCGCGGTGTTCAGCGTCGGGGCGTTCCGCGGTCGGCTGCTGTCGCAGGTCTACTCGTCGGGCTACCTGCGCGCCGACGAGGTCGCGGAGCTCGCGGCCCAGCACGTGGTCGGTGACGTCGCCACCCACTTCCTGCGCCAGGACGGGACGTATGCCGACATCGCCCTCAACCGCCGCGCGTCCGGCCCCTCCCCCGCCGAGCTGCGCCGCGTGAACCGGCGGCTGTGCGTGGTCGCCGGTGACAACAAGATCCAGGGGACGTTGGGGGCGCTGCGCGCCGGCGTGGTGTCCGACCTGGTGATCGACGAGCGGACGGCCGGTGGGCTGATCGCGCTGCTGTCCTCGTGAGGACCTGGCGGGCGGGGCAGCCCCGACAGCCGCTGTCACCAGCTGCAAGTGCGCTGCCCGGCCGGTGCGCACCCTCCTCCCGCCAGGGACGACGCTGGGACAGAGCTGGGGGATCCAGGGCGGCAGGCGGAGGCGCCAGGGCAAGAAGAAAGCCCGCCTGGCCTGGCGTGTGCCGGGTCAGACGGGGTCCTGTCTGGTGGAGCTGAGGGGATTCGAACCCCTGGCCTTCTCATTGCGAACGAGACGCGCTACCAACTGCGCCACAGCCCCTTGCGTCAGAGGACTCTACCACCGAGGTGGCCGGTCCTCCGAATCGGCTAGCCGCCGACCGCGCGGCGCAACGGCACTGGTGCGTCGAGGAACTCGTCCTCGATCTCGATGGGCGCGAAGACCTCGTCGTCGGCGGGCAGCGGGGCGGGCGCGCTGCGCTGGACCGGGGCCTTGAGCGTGTAGGTCGGGAGCGGCACCGGGACCGGACGCCACTGCCCCGGCTCCAGGGGCTCGGGCTCGATGTGCACCGGCTCGGCCACGGGCTCGTCGAAGGCGCGGACGTCGAACGGCGCAGCGGTGGCGGTGGCGGTGGCGGGCGCCGCGGACTCGCGGGCGCCGCTGTCGGCGATGCCGTCCATCGGGCGGTCCACATCCACCGGCCGGTCGATGGGGCCCGCGACAGGGCTGGCGAGCGGCACCGGGCTCTCGAGGGTGGCAGGCGCAGCAGGGGCAGCCGAGCGGGTCCGCAGCTCGATCCGCGGGGAACGCCGCCGCGCGCTGTGCCGCAGCCCGGCCAGCGTCACCAGCACCAGGGCGGCCCCGACAGCCGGCGCCCAGACGGGCAGCACCCGCAGCACGGCCAGCACGACGAGCACGACGGTGGCGAGCACGCTGAGCAGCAGCGTCAGGCTGCGCACGACGCGAGCCGCGCGGCGCGGCCGGCGCGCACCCGCGCCCGACGCGACCGCCGTCGAGGACGTCGCGTGGCCGCGGCCGGGCCGGGCCACGCGGGTGGCGCCGGCGCGGGCACGCAGCGGGCTGGCGGCATACGACCGGACGGAGGTGACGACCGGGGCGACGGAGGGGCGGTCGAGGACACGCATGGCCTCGGCGTAGCGCTCGATGGCGCGAGCGGTCTGCAGGTGCTCCCGACGACGCATCCACGACTGCGTCAGGTAGGCAGCCCACAGCCCGATGACGACGACGAAGACGAGGCTCGAGGGCTGCACGTGACCGACGTTAGAGGTGTGACGGGTGAGGAACGCTCAACCGCCGGGGTGTGTCGGCGGATTGACAGAGGCTGCATGAGCATGCAGTCGCGACTGCAGGGTCGCACCGCCCAGGTCCTCGGTGGTGATCGCGAAGGTGCGGTGGTCCCGCCAGGCCCCGTCGATGTGCAGGTAGCGCTCGCGCAGCCCCTCGTCACGGAAGCCGAGCTTGTGGGCCACGGCCAGCGACTTGTGGTTGTCGGGGCGGATGTTGATCTCGATGCGGTGCAGCGCGCGGTCGGTCAGCGCGTGGTCGCAGGCCAGCGCCAGCGCCAGCGGGGCGATGCCGCGCCCGGCGTGGGTCGGCGCGACCCAGTAGCCGGCCGACGCGCCCCACAGTGCCCCCTCGAAGACCTGCGACACGGTGACGGCCCCGCACAGCTGCCCCTCGACCTCGATGGCCCACGGCATCAGCCGCCCGGCGCGGGCCTCGCGCGTCTGGTGCCGCAGGTAGGCCGGGTAGGGGCGGGCGGTCTGCCCGGGGCGCGCGAGCGTCGGCTCCCAGGGCCGCAGCCACTCCCAGCTCGCCCGACGCAGCGCCAGCCACTCGCGCTGGTCGCGGCGCCGTAGCTCGCGCAGCAGCACGGGCGTGCCGTCGCGCAGGGCGCCGGTGAGGCGGATCGGCCAGGGCGCCATCAGTGGTCGCCGCCGCGGAGCTGGTCCAGGGCGTGCGGCACGATCGGGGCCAGCACCGCGAGCCCGTCCCGCACGCCGCCGGTCGAGCCGGGCAGGTTGACGACCAGCGTGCGACCGGCCAGCCCGGCGAGGCCGCGGGACAGCGCGGCGGTGGGGACGCCCTGGGCCGTCCCGGCCGCCCGGATCGCCTCGGCGATGCCGGGCACCTCGCGGTCGAGCACCGCGCGGGTCACCTCGGGCGTGGCGTCGGTCGGCGACAGCCCGGTGCCCCCGGTCGTGACGACGAGGTCGGCGCCCGCCGCGACCGCGGCCCGTATGGCGTCCCCCACCGCGTCACCATCCGGCACCACCACCGGGTCCGGGGTCACCAGACACCAGGACCGCAGCGCGGCGACGATCATCGGGCCGGTGCGGTCGTCGTAGACGCCGGCTGCCGCGCGCGTGGACGCGGTGATGACGACGCCGTGACGCTGCGGAGTCTCTCCGGCGCCGTCGCCCCTGCCGTCTCCCCTGCCGTGGGCCACGCCCCCGGCAGCACCGTCGGCAACACCCTCGGGCGTCGGGACGTCGCTCACTCGGACCAGTCCCCCGACCGGCCACCGGACTTCGCGGTGACGCGCACGTCGGTGATGCGGGCGTGCTTGTCGACGGCCTTGACCATGTCGACGAGCGCGAGGGCAGCCACGCTCACCGCGGTGAGCGCCTCCATCTCGATGCCGGTGCGGTCGGCGGTGCGCACGGTGGCCGCGATGTCGACGCCGTCGTCGGCGACCTCGAGGTCGACCGCCACCGCGTGGACCGCGATCGGGTGCGCGAGCGGGATCAGCTCGGGGGTGCGCTTGACCGCCTGGATGCCGGCGATGCGGGCGACGGCCAGGGCGTCCCCCTTGGGCACAGTCCCGCCGCGCAGCGCCGCCACCGCGGGGGCCCCGAGCAGCACCCGACCGCGAGCGCTGGCCTCCCGGGCGGTGACCGCCTTGGCCGACACGTCGACCATGTGGGCGCTGCCGTCCTCGCGCACGTGGGTCAGGCGCCCGGCGCCGGCGCCCGGCGCAGCACCGGGGTCGTCGCCCCGCGGCGCCGCCACCAAGTCGTCGCCCCGCGGCGCCGCCGCGGTGTCGTCAGCGGGCGGGGTCATGGGTGACCTCCTCGGCGGGTCGGGGTCGGAGCAGCAGGCAGGTCAGGCGGGTGCCGGCCTGGACCTCGCCGACCTCGGCGGGCACGACCGCCAGGGCATCGGCGTGGGCGAGCGCGCCGAGCATGTGCGAGCCCTGGCCGCCGGCGAGACGGGCGTGCAGGCCGTCGGGGCGCTGGTCGAGGACGACGCGGGCCAGCTGGGTGCGGCCGACGGGGGTGCGCCACCCCTCGTCGGTCACGGCGACGACCCCGGCCAGCCCGGCGGCCTCCTGACCGGCCAGCAGCCGCAGCGCCGGGGCCACGAAGACCAGGTAGGACACCATCGAGGAGACCGGGTTGCCCGGCAGCGTGAAGACCGGGACGCGCCGGCCGTCGGGAGCCCCCAGCACCCCGAACCCCTGCGGCTTGCCCGGCTGCATCGCCACCCCGCGGAAGGTGACCTCCCCCGAGGCCGACAGCACGGCCTTGACGGTGTCGTAGGCGCCGGCCGAGACCCCGCCCGTCGTGATCACGGCGTCGTGCCCGGCGACCACCTCGTCGAGCCGCCGGCGGAAGCCAGGCTCGTCGTCGGCGACCGCGCGCACCCGCTCGGCCGCGAACCCGTGCTCGCGCAGCGCCGCAACCAGCATCGGGCCGTTGCTGTCCACGACGGTGCCGTGGCCCGCGGTGGCGCCCGGCTCCACGAGCTCGTCCCCGGTGGACAGGACGGCCACCCGCGGCGGCCGGACCACGTCGACGCGCGGCCGGCCCAGGGAGACCAGCAGGGCCAGCACCCGGGCGTCGACGAGGGTGCCCCGGCCGAGCACCACCTGGCCCGCGCGGACGTCGTCGCCGGCCGGGCGCACGTGCGCCGCCGGCCGCGGCGCCACGCGGACGGCGACGGTGCTGGTGCCCCGGTCGGTGTCCTCGACGGGCACGATCGCGTCGGCGCCGTCCGGGACCGGCGCCCCGGTCATGATGCGCAGCGTGGTCCCGGGCTCGAGGGCGAGCCGGTCGGTGCGGCCCGCGGGGATGTCGCCGGCCACCGGCAGCAGCACCGGCTCGTCGGGCCGGGCGTGCTCGGTCTCGGCGCGGCGCACGGCGTAGCCGTCCATCGCCGAGCTCGCGAACGCCGGGACGTCGATGGCGCTGGTCACGGCCTGCGCCAGCACGCACCCGTGGGCATCGACGACGTCGACGGTCTCGACCCGGGGCGGCAGGGCGGCGCAGGCGTCGAGGATCTGGGCGAGGTGCTCCTCGACCGGCATCAGGTCGCTCGTCTGCGGCATGCCGCGAGACTAGTGCAGACCTGTGACAGACCCCGCGGTGACCGTCCGGTCCCGGCCGCGGTCCTTGGCCGCGACCATGGCAGCGTCCGCCGCCGCCAGCAGCTCCGCGGCGGAGCCGGCGTCGTCCGGCCAGGTCGCCACCCCGATGCTGCAGGTGATCGGGATGCTCTGGTCGCCCACCTGCAAGGGCCGGGTGCGCAGGTCCGCCAGGATCCGCTGGGCCAGTGCCGCGGCGCCCTCGGCGCCCTGCTCGGGCACCAGCACGGCCAGCTCCTCCCCGCCGTAGCGCGCCACCAGGTCCACCGGGGAGACCAGCTCGCCCAGCCGGGCGGTCAGCGCGGTCAGCACGCCGTCGCCGACGGAGTGACCCCGCTGGTCGTTGATGCGCCGGAACCGGTCGATGTCCACCACCAGCAGCGACACCTGCCGCCCGAACTTCCGCGCCCGGACCACCTCCCGGCCGAGGGTGCTGGTGAGCATCCGCAGGTTGCCGGCCCCGGTCAGCGGGTCGATGACCGACTGACGCTGGGCGGCGCGGTGCAGCATCGCGTTGTCGATGGCCACGCCGGCGGGGCCGGCGACCAGGGCGAGCAGGTCCGCGGTCTCGTCGGCATACGGCTCGGCCGTGGCGGCCCGCTCGACGACCAGGACGCCCACGACGTCGTCGCCGCTGACCAGGGGCGCGGCGCAGAGGCGGCCGGCCAGCACGGCCGCGCCGTCGGGGGCCGCGTCGTCGGTGCGCACGACCCGCCGTTGGTCGACGCAGCGCCCGACGAGCCCGGCGCCCACCGGCACCCGACCCGTCGCGGGGCGAGCGGTGCCGATGGGGTGCACGACACGGACCCGCACCGCGCTGCCCTCCCGCAGCCACACGGTGGCCGCGGCGGACCCGGTCGCGGTCTCCGCGAGCGCGCACAGCGCCGCCAGCAGGCCGTCCAGGTCGTGGGTGCGCTGCAGCGTGGCGGCGGTGCTGTGCAGGGTCGCGTCGAGCCTCTCCCGGCCGGCCGTCAGCTCCGTATGCCGCCGGTCCAGCTCGCCGGCCATCGCGTTGAACTCCCTGGCCAGATCACCGACCTCGTCGCCGCGGTCCTCGGGGAGCCGCACCGACAGGTCGCCTTCCGCGATCCGCCGCGCCCCGCGGCTGAGGGCCAGCAACGGGCCGGTGAGCTCCCGCGCGAGCCAGCGCACCAGCCCCGCCGCCAGCAGCAGGACCAGGGCGATCAGCAGCAGCGGCAGCCACGCCCGCACCCCACCCGTGGGGTCCGGCGCCGAGCCCTGCACCGCGCACGGACGCCCCTGGCCGGCCTCCACGGTCCGCACGATGCTGCCGGTGCCGGTGTCCCGGCTCGGGTGGACCTCCACGCCGCCGCCGCAGAGCAGGACGGTCCGGACGTCGTCGACCGCGGCCTGCCGGGCGAGGGCGTCCAGCCGGCCCGGGGTGAGCGGCTCGACGACGAGGACGGACAGCCGGCCCTGGGTGGTGGTGAGGTCGACGCGTTCGGCGAGCAGGGCGCCCGCCCGGTCCGTGACCGTCGAGCAGCGGGTCGTCGGGAGCTCACGCGGCGTCGGGCGGGGCGCCGCCGGCGAGGCCGCCAGCACGGTCCCGCCCCGCAGGATCACGGCGTAGCCGCGCTCCGCGCCGAGGCCGCCGCGCGTCTCCTCGGCCAGCACCGTCGCGGGGGGCCGACCGTTGGCGACCGCCAGCGCGATGACCTCCGCGCGGTCCCCGAGGGCCCAGCACTCGGTCCCGAGCGCCGTCGCAAGGGCCACGGTGGCGCGGTCGACGTCCCGGCGCTGACCGTCGACCAGGGCGCGCGGCAGCAGCACCCCCGCCACCAGGCCGGCCAGCAGCAGCACGGGCAGGACGACCGCGGCCAGGACGATGGCCAGCCGGGTCCTGATCGACACGGGTCCTCCTCGGTGACGGGGTGCGGACATCGTGGCACGGTCCGCCCCCCTCGGTGGGCGGAGGCGCGGCCCCTGCGACAATCCCCACCATGGACACGCCCCCCACCCCCACCACGGCCAAGAAGGCGTTGCGGTCCACCCTGTGGGCACGGCGCAAGGAGCAGCACGCCGCCCGGACCCGGGCCCAGCGCGACGCGGACGCCGCGGCGATCGCGGAGCACGGCATGCGGCTGGTCCGCGAGGTGGCGCCGGGTGGCGGGACGGTCACGTCATACGAGTCGTGGCCGGTCGAGCCCGGGACCCGCGCGCTCAACTCGGCGCTGGTCGCGGCCGGGTACCGGGTCGTGGTGCCCGTGACGCTGCCGGGCCTGGACCTGGACTGGCGGCCGCTCGACGCGACCGACGATGACGAGGCGGCCCGGCTTGGGCTGCACGGCATCGCCGAGGCCGACCTGGTGCTCGCTCCCGGCACGGCGGTCGACCGGTCGGGGATCCGGCTGGGTCAGGGCGGTGGGTGCTACGACCGCGCGCTGCCGCGCCGGCGGCCGGGCGTCCCGGTCGTGACGGTGCTGCACCCCGGCGAGCTCGTGGCCGAGCCCCTGCCGCGCGCCGAGCACGACCAGCCCGTGGACGCCGTCCTGACCGCCCAGGGCGTGACCTGGCTGCGGCACCGTTGAGCCGCGCCGCCCGGACCCGACAGCTCAGCGGCCGTCGTTGGGCAGCAGCGTGAGCCGGTGGCGGGTGGCGTCCTCGACGGCGCGGTCCGTGAAGGGCCACGGGTAGGGGTCGTTGCGCAGCCAGCGCGCCGTCTGGTCGTCGTAGTGCTCATTGGTCGGGTGACCGGACACCCCCGTCAGCTGCACCCAGGTGCTGCTGTCGAGGTCCCCCAGGTCGACGACCATGCGCATCGACGGGCCCCAGTCGGCGGCGTAGGACTCGGCCAGGTCGTAGCCGATGGCGTTGGGGGCCAGCGGCGACCCCGGCGCCGGCTCCGGGCCGCGGTTGAGCAGGTCGCCGAGCAGGCCCGGCGCGGCCGCGCCCAGCGGGTGGCGCAGCCGCAGCGCGTGCAGCCGGCCGTAGTCCCACCGCTCCACCGACTTGCCCGTGAGGCGGGTCAGCTCGAGCCGCGCGTCGACCTGGGCCTGGCGCAGGATGTCGTCGCGGGTCTCGATCTTGAGCGTGGTCTGGTCGTCCCACCAGGGCGAGCGCGGGTCCTGCAGCAGCCGCTGCACCACCGACGCCCAGCGGGAGCCGCCGTCGGGGCGCATCCCCGTGGGCAGGTCGTCGTCGAAGGTCCGGTGCAGCAGCGCAGACCAGCAGGCCGTGTAGTAGGCCGCAGCCCGCGACGACGCGGACTCCCCCGTGACGAACCTGCCGTCCCACCCGTCGAGGGTCCGCTGCCCCTCCTGGGTGAAGGGGTCGCGGCTGAGGTCCACGGACCGCAGCGCCTGGGTCAGGGTGGCGCGGAAGTCATCGTTGACGTCGCCCTGCACGGCCCGCATCCGGTCCGGCGTGATGGGCCCCGACCCGTCGAGCAGGGTCCGGATCCGGGTGGACCGCCAGCCGGGGGTCCAGTCGCTGGTGAGGAAGGGCGTGGTGGCCGCGGTGACGGCCTGGTTGGCGGTGACGAGGACCCCCTCCTTGGGGTCCAGCGCCCAGGGCAGCTGGTCGAAGGGGACGAAGCCGCGCCAGTCGTAGCGGGAGTCCCAGCCCGGCGCCGGCAGGTAGCCGGGCGGGGTGCCGGCCGTGCCGCTCTGGCGCACCGGCACGAGCCCCGGCGCCTGGTAGCCGATGTGGCCGTCCACGTCGGCGTAGACGGCGTTCTGCGAGGGCACGGCGAAGGAGGCGATGGCCTTGCGGAAGCCGGCGAAGTCGGTGGCCCGGTTGATCCGGAAGATCGCGTCCGCGGTGGTCGTCGGGTCGAGCCCGGTCCACCGCAGCGCCACGGCGGTACGCTCCCCGGCGGCCGGGGTGCCCGCGCCCGGGGTGGCCGCGGCGTCGGCGATGTCGCTCGCGACCTCGGACATCAGGGGTCCGTGGGTGGTGGAGCGGACCGTGATCGTCTCGTCCTTGCCGCCGGCGACGCGGATGACCTCGGTGCGCTGCTGCAGCGGGGACCAGCGGCCGTCCTTAAGCACCTGGTCGCCCTTGACCCGCTCGAGGTAGAAGTCGCTGACGTCCGGGTCGAGGTTGGTGAAGCCCCACGCGATGCGCTGGTTGTGCCCGATCACCACCCCGGGGAAGCCGGCGAAGGTGAACCCGGTGACGGCATACGGGCAGGCGGTCGACACGGTGCGGCAGTGCAGCCCGACCTGGTGCCAGATGCCCGGTTGGGTCAGGCCGAGGTGCGGGTCGTTGGCCAGCAGCGCGTGCCCGGTGGCGGAGCGGGACGGCGCGACCGCCCAGGAGTTGGAGCCGATCCCCTCCCCGGAGCCGATCAGCGGCACGACCGCGCCGACCCCGCTGGCGGTCCGGTCCAGCGCCTGCTCCAGCTGATCCTGCTGCCCCTGACCAGCCCGTATGCCGCCCGGCCGCCGCGCGGACCGCCCGCCGTGACCGCCCGCGGGAGCCCAGTCGGCGGGCGACAGGATGGGGGCCTGCGCCGCCGTGTCGTAGGCGGGCCACAGCTCGCGCACCTCGTCCAGGGACCGTCCCTGCGCCATCAGCCGGGCCCGGGACAGCTCGTCGCGGTAGTTGCCGCGCAGGTCCCAGGCCATCGCCTTGAGCCACACCAGCGAGTCCACCGGACCCCACGGCTCGATGCGGTAGCCGCGGACCTTGAGCCCGAGCAGGAGGTACTCCGGGGCGACGCGGGTCGGGTCGCCCGCCTGGTCCAGGTAGGCGTTGACGCCGTCGGCGTAGGCCGTGAGGTAGCGGCGGGTGTCGGCCGACAGGGTCGGCAGCTCCTGCTCGGCGACGCGCCGCCAGCCCATGGTGCGCACGCTGCGGTCGGAGGCCAGCCCGGCCTCCCCGACCATCTCGGCGAGGCGGCCGGAGGTGGCGTGCCGCCGCAGGTCCATCTCGAAGAAGCGGTCCTGCGCGGACACGTAGCCCTGCCCGCGGAACAGGTCCTCGGGGGTGTCGGCGTAGAGGTGCGGGACCCCCTGGGCGTCCCGCTTGACGTCGACCTGACCGGCGAGACCACCCAGCCGCTGCGTCCCGTCGACCGTCGGGTCGGTGCGCCGCACCGCGCCCCAGAGGACCCCCGCCACGATCAGGGTGGCGACGACCAGGAGCACGACCACGGTCACGGCGGTGCGCCGGGCGATCTGGGCAGCGTGGGACACGACAGTGAGACTAGGCCACGGCACCGACAGGCCGACGGACCGCGGCGACGGTGGCGGTCGGCATACGGGAGAATGCGGGTCATGGACGCGGTCGGCGGCTTCGGGGTGGAGGACCTGCGCCTGGTCCTGCTCATCGGCGCGGCCGTGCTGCTGCTCTCGGTCGTCGCGGTGCGCATCAGCACCCGCTCGGGGCTCCCGTCCCTGCTGCTCTACCTGCTCATCGGGGTCGGGCTCGGGGAGATGGGGCTGGGCATCCAGTTCGAGGACGGACGCCTCACCCAGGCGCTCGGGTACGTCGCGCTGGTGGTCATCCTCTCCGAGGGTGGCCTGACCACCTCCTGGCGACACATCCGTCCGTCGGTGGCACCGGCCGCGATCCTGTCGACGGTCGGGGTGCTCGTGTCGGTGGCGGTCATCGGGGTGGCCGCGCACTGGCTGCTGCGGCTGGGGTGGCCGTCGGCCTTCCTGGTCGGGGCGATCCTGTCGTCGACCGACGCGGCCGCCGTCTTCTCGGTGCTGCGGGCGGTCCCGCTGCCCCGGCGCCTGACCGGCATGCTGGAGGCCGAGTCGGGTCTCAACGACGCGCCCGTGGTGCTGCTGGTCACCGCGCTGACCGCCGTCGTCGACGGCACCGCGCACGCGTCGCCGCTGGTCCTGGCCCTGGAGGCGGTCCTCGAGCTCGCCGCCGGCACCGTCGTCGGCCTCGGGGTCGGGTGGCTCGGGACCCGGCTGTTGCGCCGCTACGCCGACACCTCCTCGGGACTCTTCTCCATCGGCGTGCTCGCCGTCCCCGCCCTCGCGTATGCCGCCGCGACCTTCGTGCACGGCAGCGGCTTCATCGCGGTCTACGTCAGTGCCCTGGTGCTCGGCAACAGCGGTCTGCCGCACAAGGCGGCGACCCGCGGGTTTGCGACCGCGATGGGGTGGCTCGCGCAGATCGGGTTGTTCGTCCTGCTCGGGCTGCTGGCCTCCCCGGACGAGCTGCTGGGCTGGGCGATGCCGGCGCTGCTGCTCGGCCTGGTGCTGCTGCTCGTGGCCCGCCCGCTGTCGGTGCTCGCCTCGGTCAGCGCCTTCCGCCTGACGCTGCGGGAGCAGGCCTTCCTGTCCTGGGCGGGGCTGCGCGGCGCCGTCCCGGTCGTGCTCGCGACGGTGCCCGCGACCGAGGGCGCGACCGAGCTGTCGTGGTTGTTCGACCTGGTCTTCATGCTCGTGGTGATCTACACCATCGTGCAGGGGCCGACGCTGCCGTGGGTGGCGCGGCGCCTCGGCGTCATCGACGAGGGCGCGACGATGGACCTGCAGGTCGAGTCCACCCCGCTCGAGCGCATGAACGCCGACGTCGTCCAGGTCGACATCGGCGCCGACTCCCGCATGTCGGGGGTGGAGGTCTACGAGCTGCGGCTCCCCAAGGGCGCCAACGTGGCGCTGGTCCTGCGGGACGGGCGCTCCTTCGTGCCCGACCGGGCGACGGTGCTGCGGCGCGGCGACTCCATCATGGTGGTGACCCCGAGCGCGCTGCGCGAGCAGACCGAAGAACGCCTGCACGCGGTGTCCTCGCAGGGTCGGCTGGCCGGCTGGCTGCGCCCGGGAGAGCGGCCGCCGCGGCCCCGCACGGTCCGTGAGCGTGGCCGGGACCGCCGCGACACCTCGCTAGAATGACCGACCGTGTGCGCCCTCCTCGCGGCGCCGCTCGACCTCATCTGTTGTGGAGACGCCCGTGCCTACCTACTCCTACCGCTGCACCAGCTGCGACGAGGCCTTCGACATCGTGCAGTCCTTCAGCGACGACTCGTTGACGGTGTGCCCCGCGTGCGAGGGTCGGCTGCGCAAGGTCTTCAACAGCGTGGGCGTGGTCTTCAAGGGGTCCGGCTTCTACCGCACCGACTCCCGCGGCAAGGGCACCGGGGCCGGCAGCGGGGCCGGCACCGCCGCCCAGACGACGTCGAGCAGCACCTCCGACTCGGCGAGCTCGTCGACCTCGTCCAGCTCCTCCTCGAGCAGCTCCTCCTCGACCGGCTCTGCGACGAGCTCGTCCAGCGCACCGGCCGGCTCCGCCTCCGCCTGACCCCGGCTGCGGGGCGGTCTGTCCACAGATCGTCGCGTCCCGCGCGCCGTCGTCCACAGGCAGCGCCCGCCCGCTCCCGGTGACGCCCCGAGATCCCTAACGTGCGGGGCATGCCCTCGCTCACGCGCCGCCGCCCGGCCGGCTCCCCCGCCGCTCACCCACGCGCCCCGCGCCCGGCGGGGCGTCGGGTCGCCTGGTGGTGGCGTATGACGCGCCGCCTTCTCGCCGCGCTGGCCCTCGCCGCGGCGGTGACGCTCGTCCTCCGCCTGGCCTTCCCACCGCCGCCGCCCGTCGGTGCCGTGGTCCTCGCGGCGGCGCAGGACCTCCCCGCCGGGCACGTGCTGAGCGACACCGACCTGCGCGAGCGCCGCTGGCCCGGGCCCGATGCCCCACCGGCGCCCCCGACCCGGGACCAGCTGGTCGGCCGTCCCCTCTCGTCGCCGGTCGCCGCGGGTGACCCGGTCACGCCCCGGCAGCTGCTCGGGCCTGCGCTGCTGCGCGGGCAGGACCCCGACACGCTGGCGGTGCCCCTCGGCGGCGTTGACCCGCTCGTCATGGCGGCCGTGCGGGTGGGCGACCGCGTCCAGGTCTGGGCCGGCGACACCCGGGTCAGCGCTGCTGCCGTGGTGCTGGCCCTGCCCGCGGGCGGGGGCGAGCCCGCCGCGCTGGCGCTGTCGTCCGCAGGGGGTGGCCCCGGCGCCGGGCGGTCGATCCTGGTGTCCCTGAGGCCGGCGGAGCTGCAGGCGCTGCACCGGGCGCGCGCCGCCAACCCCGACCCGGCGCCGCTGCAGGTCGTGCTGGTGGGACGCTGAGATCCGTAGCGAGGGGCGTCGGCGGGTCGATGACGGCGAAAGATTCCTGACATTCGCGGGAACCAGCCTGCATCCAGAATCATCACAATCCGCGCACGACCTCCCCGGTTGTGTTGGCTATGAACGATCAACTATGGTCGGTTACTGACTGTGCGTTGCTGCCTGCCGCCTGGGTGGCGCAGCGCCCGACCTCGCGGGTCTTGAGCCGACCCGCGTCCCACCTCCCAAGAAACGAGAGACTTTCATGCTCAAGGGCTTCAAAGACTTCATCATGCGCGGCAACGTCGTCGACCTCGCGATCGCCGTCGTCATCGGCGCCGCGTTCGGCAAGGTCGTCGAGGCAATGGTTGCCATCCTGACCGGCCTCATCGGCAAGTTGGGTGGCCAGCCTGACTTCGGTGGCTGGAAGCCGGGCGGCCTCCCCGTCGGCAACTTCGTCAACGCGCTGGTCAGCTTCCTGATCCTCGCCGCCGTCATATACTTCCTGGTCGTCGCCCCGATGAACGCCATCGCGGCCCGCCGCAAGCAGGGCGCCGAGGAGTCCGAGGCGCCGTCCGAGGAGGCCTCGCTGCTCATGGAGATCCGCGACGAGCTGCGTCGCCGCTGATCACCCCCCTCTTACGGAGAAGGCCCCGCCATCTGGCGGGGCCTTCTCGTTTGTCCTTGTCGTCCGGCCCGGGTGGTCCTGCCCGGTAGCCCTGTCCGGGTCATCCTGTCCGGGTCAGCCCCAGTGCGGCGGTCGCTGCTCACGCAGCCACCGGTCGCGTTCGCTCTCGCGGCTCGTCGAAGCCGAGCCTCGCCCGACCACCAGCGGCGGTGCTCCAGCCGCCGACCGATGCTCGTCCGGACCCTCATCGAGGTCTTCGGGAGGCGGCGTAGCGGCATACGACTGCGGGTCGTCGTCGAGGCGCGGCTCGGGCTCACCGGCGGGGATGCGGGCAGCGGCCCCCGTGCCGGGCGCGTCGACGCGACGGTGGCGGCGGGTCATCGACCGTCCTCGGGGCGGCGGTGGTCGTGGGCCGCGTCGATGATGCGGGCGACCTCGCGCTCGGGCGCCATGAAGAGGTCCGGGGTCCAGACCCGCAGGTGCCGCCAGCCGGCGCGTTCGAGCAGCTGGGGGCGCAGCACGTCGCGATCGACGGGGCGCGGGAGGGCGGCATAGGCGGGGCCGTCGGACTCGACGGCGACCTGGACCGGACGGACCGACCGGGGGTCGCGGACCGCCAGCTCCACCTCGCCGGCGCCGCGGCCGGCGCGCTCGGTGACCTCGAGGCCCGCCTTGCGCAGCCGGGACGCGAGCTCGCTGGTCACGGGGTCGGTGACCGGCCCCCGGGACGGCGCGGTGCCGGGTGCCTCCTGCGCGAGCCCGAGGGCGGTGGCGAGCAGGGCGACGCCCGGGGTCCCGGCACCCACCTCGGCCAGCTCGTCCCCGGTCAGGGTCGACACCAGCGTGACCGTGTCGCGTGCGCGGGTCAGCGCGACGGCGACGCGGCGCTCCCCGGCGGCGAGCGCCAGCACCCCGAACCGGTGTCCCGCCTGCCCGCTCGCATCCACGGCGTAGCCGACCGTCACGATCATGTCGTCGCGGGTGTCCCCCTGGGCGTCGTCCACGTGCTTGACGAAGAAGGGCTCGTCGCGGTCGGGGGCGTAGAACCGGTCCCCGACACCGAGGCGGGCCAGCTCGTCCCGCAACCGGGTCCGCACCGCCGCCGCGTGCTGCTCGTCCAGGGCCACGACCCCGAGACTGCGCTCGGGGGTGTTGCGGGCGTGCGCGAGCACCAGCCGGGCCACCCGGTCGACCTCGGCGGACGTCGTCACCGGGGCGGGGCCCGACCCGGTCGCGGCGTCGTCGCCACCGGCGACGTGCTCGAGCACCAGGCCGCGGGCGGCGGTGCCGGAGGGCACCGTGACCGGGGCGGCCACGTCGGTCTCGTCGCGGCCTGCGGCCGCGGTCGCGGACAGCGTCGTGTCCAGGGTCGCGCCCAGGGCCGTGTCCAGCACGGTCGCGAGCCGGTCGTCGACGCTGCGGTACCGGGTCTCCAGGTGGTGGACCGGCAGGTGGGCGGCGAGGGCCCCCAGCACGGAGGGCGATCGTTCGTCGGCCCGCACGTCGTGCCCGCCCGCGTCGTCGACGCCGACACGCAGCTCGATCGGCGGCAGCTGCTGCGGGTCGCCGCAGACCACGAGCTGGCGTCCGCGGCTGATCGCGGAGACCGCCTGGGCGACCGACAGCTGGGAGGCCTCCAGCACGATGACGGTGTCGACCACCGGGCCCGGGGGCAGCACCGCGGCGACCTCGTGCGGGGACACGGCCCAGCACGGCGTCCCGTCCTCGGCGGCGCGCGCGACCTGGCGGCCGACCTCCTGGGCGCGCTCGCGGTGCGCCTGCTCCTCGAGCCGGCGCAGCGTCGTGGCGGTGGCGTGCAGCGCGGCCCCGTCGTGCCGGCCGTACCGGGCGTCGGTGCGCCGCACCTCGTCGAGCAGCGAGCTCCACCACACGTGCCGCACCTCGGCCGCGACGTGGTCGGGGGCGACACGGCGGGTCGTCAGGTCGTCGATCAGCGGCCCGAGCCCCTGGCCGCGCAGCTCGTCCAGCACGGGCGTGACGCGGGGCAGCACGGCGAGCCGCTCGGGCTGGCGGGTGAGCTGGAGGAGGCGTTCGCGGAGCTGGTCCAGGGGCTGCTGGTCCAGGCCACCGCCGTCGTCCGTCGTCGCCAGCGCCGGCTCGAGCAGCGCGAGGTCGGCCATGACCGCGTCGTGCGCAGCGCGGGCCTGGTCGATGCCGTGGGGCACGACGGGCCGGGTCGCGGCGCCGGCGCGGTCCCGCCATGCGAGGGCCTGGCGGTGCGCGGCGAGCAGGGCGCCGTGCAGGTCGGCCGGCCCGTGGCCGGGACGCAGCAGCCGCCGCGCCTCCCGGACGAGTCCCCGCCGCCGCAGCAGCCCGAGCGTCGAGCCGTGCTCCTCGCGGTAGGTCGTCGACGTGGACGCCAGCATGTCCGGCAGCGGCGCGTCATACACCTCCGGCGCGAAGACGTCGAGCGTCGCGCGGACACCGGTGACCAGGTCGAGGTCCGCGCCGGCGGCCGCTGCGGAGGTGGGGCGCGGGAGGCCGGCCTCGTCCGCGAGGGCGCCGGTCAGCGCGAGGAGGCGGTCGATGCCGTCGGCCGAGACGAGCCGGTGGCACGCCGCCATCGCCGTGTCGGCGTCGGCGGGCGTGACGATGCGGGCGCCACGCCACGGGTCCGCCGCGTCGTCGGTCAGCCAGGCGCCCTCCCCCGCGGCCTGGGTGAGCTGGCGGGTCGCGAGGTCGAGCAGCTGCGGGCTCAGCGCGCGCAGCGCCTCGCCGGTGAGCCGCACCCGGGAGCGGGGGGCCGGGTCGAGCGCCGACAGCTCGACCATGGCGCCCTGGGCCTGGAACGCGCTGACGCCCCAGGGTTCGCGCACCTGGTGCAGCGCCGCCAACCGGTCCTGCAGCTGCTCCGCGGCGGCCTGCAGGTCGTGGGCGGTGTCCGGCCGGGGGTCGGCGGCCACCGCGTGGCCGAGCGGCGCGAGGGCCCGGCGGTCGTGGCGCAGGTCCGGGCCGTCGTGCACCTCCTCGACGAGGCCCAGCCCGACCGAGGCGAGGCGCCGCCGCACGGCGTCGACGGCGGCACGCTTGTGGGAGACCAGCAGGACGCTGCGGCCCGCTGCGGCCAGCCCCGCGACGGCGGCGGCCACGAGCTGCGTCATACCGGTCCCGGGGGCGCCCTGGACGACCACGTCGTCACCGGCCCCGATCGCGGCCAGCGCGGCGCGCTGGTCGGCGTCGAGGGGCAGCACCTGCGGGAGCGACGGATGGGGGCGCGGCGTCTGCTGATGGGCACCGCCGGCGAGCAGGCTGACGACGGGGTGCCGCAGCACGTCGGCGTCGGCGAGGTCGGCCACGAGCGGCAGCTTGGCGTAGGGGTAGAGCCCGAGGACCAGACGGCGCTGGATCGTGAAGCCGGGCAGTCCGGTGCACTGCCGGGCCAGCTCGCGGTAGGCCGGCTCCGGGTCGAACCCGTTGCGGCCCCATGACATTCGCGCCAGCCGGTCGCTGTCGAGCGCGACGCCCAGCTCGGCCTGGACCAGCTGCACGAGGGCGGGGTTGAGCTCGACCGTGCGGCTGACCACCACGTCGAGGTCGCGGTGTCCCGGGTCGCGCGGGCGGAGCTCGCAGGGGCGCAGGAAGACGGGCGCCTGCGGGGACCGGCCGCCCGGCATCTGCCAGGTGGCGACACCGGCGGCGACGAAGCAGGTGGCGAGCCCGCGCTCCTCCCAGAGCCGGCGGGCGGCGTCGTCGATGCCGCGGGCCCGCTCGGCCGCCTCGGCAGAGGCGCGCGGCTCTCGGACCAGGTCGGACAGCTTGACGTCCCGCCCCGACAGGAAGATCGCCAGGCCGGCCGGGTGGGCGTGGGTCAGCTCGAGGAGGCGGCGCTCGTCGTCGTGGTGCCACAGCAGGGCATTGGGTCCGCCGGCCGTCGCCAGCTCCTGACGCCACCCCGCGAGCGCCGCGGCGGCGGGGTCCTGTCCGTCGTCCGGGTTGGCGGGGGCAGGGGGCGGTGGAGTCACCGCCCAAGGATAGCGAGCCCGCCGGTGCCCTCCGAGGACATGGAGGCGGACATGGAGGCGGCGCGCATCATGCAGGGGGAGGAATGATGCGCGCCGCTCGTTGAATCATCAGCAAGTTACTCGCTCAGGTCAAGACTGGCGAGTAGGAATCGGGGCAATTCGCCCGGATGCCACGCTGCGAGGAGCCATGGTCACCTGCGTACTGCACCTCGCCATCACCCACCGAGCCGTATGCCGCGGCCGCCTCCCCCAGCGATGTCCTCGCCCAGCGCTGTCCTCGCCCGCCGCTGCGGCATGACAAGATGGGTGCCCGTGGTCGGCGCTGCCGCCACCCCCGCCCTCGTAGCTCAGGGGATAGAGCACCGCTCTCCTAAAGCGGGTGTCGCAGGTTCGAATCCTGCCGGGGGCACCACTCATCACTGCAGTTTCCCTTGGCCCAGGCATGATGAAGAGGGTCCCGGTCCAGAACCGAGGCGCCCTTCACCAATGTGACTGTCAGCGCGTCCGTTTCGGGCGCCGACCCAGCGCCGGTAGCAGCCGATCAAACACGAGGCCCGCGACCAGCCACGAACTGGCGGCGATCACCACGTATTAGCACGACTCCCGCGGCGCCTCGCCCGCCGGCATCCCGGCCATCCTGAAGCAGGCCGCGAGCACGAGACAGAGCAGCACCGAACCGGCGGCGGTCAGCAGGAGCTCCCGCCCCAATGGTCGCGGTTTACGCCCCCCGCCTGGACTTCCCATCAAGGCGACGATAGCCCCCGTGCAGCTGCGGCCAGCGGCAACCCTGCCGGGACCCCCGGGACACGGTGCGGCCGCCCGGGGGTCCCATACCGACCACGACCACACCCCCAGGACACCTTGTGGTCGCCCACGGGCGCCATACCGACCACAACCACACCCCCAGGACACCTTGAGGTCGCCCGGGGGCGCCATACCGACCACAACCTGTGGAGTTGATGAGGTTGCCCCCGTTCGACGGACATCGGATTAGGCGGCCTGGGCCGCGGTGGGGGACTGTCCGCTGAGCGGTGTTTCTGGCCCGACACGCCGACAGGGTCGGTGAGGAAGGCTGGTCAGCGATGACCGACACACACTCGGGCATGAGCTCGATGCCCAAGGAAGCAGCCAAGGCCCGTAAGCCGGGCAAGGCTGAACGCGAGGCGGTGGCGCAGCTGGTGAAGGCAGCCCGCGCTCGGGGTGAGGATCTGACGGGCCCGGATGGGCTGCTGAAGACGATCACCGCCACGGTTCTGGAGGCGGCGTTGGAGGAGGAGATGACCGAACATGTCGGTCACGCCAAGCACCAGCCCGCCGCCGAGGGCGGCAACGTCCGCAACGGCACCCGACCCAAGACGGTCCTGACCGACGCCGCCGGAGAGGTGAGGATTGAGGTTCCGCGGGACCGGGCCGGCACGTTCGCCCCGGTCATCGTGGCCAAGCGGCAGCGGCGGTTGAACGACGTGGACGCGGTCGCGATCTCCTTGTACGCCAAGGGCCTGACCACCGGGGAGATCTCCGCCCACTTCGCCGAGGTGTACGGGGCGTCGGTGTCTAAGGACACCGTCTCGCGGATCACCGACGCCGTCATCGAGGAGATGCAGGCCTGGTCGGCGCGGCCGCTGCAGGGCATCTACGCGGCGATCTTCATCCACGCGATCTACGTCAAGGTCCGCGACGGGCAGGTCGGCAACCGGCCCTTCTACGCCGCGATCGGGGTCGACCTGGCCGGCCGCAAGGACGTCCTGGGCCTGTGGGCCGGGCACGGCGGCGGGGAGAGCGCGAAGTTCTGGATGAGCGTGCTGACCGACATCAAGAACCGCGGCGTGGCCGACGTGTTCTTCGTGGTCTGCGACGGGCTGAAGGGCCTGCCTGACGCCGTCACCGCGGTCTGGCCCGAGACGATCGTGCAGGCGTGCGTGATCCACCTGATCCGGGCCACCCTGCGGTACGCCTCCCGGAAGTACTGGGACACCCTGGCCAAGGACCTGCGGGCCATCTACACCGCCCCCACCGCCGGGGCGGCCTGGGCGGCGTTTGAGGAGCTGGAGGAGAAGTGGGGCAAGCCCTACCCGGCCATCCCCAAACTGTGGCGCGCCGCGTGGGAGGAGTTCATCCCCTTCCTCGACTACGACGTGGAGATCAGACGCGTGCTCTTCAGCACCAACGGGATCGAGTCGATGAACGCCCGCTACCGGCGCGCGATCTCCGTGCGCGGGCACTTCCCCACCGAGCAGGCCGCTCTGAAGTGTCTGTACCTGGTCACCCGCGGGATGGACCCCAAGGGCACCGGGCAGGCACGATGGACCATGCGGTGGAAGCCCGCACTCAACGCTTTCGCCGTCACCTTCGCCGACCGCATGCCGGCCGCCGAGAACCTCTAACAAGATGAACGCCAGAAACACCGTTCGTCGGACAGACCCCGCGGTGGTGATCCGGTGCTCGAAGGCTACCGGGGTCTGCATGCCGAGGGCTGAGTGGCGTCGGCGGCGGTTGTAGACGTTCTCGATCCAGGCGGTGACGGCCTTGATCGCGTCGTGGTGGGTGGGGAAGGTGTGCCGGTTGTAGAACTCGGTCTTTAGCGTCGACCAGAAGCTCTCCTGCTGGGCGTTGTCCCAGCACACCCCGGTACGCCCGACGGACTGGCGTACCTCGACCTCGAGGGCTACCTGGTGCAGCTGGGCGGAGGTGTATTGACAGCCGCGGTCGGCGTGGAACACCACTGCGCCGGTGGGGCCGGCCGCTGGGTCGCGGAAGGTCACCGCGCGGCGCAACGCGGTCTCGACGACGTCGGTGTGCAGGCTGCCGCTGAAGGCGTACCCGATGACCCGGCGGCTGCATGCGTCGCGTACGGCGCACAGGTACAGCCACCCCTGCCCGGTGGGCAGGTAGGTGATGTCGGACGTCCACACGACGTTGAGCTGTCCGCGGTCGAAGTCGCGCCCGACCAGGTCAGGGATCGAGTGAGGACTCGGGTCGATACCCATCGGCGGGACCGGCTTCCACGTGCGTGGGCTGATGCCCTGAATGCCGTTGGCACGCATGATCTTCGCGACGGTCTTGCGGGACACGACCTCACCAGCGGCGCGTAGGTCGGCGAGGACCCTGGGGGAGCCGTTCACGCCGTCGGATGCCGCGTGTGCGGCGACGACCTTGGTGGCCAGGCCCGCCAGGCGACGAGCCCGCGGACCCGGCCCGCGGTGCTGCCGGTCGGCCCAGTCGTAGTAGCCCGACCTGGACACCCCCAGCAGCTGACACATCCGCGTCACGGGGATGCCGTTCGATTCGCTGGCGGCCTTCTGCGCGTGGATCAGAGCGTAGGCGGCATCGGCCGCGACGACGCGTTCTCCGCCACGAAGAAGGCCGCTGCTTTTTTCAGGAACTCCCGGTCCATGCGTAGCTGGGCGTTCTCTGCGCGGAGCCGTTCCAGCTCGGCGCGCTCGTTGACGTCAACCGCCGGCGGCGGGTCAACCATCCTGGCCCGCTCCGCAGCGACCCACCGTCCCAGCAGCTGCTCCCCGACCCCGATCTCACGCGACACCTCAGCGATCGCGCGCCCCGAGTCGATCACCAACCGGGCCGCGTCGACCCGGTACTGCGGGGTGTAGCTCTTCCTCTTCGCACCCATGAAGGGCATCCTCTCTCGCCAGGCACACGGCCCGGCCAGTCAGGATGTCCGTAGAACGGGGTCAACCCCAGGACACGTTGTGGTCGCCCACGGGCGCCATACCGACCACAACCACACCCCCAGGACACCAGGACACCTTGTGGTCGTCTCAGGGCGCCCATGGCCCGCGGCTACAGCCAGCGTGGTCGCAGATGCCACGTTAGAGCGCTGACGGCTCAAGGGGTCGCTGCGGGGCCGCCCACGGCACTACTGCGGGGGTCGAGAGGGCACCGTCACCGTGGCCTGGTGGGCCGTGGGGTCGCAGCGCGGCCCGTTGGGCTGCACGACCGCCGGCGTCACGGTGTTCGGACCGCAGTCACCCCAGCCACCTTCACCTCGACCTCGACCGCCTCCGTCGACGACAGGCTGTCCATCTCGGCGAACCACTCGTCCTCGCCGCGCGCGGCCCCGGGCACGCAGCGTCCCCGCACGCACACCTCCACCGAGGTCCCCGGTCGCAGGCCCGCGCCCGGAGCACGGACCCTCACCCCGTTGGCAGCCCCGATCGACGTGCAGCCCTGCGACGGGGCGCAGCCGCCTGGCCACAGCAGCACGACCACCAGCGCGGACGCCCCCACGATCCCCCTCATGGCCCGAGGATGCGCCTCGGGGAGCGCGGTGACAAGGCCAGCAGGCATACGGCATACGACCAGGGTCGTAGCCGAGGACCAGACCAAAGATGGATGCGGCCCCCGGGTGAGTCCCGGCAGACTGGTGCCTGCATGGTCGGGCCGTGCCGTGGTCCGCGAGGGGGACGGACCACGCTCGGCCCGACCTCAGGGGGTGCGCACAGCACGAGGCCCTCCCCGCAGCAGCGGGGAGGGCCTCGTCGAGAGGTCGACGCTCAGGCGCGACCGTAGGTCACGTTGGAGCTCCAGATCTTGTGGAGCCCGGTGGTGCGACCGGTGCGGGGCGAGTCGTACATCATGCCGCCGCCGGCGTAGATGCCCACGTGGTAGGCCGGGGAGCCGAAGAACACGAGGTCACCGGGCTGCGGGGCGGAGACCCGACGCGTGGCGGCCTGCTGGGCGGCAGCGGTGCGCGGCAGGGACTTGCCGTTGGCGCGGAAGACGTAGCCGGTGAAGCCGGAGCAGTCGAAGCCGGACGTCGAGGTGCCGCCGTAGCGGTAGTAGATGCCCGACAGGCTGGCGGCGGTGCGCAGCACGCCACCACCCGCGACGGCGCGGGGCGCCGGGTTGGCGGCGCGCTTGACGGCGGGACGGGCGATGGCGCGACGGACGTTGGTCCGGGAGACGCGCACGTAGCGACGGTTGACCCGCTTGACCGCGGTGCGGCGGTAGGTGCGGGAGACGCGCTTGGTCGCGGTGCGCTTGCGCTTGATGGCGGTGCGCTTGCGCTTGATGGCGGTGCGCTTGCGGACGGTGCCGCGGACCTTCTTGAGCTTGGACTTCTTGACGCCGACGACGGCGGCGCGGCCCATCTGGCCGGCGGCGGCCACGGAGGGCGCGGCGACGGCGGCGGGAGCGGCGGTGGTGGCACCGGCGGCCTGGGCGGGCATCGCCGCGGCGATGACCATGCCACCGGAGGCAGCGGCGACACCGGCGAGCTTGGCCGTCGGGGCGGCGTGGTGCTTCGCGGCGTCGATCAGGAGACTGGCGGACGAGACGTCGGCAGCACGGTGCCGACCGATGGAGCGAATGGACACAGTTGACCTCTCGAACGCCTACGAAGTTAGCTGTCGGGTTCGGGCGGAAAGGTGTGCGCCCGGCCACCGGTGGTGGCTTCACCCCATGACGCTCGCGCGTCAAAGGTGGGTCCCCCGCTCCTGTCAGCGGAAATAAGCACATCAGCGGGAGTGACAGGACTCGGCGTCTCTCGCTGCAGCCCTTCCAGGGGGAGAAGAGCCGAGAGAGAACGTAGCGGACCCCGGCAGGATTGTCACGTTCAGGTCACGGGTGGGTTAATGCCTGCCCGCGCGGGAAAGCACCGGTGCTAGCGGCACCGACGGACACGACCGGACGTCACGAGCGGACCTGGTCGGGCGCGACCTCGTCCACGAAGACGTGCGAGGCCACGTCGAGCGGCAGCGAGATGCCTTGTGCGTCAGCCGAACCCACGCCGACCACCACGATCCGGTCGTCGTCGCGACGCACCTGCACCCGCCCGCCCGGCAGCGCCCCCGCCGACGTCAGCAGGCCGAGCGCCTCGTGGTCCACCTGCACCGGTTCACCGATCCGACGCACCGTGACTGTGACTGACGTCACCGTCTGATCGACGACGGTGTGCAGCGGACGCAGCGTCGCCCCGCCGTCCGGGACGCCGTGGCCCCCCAGCTCGTCCAGGCCCGGGATCGGGTTGCCGTAGGGCGAGACGTGGTCGTCGCCGATCAGCCCCAGGATCTTGCGCTCCACCCGCTCGCTCATGACGTGCTCCCAGCGGCAGGCCTCGTCGTGGACGTACTCCCACTCCAGCCCGATCACGTCCACGAGCAGCCGCTCCGCGAGCCGGTGCTTGCGCATCACCCGGGTCGCCGCCAGCCGGCCCTGCGGCGACAGCTGGATCTCCCGGTTGCCGGCGACGTGCAGCAGCCCGTCACGCTCCATCCGCGCGACCGTCTGGGAGACGGTGGGCCCGGCGTGACCGAGACGCTCCGCGATGCGGGCGCGCAGCGGCAGCACGCCTTCCTCCTCCAGCTCGTAGATCGTCCGGAGATACATCTCGGTCGTGTCGATCAGCTCAGTCACGGGACCAAGCCTGCCACGTCCGTATGGCGGACCGCGGCACGCCTGCCGAGCGGCACCGCGCGGCCTCCTCGCCGCCCTCGCGGGGTCAGGGCATCAGCCGGGTGCGCCGCCACGACGCGGCGTCGGTGAGGTCGCCGTCCCCCACGCGCTCGAAGACGATCCGGTCGTGCAGCCGGGACGGTCGCCCGGCCCACAGCTCGACGCGCTCGCAGCGGATCCGCCAGCCGCAGAAGGTCGGCGCCATGGGCACCGGCTCCTCGACGCCGTCCTGCGTGAAGCGGGCGGCCTGCTCGGCATACCGGTCCTCCAGCTCGGCCCGGCCCGGGACCGGGGTGGACTGGTGGGAGGCCCAGGCGCTCACCTGCGAGCCCCACGGGCGGGTGCTCCAGTAGCCCTCCAGCTCCTCCGGGGCCAGGGGCTGCGCCACCCCGCGCACCCGCACGACGCGGTGCATCGCCGCCCACCGCAGCGTCGCGGCCACGCGGGGGTCGCCCTCGATCTGCCGGGCCTTGCGGGACCCGGAGTCGGTGATGAAGCCGGGGCCGGTGGGCGCGAAGAACTTCATCAGCACCGGCCGCACGTCGGGGAAGCCGTCGGCGTCGACCGTCGCGAGGTCCAGGCAGTCCGGCTCGCCCCGGCCGCCGCGCGCCGCGTCGTGAGCCACCGCCTCGGCCATCCACGCCGCCATCGTCGGCCACGGCGCCGCCGCCATCGTCGACTCGTCCAACCCCTCCCCTGCGTAGTCGATGCGGGGCACGCCGGGCAGCTCGTCGCTCATGTCACGAGACTAGGCTGTGCGGGTCAGCCGGTCACGAGGAGGTCCCGAGGATGGCGCGAGGCAGCGGCAAGGCGGTCAACAACCTGGTCAAGCTGGGCGTGAAGTACGGCCCCCTGGTGTACGAAGCGGTCAAGCACGGCAAGGAGCCGGCGCGGCAGCTCGCGGAGCGCGAGGTCGCCCGGGCCAACTCACGGCGGCGCGCCCTCGAGCACGCCCACCACCTCGTCGACGGGTCCGTCCTGACGGTCTTCGACGGCGACCAGCGGCTCTTCGTGGTCTTCAACGGGGACAACCCGGTGGCCTCGCACCCGGCCAGCAGCAAGCCGCTGGCCAGCCTGATCGAGGGCTACGACCTCGACAAGCGGGTCCGGCCGGCCCGGGACCGGCGCCGGATCGGCCCGCGGGTCAAGCAGGTCGGCGGCCAGGGCCGGACGCTCTCGTCCCCGCCCTCGTCGCAGCCCTCGTCCCCACCGCCCTCGTCCCCGCCCTCGGCACCGCCGACCGCCGGGGCCGACGAGTGAGCCAAGCCCACCCGGCGTGGGTCACGTCCATCGCCGAGGCGGACCGCGACAGCGGGACGCTGCGCTACCGGGGCGTGGACGTGCGCGAGCTCGTGGGGCGGGTGCCCTTCGAGCAGGTGTGGGGGCTGCTGGTCGACGACGCGCTGACGCCGGGGCTGCCGCCGGCCGAGCCGTTCCCGCTGCCGGTGCGCACCGGGGACGTGCGGGTCGACGTGCAGAGCGCCCTGGCGCAGCTGGCCCCGGTGTGGGGCTTCCGGCCGCTGCTGGACATCGACGCCGCGCAGGCCCGTGAGGACCTGGCGCGGGCGTCGGTGATGGCGCTGAGCTTCATCGCCCAGTCGGCCCGCGGCGAGGAGCTCCCGGCCGTGCCGCAGCGCGAGGTCGACCGGGGGCGGACCCTGGCCGAGCGCTTCATGATCCGCTGGCGCGGCGACCCCGACCCGCGGCACGTCGCCGCCGTCGACGCCTACTGGGTCGCCATCGCCGAGCACGGCCTCAACCCCTCCTCCCTCGCGGCGCGCGTCATCGCCTCGACCGGTGCCGACGCGGCCGCCTGCCTGTCCGGGGCCGTGGGCGCCGTCAGCGGCCCCCTGCACGGCGGCGCACCGCGCCGGGTGCTGTGGATGCTCGAGGACGCCGCGGCGGGCGTGCCCGTCGAGACGGTCGTGCGCGAGGCCCTCGACGACGGTGGCCGGCTCATGGGCTTCGGCCACCGCGTCTACCGCGACGTCGACCCGCGCGCCGCCGTCCTCAAGGCCCTGTGCGAGCGCCTCCAGGCCCCCCACCTCGAGGCCGCGTGCGCGCTGGAGGCCGCCGCGCTGGACGTCCTGCGCGAGCGCAGCCCGGACCGGGTCATCGCCACCAACGTGGAGTTCTGGGCCGCCGTGATCCTGCACCTCGCGCAGGTCCCGGCGCCCCTCGTGACGCCGATGTTCGCGTGCGGCCGCACCGCCGGCTGGTCCGCGCACGTGCTGGAGCAGAAGGCCCTGGGCCGCATGATCCGACCGACCGCCACGTATGCCGGTCCCCCGCCCCGCCCGGTCACCGCGGTCGCGGGCGGCTGAGGCGTCCGGATCCCGGCGAGCCGCAGCCCCGGTCGGCATACGGCTGCGACGATGACGAGGTGACTGCCGAGATCGTGCTGCCCCCCGACCTGCTCCCCTCCGACGGCAGGTTCGGGTCCGGGCCGAGCAAGGTGCGCGAGGCGCAGGTGCAGCGGCTCGTGACGGGCGCGACGACCTGGCTCGGGACCTCCCACCGGCAGGCGCCGGTCCGCGACGTGGTCGGGTCGCTGCGACGCGGGCTGGGCGAGCTGTTCGCGCTCCCCGACGGCTACGAGGTCGTGCTCGGCAACGGCGGCTCGACGACCTTCTGGGACGTGGCGGCGTGCGGGCTCGTGCGCGAGCGCGCCCAGCACGTCGTGATCGGGGAGTTCTCCAGCAAGTTCGCGCAGGTGACCGGGCGCGCGCCGTTCCTGGCGGAGCCGGTCGTGCGCGAGTCGGCCCCCGGCACCCGCATCGGCCCGGAGCCGTCCGACGTCGACGCCTACGCCTACCCCCACAACGAGACCTCCACCGGCGTGATGCTGCCGGTGCAGCGCGTCGGCGGCGACGACGCGCTGGTGCTCGTCGACGCGACCTCGGGGGCGGGCGGCCTGCCCGTCGACGTCCGCGAGGCCGACGTCTACTACCTCGCGCCGCAGAAGTCCTTCGGCTCGGACGGCGGGCTGTGGCTCGCGCTGTGCTCCCCCGCCGCCGTCGAGCGCGCGCAGCAGGTCGCGGCCTCCGGCCGGTGGATCCCCGACTCGCTGTCCTTCACGACGGCGCTCGACAACTCCCGCAAGGACCAGACCTACAACACCCCTGCCCTCGCGACGCTGGCGATGATGGAGGAGCAGGTGGGGTGGCTGCTGGCGCAGGGCGGCCTGCCGTGGGCCACCGGCCGCACCAGCGACAGCTCGTCACGGCTCTACCGCTGGGCCGAGTCCCGGCCCTGGGCGACGCCCTTCGTGGCCGACCCGGCGGCGCGGTCGATGGTCGTCGGCACCGTCGACCTCGACGAGACCCTCGACGCCGCCGCGGTCAGCCGCGTGCTGCGCGCCAACGGGATCGTCGACACCGAGCCCTACCGCAAGCTGGGGCGCAACCAGCTGCGCATCGCGATGTTCCCCTCGGTCGAGCCCGACGACGTCGAGATCCTCACGCGCGCCATCGACTTCGTGGTGGAGCGGCTGGCGGGCTAGCGGGTCAGCGGACCAGCGTGCCGTAGGCCGCGAGCGCGAGGCACACGACCAGCACCACGATCGTGGCGACGCGGCGGAATCGGGGGGTCATCGGGTCACCACCTCGGTCAGGTCGGGCTCGGGCTCCACGGACGGGTTGATCACGTCGATCAGGTGCCCACGCGAGCGGAATCGGAGACGTACGCCGTCCTCCACCATGATGTAGCCGACGGCGGCGGCGCACGCGATCGCCGTGGCGATGCTGCCGACGCCGATGGTCCAACGGGCCCCGAAGGTGTCGCCGACCCAGCCGATCAGCGGAGCCCCGAGCGGGGTGCCGCCCATGAAGATCGCCATGTAGAGCGCCATCACGCGCCCCCGCATCTCGGGCTCGACGGAGAGCTGCACCGAGGCGTTGGCCGTCGTCATCACGGTGAGGGCGGTGAGCCCGCACGGCACCAGGCACACCGCGAAGAGCCAGTAGTCGGGGGCCATCGCGGCCGCGGCGCTCGCCAGCGTGAAACCACCGAGCGCGCCCAGCAGGACCCGCAGCCGGGGCCGGGCCCGCCGGGCCGACAGCAGCGCCGCGGACAGGGAGCCGACCGCCATGATCGAGCCGAGGGCGCCATACTGCTCCGCGCCCCGGTGGAAGACCGTCGTGGCCATGAGGGCCATGGTGAGCTGGAAGTTCATGCCGAAGGTGCCGAGCATGAACACGATGAACATCAGCAGCTGGATGTCCGGGCGGCGCCGGACATAGGCGACCCCCTCGCGTATGGCGCCACCGCCCCGCCGCAGCGGCGCGGGGTGCAGCGCGCCCACCCGCAGCCGCAGGAGGCTGAGGATCACGGCCACGAAGGACAGGGCGTTGAGGGCGAACGCCGGCCCGGTCCCCCAGGCGGCGATGGCCAGCCCGGCGACGGCCGGACCGACGAGGCGGGCGGCGTTGAAGGACGCGGAGTTGAGGCCGACGGCGTTGCTGATCAGGTCAGGGCCGACGAGCTCGGAGGCGAAGGCCTGACGGGTCGGGTTGTCCAGCGCGGCGGCGCACCCCTGGGCGAGCGCCAGCAGGTAGACCATCCACAGCTGGGCCGAGCCGGTGACGACCAGCACCCAGGTGATCGCGGCGGTGATGCCGAGCGCGGCCTGGGTGGCCAGCAGGATGCTGCGCTTGGGGTAGCGGTCGGCGACGGCGCCGGCAACCGGGGCGAGCAGCACGACGGGCGCGAACTGCAGGCCCGTCACCACCCCGAGCGCGGAGGCCGAGTGGTCGGTCAGCTCGGTGAGGACCAGCCAGTCCTGGGCGACCCGGCCCATCCAGGTCCCGACGTTGGAGACCAGCCCACCGAGGAAGTAGGTGCGGTAGTTGGGGACACGCAGCGAGGCGAAGGTGGCGCTCATCGACCGGCGACCTCCAGCAGCAGCGGGGCCGCCTGCTCGAGGATCTGCCGCTGCTGCGGGGTGAGGCTCTCCAGCCGCTCGACCATCCAGGAGTCGCGGCGGGCGCGGATCGACCGGATCAGCTCCGACCCCTCCGAGGTGAGCGACACGAGCACCTGCCGGCCGTCGGTGGGGTGCGGGTCGCGCCGGACCAGGCCTGCCTCGACCAGGCACCCGACGGTGCGGGTCATGCTGGGGGCGCTGACGCGCTCGATCTCGGCGAGCTCACCGGGCGTGCGCGGCTCGTCGAGCCGGAAGAGCACGCTCGCCTGGTGGGGCGCCACCTCGTGCGTGCCCTCGAAGCGGACCCGGCGGCTGACGCGCTGGCAGGCGAGGCGGAGGTCGACGGCCAGGTGCGCGATGTCACCGGCGTCGGCGCTGGCGTGGGAGTCGGGCGTGTCAGGGGTCTGTGCGGCTGCGGTGCGGGGTGCTGTCATCGTGTCTTTAGCATAGTTCATTACTTTGGCTAACGACATGATGGCGACGGGCATTCCCGCCCCTGGCCGGTGCCGTGGTGAGGGTGGGAGTGGCCGGGCCCGAGGGCCCGTGCCGCTAGCCGGGGAAGCCGTCGAGGACGGCTGCGGTGCCCGACAGGCCGAGGCGCGACGCTCCGGCCTCGATCATCTCCCGCGCCGCCTCGGCGGTGCGGATGCCGCCGGAGGCCTTGACGCCGAGCCGGTCGCCGACGGTCTCGCGCATCAGCCGCACCGCGTGCGCGGACGCCCCGCCGCTGGGGTGGAAGCCGGTCGAGGTCTTCACGAAGTCGGCACCCGCCTCCTCAGCGGCCCGGCAGGCCGCGACGACCTGCTCGTCGGACAGGGCGGCGGACTCGATGATCACCTTGAGCAGCGCCCCGCGGGTCGCCTCGCGGACGGCGGCGATGTCGCGCTCGACCGCGTCGAAGTCACCGGCCACCGCAGCGCCCACGTCGATGACCATGTCGATCTCGGCGGCGCCGAGCCGCACCGACTCGGCGGCCTCGGCGGCCTTGACCGCGGAGGTGTGCTTGCCGCTCGGGAAGCCGCACACGACCGCCACCGGCAGCGACGTCTCCAGGGGCAGCATGGACGGCGAGACGCACACCGAGAACACCCCCAGCCGCTCGCCCTCGGCGACCAGGGACCGCACGTCCTCGGGCGTGGCCTCGGGCTTGAGCAGGGTGTGGTCCACCATCTGCGCGACCTGGGAGCGAGTCAGCTGCGTCATACGGCTCAGCCTAGTGGGCCGCCGAGGCACCCCACGCCGGTCACTGCACGCCGAGGGCGCTCTTGACCGGCGTGATGCAGAAGTAGAGGACGAACAGGGCCGAGACGATCCACAGCAGCGGGTGGACCTCGCGGGCCTTGCGACGAGCGACCTTGACCACGACGTAGGCGACGAACCCGGCGCCGATGCCCACCGAGATCGAGTAGGAGAAGGGCATCAGCACGATCGTCAGGAAGGCCGGGATGGCGATCTCCATGTCGTCCCAGTCGATCCCGGTGACCTGCTGCATCATCAGGAAGCCGACCACGATCAGCGCGGGCGTCGCGGCCTCGTAGGGCACCACGGCGACGAGCGGCGACAGGAAGGTCGCGAGCAGGAACATGACGCCGGTGACCACCGAGGCCAGCCCGGTGCGGGCGCCCTCGCCCACGCCGGCGGCCGACTCGATGTAGGACGTGTTGGAGCTCACCGACCCCATGCCGCCCGCGATGGCGGCGACCGAGTCGACGACCAGGATGCGCTGCGACCCGGGCGGGTTGCCCTCCTCGTCGAGCAGGCCGGCCTCGCCGCCGATGGCGACCATGGTGCCCATCGTGTCGAAGAAGTCCGCGAGCAGCAGGGTGAAGACGAGCAGAGCCGCCGACACGAACCCGATCTTGCTGAACGAGCC
The DNA here is from genome assembly GCF_001189535.1 of Arsenicicoccus sp. oral taxon 190. Classification (NCBI taxonomy): domain Bacteria; kingdom Bacillati; phylum Actinomycetota; class Actinomycetes; order Micrococcales; family Intrasporangiaceae; genus Arsenicicoccus; species Arsenicicoccus sp. oral taxon 190. Next base: position 184,210 of record NZ_CP012070.1, read on the forward strand.
CAGCAGGTTGAAGTGGCCGAGCAGCCCGAAGTCGGGGACGGCGAAGGGGTTCGAGGGCAAGGTCGGGACGTTGAGGCCCCAGCCGGTGGGGTTGACGACCTTGCCACCGGGCCCGGTCTGGGAGCCGATGTGCAGCACCGCCTCCAGGACGATCGCGAGCACGGTGGCGCCGGCGATGCCGTAGAGGATCGCGCCCTTCACGTGGTTGACCATGAGCGCGATGATCAGGAAGAGCCCGACGACGAAGGTCAGCAGCGGCCAGCCGTTGAGGAAGCCGCCGATGCCCAGCTCGACCGGCGTCGGGCCGCTCGGCTTGCGCACGAAGCCGGCGTCGATGAGCCCGATCAGCGTGATGAAGAGCCCAATGCCGACCGAGATGGCCGTCTTGAGCTGGGCGGGGATGGCATGGAAGACCGCGCGACGGAAACCGGTCAGCACCAGCGCCAGGATGATGATGCCCTCGAGCACGATCAGCCCCATCGCGTCGGCCCAGGTCATCCGCGGCATCTGCGAGACGCCGTAGGCGAGGAAGGCGTTGAGACCCAGGCCCGTCGCCAGGGCGAGCGGGAAGTTGGCGACGACGCCCATGAGGATGGTCATGAGACCCGCCACCAGGGCGGTGCCGGCCGCGACGAGCACCCGCGCCTGGTTGGCGTCACCCCCGCCCAGGAAACCGCCGGTCGAGTCCGGGACGGTCCCGATGATGAGCGGGTTGAGCACGACGATGTAGGCCATCGTGAAGAACGTGACGATGCCGCCGCGCACCTCCTGACCGACGGTCGAGCCACGCTCGGTGATGCGGAAGAAGCGGTCGAGACCGGTGCGGGGGGCGGCGGGGCGTGCGGGGGCCTGCGTCATGGGAAAAAAGGATACCGGCGCGCCGACCCCCTCCCGCGCCACCGCTCACGGGCCGCCGCCCGATGCTGCCCGTGATGCGCAGGGTCTTGCGCGCCGGCCGCCGCCGGGACACAGTTACTCGCCAGTCACCTCCGAGAAGGAGCCACCGTGGAGCCCGAGGTCGCGTCGCCCCGCCGCTGGTCCGTGATCGCCGTCTACATGGCGGTCAACCTGGTCGTGCAGACCCTGTGGATCTCCTACGCGCCCATCAGCAGGTCCGCCGAGTCCTACTACGGCGTCTCGGGATTCGCCATCGGCGCGCTCGCGATGGTCTTCATGGCGGCGTTCCTGCCGTTGTCGATCCCCGCGTCGCTGCTGATCGACCGCCGCGGGCACCGCGTGGCCGTGGGCCTCGGCGGGGTCGTCGCCGGCCTCTGCGGGGTGGCCCGGGGGGCGGTGGGGCCGTCATACGGCTGGGCGCTCCTCGCCACGGTCGGCATCGCGTGCACCCAGCCGCTGCTGCTCAACTCCTGGACCACCGTCGCCGCGCGGTGGTTCCCGCGCCGTGAGCGCGCCACCGCCGTCGGGCTCGTCACCCTCGCCAACCTCGTCGGCACCGGCGTCGGCATGGTCCTGCCCCCGGCGCTCGTCGCCGCCCATGGGCCCGCCGTCATCGGGCCCATGCAGCTGTGGATCGGGATGGCGGCGCTCGTGGTCGGCATCGCCTACCCGCTGCTCGTGACCGACCGCCCGGCGCGCGGCGACGTCGACCTCGCCGAGCACGCGCTCCAGACGCACGGGATGCGACACGCGCTGTCGGTCGGGCCGTTCCGCCGCTACCTGACGGCGATCTTCATCGGGATGGGGATCTTCAACGGCGTGACCCAGTGGGTCGCGGACATCGTGGCGCCGCGCGGCTTCTCGGCGACCGACGCCGGCAACGTCGGCGCCGCCATGCTGCTCGGCGGCGTCCTCGGGTCGGTGTCCCTGGCCGCCTGGTCCGACCGGGTCGACCGGCGGGTGCCCTTCCTCGTCGCCGGGCTGGCTCTCGCTGCGCCCGCCACGCTCGGGATCGCCCTCGCCAGCAGCCTCGTCGGGCTGCTCGGGTCGGCCTTCCTGCTCGGCTTCTTCCTCGTCAGCCTCATGCCGATCGGCATGCAGTATGCCGTCGAGATCACCTGGCCCACCCCGGCGGGCACGTCCAACGGCCTGGTCCAGCTGTGCGGGCAGGCGGCCGTCGTCTACGTCGCGCTGCTCTACGTCGCGCGCACCCCGGGCGGGAGCTACTGGCCCGGCCTCGCGCTGTCGGCGGCGCTGCTGCTGGTCGGCGCGATGCGCTTCGCCCGCGCGCCGGAGTCGCACGAGCACCACGCCCGCGCCTCTACCCTGGAGGGGTGAGCGACCGCCGCCCCCGGATAGACCCGGCCAGCATCCGCGTGATGCGGGTGCGCACGGACCGGGTCGTGGCGCTGGGCCTCGGGCTGTGGCTCGTCGCGCTCGTGGTGGTCCTGCTCGTCCCGGCGCTGCACGGCGCCGGCCGCGAGTGGTGGCCCTGGGTGTGCGTGGCCGGGCTCGGGATCGGCGTGATCGGCTACGCCTACGTGCGCTCCGGCCGGGGGGCCGACAAGGGCGCCTGACTGAGGGTCAGGTCACCCGGTTGGTCCGCCCGCGTGCGCCGTGGCCGACCCCGCCCAGCCCGTATGCCGTCAGCCGACCGGCGTGCCCTCCGTCTCGGCGACCTGCTGGGCCGCGTCCTCCGACGAGGCCGGCAGCAGCTCCTCGGACGTGGCCGGGACGGCGGGCGGCCCGGCCGGGGCACCGGCGGCGCGTCGCGCGCCGCGTCGACCACGGCGGGCCGGGCGGATCTGCTCGGTGGTGTCGACGTCGGCGGTGTCGGAGTCCGAGGGGTGCGCCTGGGCGGCCGCCTCGGCGTCGTCGACCACCGCGGCCCGCTCGGCGGCCTCCTCGAGCTGCTGCTCGGGGGACACTGCCTCGACCGGCGTCTCGGCTGCGACAGGGGTCTCCGCTGCGGCCGGCGCCACCTCGAGGTCTACGGCCAGGTCGTCGACGACCGGCGGGTCGAGCCGACGCGGCTCGGGGCGCTCCAGGTCGACCTCGCTGTGAGCCCCGCAGCCGTGGTCCAGCGACACCACCCGGCCGTCGGACGGCGACCAGGCGTTGGCGCACACGCCGAAGCAGCGGCGCAGCGCCCCCGCCATCGGCAGAAAGTAGCCGCAGGTGGCGCAGCGCGCCGGGGCCTGCTTGGCGACCTCGGCCTCGGGTCCGTTGTCGCCGGAGTACCACCGCTGGGCGGCCTCCTCGCGGCCCTCGGGGGACAGCACGCGGGTCCGCCCGAGACCCAGCTCCCACTGGGCCACCTGGTCGACGTCCTCCTCCCCCGTCGCCTCGAAGCCGGGCTCGAGGTTGGGGTCGTCGGCGAGGTAGGGGTTGACGTCTCCGGGGCCGAGGTCGCCGGGGGCGATCCGGTCCTCGTAGGGCAGCCAGGGCGGCGCGACGATGCTGGTGGGGCCGGGCAGCAGGTGGGTCTCGGAGACCGTCACCTGCTTGGAGCGGGCGACGCGGGTGACCGTGATGGACCACAGCCAGTCCGGGTATCCCGGTGACAGGCAGGCGAACTGGTGCGTGGCCACCCGCTCGGCCTCCATCACGACGCCGAGGTGGTCACCGACCATCCCCGGCTCCGCGATCGACTCGGCCGCCGCGCGGGCGACCTCCACGGCGCCGGCGAGGGTGGAGTCGGGCTTGATGGTGGCCATGGGTCAGCTCCCGCCGAAGTTGTCGGCGATCGCCCGCAGCGCGGCGGCGAGCTTGCGGGAGCCGGACTGGTCGGGGTAGCGACCCTTGCGCAGCTGCGTGGAGACGCCGTCGAGCAGCTTGATGGTGTCCTCGACGATGACGACCATCTCGTCGGCCGGCTTGCGGGTGCGCTCGTGCAGGGCGCGCGCCACCGAGGGCGCCTGCTCCAGCACGGTGACCGAGAGCGCCTGCGCGCCGCGGCGGCCGTCCATGATCCCGAACTCCACGCGGGTGCCGCCCTTGAGGGTGGTCACCCCTGCCGGCAGGGCGTTGGCGTGGACGAAGACGTCGTTGCCGTCGTCGTCGGCCAGGAAGCCGAAGCCCTTGTCGGCGTCATACCACTTGACCTTGCCCGTTGGCACTGGTCCACCTCGTGTCGATCTCGGTCGTGCTGCTGTCAGGGCCGGGGCCCCGGGCGGGGTCGGCGAGGCGCGCGCGGTGCGCGCACGTCCGTCCAGGCTAACGGGTCAGGACGGGGTGATGCCCCACGAGGCGGACCAGGTCGCGCCGGGGGCGAGCCGAACCAGGCCCTCCCCGGTCGTGAGCGCCTCGGGTGCCGCGGTGAGGGGTTCGACGGCGAGCCCGCTGGTGCGGCGGTAGCCCTCGGGCAGGTCGTGACCGGTGTAGACCTGCGTCCATGGGTAGGCGTCGGCCTGCGCCCACAGGGTCGTGCTGCGCCCTCCGTGGCTGACCGTGATGCGCCAGCGGCCGTCCGGGTCGGCCGCCAGGTCGGTCAGGGCGACGTCGAGCTCGCGGTCGCCCACGGTCGTGGCGCGCAGGTCCTTCGGGGTGCCCTCGACCGGGCGGCTGCTCGCCGCGACGGTCGGCTCCGCCAGCAGCAGCCGGTCCGGATCCACCAGCACGTATGTCGCTGCGGGGCAACGGATCTCGAGGTCGTCCACGCGAACCTCGCCGACGGTCAGGTAGGGGTGGGCGCCCACCGCGAGCGGCGCGTCGGTGTCGCCGAGGTTGCGCACCGTGGGGGTCACGACGAGGCCGTCGTCGTCCAGGCGGTAGTCGAGGGTGACGTCCAGCGGCCAGTCCCACCCCTGCTGCGGGTGGAGCCGCACGGCGAGGGTGACCCGGTCCGGCTCGACCCGGCGGGCGGTCCAGGGCAGCCAGTGCACCAGCCCGTGGAGGGCGGTGCGGCGGGCCGGCTCGGTCAGCGCCAGCTGGTGCTCGCGCCCGTCCCAGGTGTAGCGGCCGTCGCGGACCCGGTTGACCCACGGCACGAGGACGGTGCCGCGGGCGTGAGGACAGACCTCGTCGGCCCCGAACCCGGCGACCACGGGGCGGTCGGCATACGTGTAGGTGCGCAGGGTGGCGCCCACCTCGGTGACCGTGACCCGGTGCTCGCCCCGGGTGATCGTCCACTGCTGACCGCTCGGCTCCATCGTGCGACCCTCCACCCTTCGACGCTCCACGCTCCGACCCTCGGTGCGCCGACCCTATCGGGGGGTGTGTCGGCGGCGGTGGTTACGGTGGGGCAGGTCGGACGAGGGGGGCAGATGCGGGACGACGGGACACGGCGACGCACCACCGGGCTGGTGGCAGCGGCGGCGCTGGCGGTGACGGTGGCGCTGGCGGCCTTCCAGGGCGGGCTGGGGGCGCGGACCGAGAGTGGTCAGGCGCAGGCGCAGGCGCCGGCCACGAGCGGGACGGCGACGGCGACCAGCCGGCCGAGCGCGCCGACAGGCCCGGTGCCGGCGGACTGGACGACGCTGGACCCGCGGCCCGTGCGCGAGCCGGACCTCACCCTCGCCCAGGACCAGCCGGTCGAGGACCCGTCCTACCCCCACCTGAGCAACCCCGAGGTGGACGCGCTGCGCTACCAGCTCCGGCTCGACTGGGACGGCACCCGGCTGCAGGGCCGCACCACGCTCACGCTGCGGGTGGCGCACGACACCGACACGCTGCGGCTCGACCTCGCCCGGCCGCTGACGGTGACGGCGGTGACGCTCGACGGCGCGGCGACCCCGGTGACGCGCGACGGTGACGGGCTGGTGCTGCGCCGCCCAGGCCTGCGCGCGGGCTCCCGGCACACCGTGGTCGTGAGCTACGCCGGGACCCCGACGACGGTCCCACCGCCCACGCACCGCGGCGACGACCTGGGCGGCCTCGGCTGGGGCTACGACGACGCCCACCACGTCAGCACCTTCCAGGAGCCGTATGGCGCCTTCACGTGGTACCCCGTCAACGACCACCCGTCGGACAAGGCGTTCTACGACGCGGTCATCACCGCCCCTCCCGGGCAAGTGGGGGTCTTCAACGGGCGGCTCGTGGGGCGGTCGGACGACGGCGGGCGCACCACCACCCGCTGGCACCTGGACGCCCCGGCCTCCTCCTACCTGACCACCGTGGCGATCGGGCCCTACCGCCAGCACGTGCAGACCTACCCCCGCGGGGTCGTCGCGTCGGTGTGGACGCTGCCCGAGGACGAGTCCTCCGTGGCCGCCCTGCAGCAGTCGTTGCGGCGCGCCTACGACTGGCTCGAGGAGCGGGTCGGCCCCTACCCCTTCTCCACCACCGGGATGGTCGTCACCGCAGGTCAGAGCGCCATGGAGACGCAGACGCTGATCACGATGGGGCGCGGGCCGGTGCTGTGGCAGCGCGACGCGGTGACGGCACACGAGCTGGCGCACCAGTGGTTCGGCGACCTCGTGACGACCCGCGACTGGCGCCACACCTGGCTCAACGAGGGCTGGGCGACCTACTGGCAGCGGCGCTACGAGGGCCGCGCGCCCGCCGACCTGTCCCAGGACGCCCAGCTGGTCGAGGGGTGCCGGCAGGCGGTGGCGCAGGCCGGCCAGGCGGGCAACCCGCGCCCGGACCACTTCGCGTCCAGCAACATCTACGCCTGCCCCGCCCTGATGCTCGACGAGATCCGGCGCACCGTCGGCGACGCCGCCTTCGCGGGGATCGCCCGCGAGTGGCCGCAGCAGCACCGCTACGCCACGGTCACCCGGGCCGACTTCGAGGACTTCGTGCAGCGCCGGACCGGCCGCGACGTCCGCGACATCACGGCCCGCTGGCTCGACCGGGTCAGCCCGGCCGGCTGATGAGCGTGACCGCCAGGTCGCGCATCTCGACCTTGCGGATCTTGCCGGTCACCGTCATCGGGAAGCTGTCGGTGATGTGGACGTATCGCGGGATCTTGTAGTGCGCCAGCTGCCCGGTGCAGAACTCCCGGACCCCGTCCACGGTCAGCGCCGACGCCCCCTCGCGCATGATGATCCACGCCATGAGCTCCTCCCCGAACTTCTGGTCCGGCACCCCGATGACCTGCACGTCCGCGATGTCGGGGTGGGTGTAGAGGAACTCCTCGATCTCGCGGGGATAGACGTTCTCGCCGCCCCGGATCACCATGTCCTTGATCCGGCCCACGATCGCGCAGTAGCCGTCCTCGTCCATGGTCGCCAGGTCGCCGGTGTGCATCCACCGGCCGGCGTCGATGGCCTCGGCGGTCTTGTCCGGCTGACCCCAGTAGCCCAGCATCACCGAGTATCCGCGCGTGCACAGCTCCCCCGTCTCGCCGCGGGGCACGGTGCGCCCGGTGGCCGGGTCGACGATCTTGACCTCGAGGTGCGGCATGACCCGCCCGACGGTCTCGGTGCGGCGGCGCAGGTCGTCCTCGGTGCGCGTCGACGTGGACACCGGTGACGTCTCGGTCATGCCGTAGTTGATGGCCACCTCGGCCATGTTCATCCGGTCGATGACCTTCTTCATGACCTCGACGGGGCAGGGCGAGCCGGCCATGATGCCGGTGCGCAGGCTGGACAGGTCGTAGGAGTCGAAGTCCGCCAGGCCGAGCTCGGCGATGAACATCGTGGGCACGCCATACAGGCTGGTGCAGTGCTCCTGGGACACCGCCTCGAGGGTCGCGGCGGGGTCGAAGGTGGGGGCGGGGATGACCATGGCCGCCCCGTGCGAGGTGCACGCGAGGTTGCCCATGACCATGCCGAAGCAGTGGTAGAAGGGCACCGGGATGCACACCACGTCCTGCTCGGTGTAGCGGATCATCTCGCCGACGAAGAAGCCGTTGTTGAGGATGTTGTGGTGGGACAGCGTCGCGCCCTTGGGGAAGCCCGTGGTGCCCGAGGTGTACTGGATGTTGATCGGGTCGTCGGCGGACAGCTCGCTCATGCGCGCGTCGAGGTCCTCGTCGCTGACGCCGGCGCCGGCGGCCTTGAGGTCCTCCCACGACTGCTCGCCGAGGTAGACGACCTGCTCCAGGTCCGGGCAGTCGTGCCGGATCGACTCGAGCATCTGCTGGTACATCGACGTCTTGTAGGACACGGCGCTGACGACCATGCGCATCCCGGACTGCTTGACGACGTACTCCAGCTCGTGCGCGCGGTAGGCCGGGTTGATGTTGACCAGGACGACCCCGGCCTTGGCGGTGGCGTACTGCACGATGGTCCACTCGGGGCCGTTGGGCGACCAGATCCCGAGGCGGTCGCCGGCGGCGAGGCCGGCCGCGATGAGCCCCTTGGCGACCTCGTCGACGGCGACGTCGAGCTCGGCATACGTCCAGCGGCGCCCGCTGGGCACGTCGACGAGGGCGAGCCGCTCCCCGAAGCGGGCGACCGTGCGCTCGAGGTTGGCGCCGATGGTGTCGCCGAGCAGCGGGATGTCGGAGGTGCCGGAGGTGTACGAGAGCGTCGTTGCCGTCATGGCTCGCAGTCTCGTGGGCGGCGCGCGGCCGGGCAAGGGATGGCGCGGCGAACGGTCCACCCCGCGCCGCCAGCGGTCCTGCCTCGGGTGGTCACGTCCGCCCGGCTTCGGACGCCATCAGAGGGAGCACCCCCGGCAGGTCGTAACGTTGGACGGTGATGCCCCGCCCCGACGCGCCCCGCGCCCGCAGCCTCGCCGACGACCTGCGCGCCCGCGCGGACGACGAGCTCGCCGCCCTGCTCGTCGCCCGCCCCGACCTGGCTCGACCGGCACCGACCGACATCACCGCGCTCGCCGCCCGCTCCGGCACCCGCGCCTCCACCCAGCGCGCGCTCGAGGGCCTGGACACCGCCCACCTGCAGGTCCTCGAAGCCCTCCTGGCCACCGGCTCCCCCGCCGACGTCGGCCTGGCGGCCTCATGGCTCGGGTCGGACCCCGGGGACCTGCTCGAGATCCTGACCCGGCTCGAGACCCGCGCTCTCGTATGGCGATCCGCCGACCGCATCACCGTCACCCGCACGGTCGCGGACCTGCTCGGCCCCCGGCCCGGCGGCCTCGGCCCCTCCCTGTCGACGCTGCGCTCCGGCGTGCCGGCCGCGCTCGCCACGCCCGAGGGTCTCGACGCGGTGCTGGCCGACGCCCCGGGGGCGGCGCGTGCCGTGCTGGAGCGCCTCACCTGGTCGGGCGGCGTCGTGGCGCGCGAGGCGACCGGGGTGGCCGCGCAGGCGCTGGCCTGGCTGACCGAGCACCACCTGCTGCATCCCCACGGTGACGACGCGCTCGTGCTGCCCCGCGAGGTCGCCCTGCACCTGCGAGGCGGGCGGCTGCTGCAGGAGGTCGCGCTGCAGCCGCCCACCGTCACCGTCACGCCGCGCTCCGCGGCCGTGGTCGACCTCGCCGCCGGTGGCGCGGCCGGCGAGCTGCTCGACCTCGTCGGCGAGACGGCCGCTGCGTGGGGCGAGCGCCCCCCGCGGGTGCTGCGCGGCGGCGGCCTGGCCGTGCGTGACCTGCGTGGGCTCGCGACCCTGCTCGACCTGCCCGTGGAGCGGACGGCCCTCGTCGTCGAGGTCGCCCACGCTGCCGGGCTGCTCGCCGACGACGGCGCGGTCGACCCGGTGTGGGCCCCGACGCCGGACCACGACGTCTGGCTGCAGCAGCCGGGGTCGACGCGCTGGGCCGTCCTGGCCGACGCCTGGCTGCGCAGCGCTCGCGCCCCGCACCTCGTGGGCTCCCCGTTGGAGCGCGGGGGCTCGGTCAACGCCCTGTCCGCGGACGCCCAGTGGCCCCCGATCCGGGGGCTGCGCCAGGACGTGCTCGCCGAGCTCGCGCAGCTCCCGGAAGGGTCCGCGCCCACCGTCGACGGGCTCGTCGAGCGCCTCCGCTGGCGCCGACCGCTGCGACGGGTCCCCGACCTGGAGGTCGTCGTGGCCGCGGTCGTGCGCGAGGCCGAGTGGCTCGGCGTGACCGGCCGTGGCGCCCTGGGGGCCGCCGGTCGCCGTCTGGTCACCGGCACCCCGCCCGACGTCGACGCGGTGGCCGAGACGATGCACCCCCACCTGCCCGCCCCGGTCGAGCAGGTCCTGCTGCAGGCCGACCTCACCGCCGTCGCCCCCGGCCGGGTCGAGGGAGCACTGGCCCACCTGCTGCGCCTCGCCGCGGACGTCGAGTCCCGGGGCGGCGCCACCGTCCACCGCTTCACCGACGGCTCGGTCCGCCGAGCCCTCGACGCCGGCTGGACCGCCGACCAGCTCCTCGACGCCCTCGCCGCGGCCAGCTCCACGCCCGTGCCGCAGCCCCTCACCTATCTCGTCCGCGACGTCACCCGGCGCCACGGGCGGCTCCGGGTGGCGGCGGCAGCGTCATACGTGCGCAGCGAGGACCCGGTGACCTTGGAGGCGATCCTGGCCTCCCCGGCCCTCGGCCCGCTCCGCCTGCGACGCATCGCCCCGACCGTCCTCGTCAGCCCCGTCGGAGGGGAGGTCCTGCTCACGACGCTGCGCGAGCACGGGCTGGCCCCCGCCGCGGAGACCGCCGACGGCGTCGTCGCGATCCCGGCAGGCTCGGCCCACCGGACCCCTCCCCGTCGGCGCCCCGCGTCCTCGACCCGCACCAGCCTCGTCGACCAGCCGTATGCCGATGCCCTGGTCGCCGCCCTCCGCGCCGGGCAGGCGGGCGTCGACGCCCGGGCGGCGGACGACCCGGACGCCGAGGGCACGGACCCCGCGGTGGTGCTGGGTGTCCTGCGCGAAGCGGTCGCTGACCGCCGGGCCGTGCGGCTCCGCTATGCCGGGTCCAATGGCGACACCACCCCCCTGCTCTTCCACCCGCGGCGGGTGGAGGCCGGACGCGTCTACGGCACCGCGGGCACGAGCAACGTCGAGCGGATCCTCACGCTCCACCGGATCACCGACGTGTCCGAGGCCTGACCCCGCACGCCCGCCCTCCCCCCGCACGCCTGCCCCCCTCGTTGAGAGGCGACAAACCGGGGTCATATCGCCGGGATTCCCCCGGTTTGTCGCCTTTCAACGGAGAGACCAAGGGGAGGACCGAGGGGAGGACCGAGGGCAGTCGGCAGGGCCGGCGGCAGGAGGGACGCAGCCGAGGTCAGCCGCCGGACAGGGCCTTGACCACCCGGGACGGCGACGGCCGGCCGAGCTGCTCGGCCATCCACACCGACGTCGCCACCAACGCCTCCAGGTCCACGCCGGTCTCGACGCCCATCCCGTGCAGCGCCCACACGAGGTCCTCGGTGGCGAGGTTGCCGGTCGCCGACTTGGCGTAGGGGCAGCCGCCCAGCCCACCCGCCGATGCGTCGATGGTGCGCACCCCGAGCCGGATCGCCTCCAGGGAGTTGGCGAGCGCCTGGCCGTAGGTGTCGTGGAAGTGGACCGCGATCGACCCCACGTCGATCCCCCGCGCGTCCAACGCCGCCAGCAGCCGCTCCACGTGACCGGGTGTCGCCACCCCGATGGTGTCGCCGAGGGAGAGCTGGTCGGCGCCGAGGTCCATCATCCGCGCGCACACGTCGACGACCTGGTCGATCGGGACGTCGCCCTCCCAGGGGTCGCCGAAGCACATCGACACGTAGGCGCGCAGCCACATCCCCTGGTCCTGGGCGCGCTTGGCGACCGGCTCGAACATCGTGAACTGGTCGAGCACGCTGGAGTTGAGGTTCTTGGCGGCGAAGGTCTCGGTGGCCGAGCCGAAGATCGCCACCGACGACACCCCGAGCTCCAGCGCGCGGTCCAGGCCACGATCGTTGGGCACCAGCACCGGCCGCTGCGTCCCGAGCGCGGCGTCCCCGAGGGCGGTCACGAGGTCGGCGGCGTCCGCGAGCTGCGGCACCCACCTCGGCGACACGAAGCTCGTGATCTCGACCGTCTCCAGGCCCGCCCCGAGCAGCCGCCGCACGAACTCCGCCTTGACCTCGACGGGGACGATCGACTTCTCGTTCTGCAGCCCGTCGCGCGCCCCCACCTCGTAGATGGTCACGCGCTGCGGCGCACCGGTCATCGGCTCGAGCTGGGGCGTGCGCATGTCTCTCCTGAACGTCGTCGGTCGCGTCCCATCCTGCCGCACGCCCCGCGGGAAGCAACGCGGCCGTGGCAGGGTTGACGCGTCGAGACCACCGGCCGGGCGGCATACGGCCGGCAGCCCACGACCAGGAGAGACGAGGAGACACGCGTGCCCGACGGGCCCCTGATCGTCCAGAGCGACAAGACGCTGCTGCTCGAGGTGGACCACCCGGGCGCCGAGGCGGCGCGGCGGGCGATCGCGGCGTTCGCGGAGCTGGAGCGCGCGCCGGAGCACATCCACACCTACCGCGTCACCCCGCTCGGGCTGTGGAACGCCCGCGCGGCCGGCCACGACGCCGAGCAGGTGGTCGACGCCCTGGTCACCCACAGCCGGTATGCCGTCCCCCACGCCCTGCTCGTCGACGTCGCCGACACGATGGACCGCTACGGCCGCCTGACGCTCACCAAGCACCCGACCCACGGGCTCGTGATGCAGACCACCGACCGGGCCGTCCTGGCAGAGGTCTTGCGGCACAAGCGGATCCGCCCGCTGCTGGGTGAGCAGCTGGACGAGGACACGGTCGTGGTGCACCCCTCCGAGCGGGGCCACCTCAAGCAGGAGCTGCTCAAGGTCGGCTGGCCGGCGGAGGATCTCGCGGGCTACGTCGACGGGGAGGCCCACCCGATCGCCCTGCGCGAGGACGGCTGGTCGCTGCGGCCCTACCAGCGGCAGGCGGTCGACGGCTTCTGGGACGGCGGGTCCGGGGTCGTGGTGCTGCCGTGCGGCGCCGGCAAGACGCTGGTGGGTGCCGGGGCCATGGCGCGTGCCGGCGCGACCACGCTGATCCTGGTCACCAACACCGTGTCCGCCCGGCAGTGGCGCGACGAGCTGGTCCGGCGGACCTCGTTGACCGAGGACGAGATCGGGGAGTACTCCGGCGCCCGCAAGGAGATCCGCCCGGTCACCATCGCCACCTACCAGGTCCTCACCACCCGGCGGAAGGGCGTCTTCCCGCACCTCGAGCTGCTCGACGCGCGGGACTGGGGGCTCATCCTCTACGACGAGGTGCACCTGCTGCCCGCCCCGATCTTCCGTATGACGGCCGACCTGCAGGCCCGGCGTCGGCTCGGCCTCACCGCGACGCTGGTGCGCGAGGACGGGCGCGAGTCGGACGTCTTCTCGCTGATCGGCCCCAAGCGCTACGACGCGCCGTGGAAGGACATCGAGGCGCAGGGCTGGATCGCGCCCGCGGACTGCGTCGAGGTGCGGGTGACCCTGCCCGACGCCCACCGGATGGCCTACGCCGTCGCCGAGCCCGACGAGCGCTACCGGCTGGCGTCGTGCGCCGAGCAGAAGGACGCGGTCGTGGAGAGGCTCGTGGCGCGGCACGCCGGGGAGCCGACGCTCGTGATCGGGCAGTACCTCGACCAGCTGGAGGGTCTCGCCGGGCGCCTCGACGCCGCGATCATCACCGGCGCGACCTCGGTGCGCGAGCGGGAGCGGCTCTTCGGGGCCTTCCGGTCCGGGGAGATCTCGCTGCTCGTGGTCTCCAAGGTCGCCAACTTCTCCATCGACCTGCCCGAGGCGAGCGTGGCCATCCAGGTGTCGGGGACCTTCGGGTCCCGGCAGGAGGAGGCGCAGCGCCTCGGCCGGGTGCTGCGGCCCAAGGGCGACGGCCGGACCGCCCACTTCTACACGGTGGTGTCGCGGGACACCGTCGACGCGGAGCTCGCGGCGCACCGCCAGCGCTTCCTGGCCGAGCAGGGCTACGCCTACACGATCGTCGACGCGGACGACCTGGCCGACGCCTGACGGCCATGGTGCCGGGCGACACCGGCAGACCACACCGGCAGACCACCCCGGCACACCACCCCGGCAGACCGCGCCGGCAGACCACGCAGCACAGCGACCTCCCAGGAAACCTCCAGCGGGGATCGGCATACTGCCCAGCATGAGCACCACACCCGAGGCACGCCTCCTCGTCGTCGAGGACCAGCCCAACATCCGAGAGCTCCTGGCCACCAGCCTGCGCTTCGCCGGCTTCGAGGTCTACACCGCGGCCGACGGGGGCGGCGCGCTGATCCTCGCCGAGGAGCACGACCCCGACCTGGTCGTCCTGGACGTGATGCTGCCGGACATGAGCGGCTTCACGGTCACGACCAAGCTGCGCGGGGCCGGCCGCCACGTCCCCATCGTCTTCCTCACGGCGCGCGACGCCGTGGACGACCGCGTCAAGGGGCTGACGATCGGTGGTGACGACTACATCACCAAGCCGTTCAGCCTGGAGGAGGTCGTGGCCCGCATCCGCGCCGTCCTGCGCCGCACCCGTCAGGACGAGCCGGAGGACTCGACGATCGTCTTCCACGACCTCGAGCTCAACGAGGACTCCCACGAGGTGCGCCGCAACGGCAAGGTCATCGACTGCTCCCCCACGGAGTTCAAGCTGCTGCGCTATCTGATGCTCAACCCCAACCGGGTGCTGTCCAAGGCGCAGATCCTGGACCACGTGTGGGACTACGACTTCCGGGGTGAGGCGGGGATCGTGGAGTCCTACATCTCCTACCTGCGGCGCAAGGTCGACACCATCGAGCCGCCGCTGATCCACACCAAGCGCGGCGTCGGCTACGTCCTGCGGCTGCCTCCCGAGATCTCGTGAGCCAGGCCGCCAGCCGGCTGCAGCGGGTGCGCGAGTCCCCCACGGCTGCTCGCGTGCACCGCGGGCTCCAGCGCGTCCCGCTCACGCACCGACTGGTGCTGATCACGGTCGTGCTCATGGCGGGGGCGTTGACGCTCACCACGACCGCGACGTCGTGGCTGCTGGAGCGGCAGCTGGTGGCACGGATCGACCAGGAGCTCGTCACGAGCGCCGGGCCGCTGCGCGACAGCGCGCTCGACGCCATCGCCAACGGCCAGGACTACGACAACTTCCCGACCAACTACGCGGTCAAGGTGTTCTTCCCGACGGGCCCGACGCGGTCCCTGGTCTTCCAGCCGCAGGCCGAGTCCGAGCACCCGGACATCCCGGACCTCACGCCCTTCTCCGACGAGGTGCGCAACCACCGGATCTTCGAGGTGCGCTCCAAGGACGGCCTGCAGCGCTGGCACGTCGTCGCCGACACCCTCGACGGCGGGCAGGGCACGTATGCCGTGGCCGTGTCGCTGCGTGGCGTCGAGCGCACCGTCAGCCAGGTGGTGCTGTTCTCCCTGGTCGTCGGGATCGTCGCGATGACGGCGCTCTTCGTGGCGGGGTGGTTCGCGATCCGGCGGGCCTTCCGGCCGCTGCGGCAGATCGAGGACACCGCGGCCGCGATCGCCGGGGGCGACCTGACGCGGCGCGTGCCGATCCGCGCCTCCGACGACGAGATCGCCAGCCTCGGGCGCTCCCTCAACGTCATGCTGAGCCACATCGAGACATCCTTCCAGCGGGTCGAGGCGAGCGAGGCCAAGATGCGGCAGTTCGTCGCGGACGCCTCCCACGAGCTGCGCACCCCGCTGGCGGCGGTCCGCGGCTACGCCGAGCTCTACCGGCAGGGGGCGGTGACCCAGCGCGAGCACGTCAGCCAGGTCTTCCAGCGCATCGAGGACGAGGCGACCCGGATGGGGGCGCTCGTGGAGGACCTGCTCGCCCTCGCCCGCCTGGACGAGCAGCGGCCGCTGGCGTTCACCTCCGTGGACCTCACGGTGCTGCTGGCGGACTCCGCGCAGGACGCCCAGGCCCTCGCCCCGGACCGCGAGATCTCCGTGCTCGGCCTGCACGGGCCGATCCGGCCCAACCTGGTTCGCGGCGACGAGTCCAAGCTGCGCCAGCTCGTCACCAACCTCGTCGGCAACGCCGTCAACCACACCCCCGCCGGGACCCCCATCGAGCTGCTCGTCGGCCCCGAGGGCCCGGACACCGTCGTGCTGCAGGTCCGCGACCACGGCGACGGGATCCCGCCCGAGCTCGCGGACCGCGTCTTCGAACGCTTCTTCCGCGACGACCTCGCCCGCGGCCGCACCGAGCGCCCCGGCGGCACCGGCCTGGGCCTCGCGATCGTCTCGGCGATCACCGGCTCCCACCGCGGGTCGGTGACGATCGACCCGACCCCGGGCGGGGGCGCGACCTTCACGGTGCGGCTGCCGGCCGACACCACCCCATCCACAGGCGCCCCCTAGGAATGCTCCAGCGTTCCCCTAGGTTCACCCACCAACCTGCGTGACACGTCCCCCCACGAGGAGCTCACGATGACCGACCAGCACCAGCCCGGCACGCCCCTCCAGCCGCGCCCCGACGCGCCGCGCGGCGAGCAGGCGCCGGTGGAGCACACCCAGGAGATCCGCCGCGACGAACCCACCCGCGAGATCCCCGCCACCAACGCGAGCGCTCCCGCTGCTGCGTCGGGTTCGTCGTCCGGTTCGCCGTATGCCGCGCCCGCCGCCTACCCCACCGCCGTCGGCGGCGGCTCCGGCTACGGCGGCGGCAGCGGTGGCAGCGGTGAGGGGAGCAGCGGTGGTGGCGCGAGCCCGCAGGGGCCGCAGGGCGGCCCGGCATACGGGACAGCGACCCAGCCGAAGGCCCGGCGCGCCGGGTGGTGGCAGGTACCCACCGCGGCCCTCGCCGCGGCGCTGCTGGCGAGCGGCGGCACCGCCGCGCTGCTGCACAACTCCTCCGACGGCACGTCCACCGGCGTGGTCAACCGCAGCCAGCCCAGCGTGAGCACCGCGCGCAACACGCAGGCGCCGCTCAACCAGGGCAACGCCACGGCCCCGGACTGGAAGGCGACCGCGAGCGCGGTGTCGCCCAGCGTCGTGTCGATCTCGGTGCAGGCGGGCAGCGGCAGCGGCGAGGGCTCCGGGGTCATCCTCGACACCGAGGGGCGCATCGTCACCAACAACCACGTCGTCGGCGACGCGGCCCAGGGCGGGCAGATCGTGGTGACGCTGGACGACCAGCGCGCCTACCAGGCCAAGATCGTCGGGCTCGACCCGTCCACCGACCTGGCCGTCATCAAGCTGCAGGGCGACGTCAAGGACCTCAAGCCGATCGCCGTCGGCAACTCCGACGACCTCAAGGTCGGCGCCCCGGTCATGGCCGTGGGCAACCCGCTCGGCCTGTCCGGCACCGTCACCACGGGCATCGTCTCAGCGCTCAACCGCCCGGTCAGCACGCAGCCGTCGCAGCAGCAGGACCCCTCCGGCGGGCTCTTCGGGTCGCAGTCCAGCGGCAACGAGGTGATCACCAACGCCATCCAGACCTCTGCCCCAATCAACCCCGGCAACTCCGGCGGCGCCCTGGTCAACGCCGACGGCCAGCTCGTCGGCATCAACTCCTCCATCGCCTCGATGGGCTCGGGGTCGAGCGGCCAGAGCGGGTCCATCGGCATCGGCTTCGCGATCCCGGTCAACGAGGTCACCTCGATCGCCGACCAGCTGATCAAGAACGGCAAGGCCGAGCACGCCTTCATGGGCGTCACGTCCAAGCCGGGCATGGTCAAGGACGGCGACGGCCAGCGGGTCGCCGCGGTCATCGGGAGCGTCGTGTCCGGCTCCCCCGCCGACGCGGCCGGGCTGCGCGCGGGCGACGCGATCATCGCGATCGACGGCGAGCCCGTCACCGGCTCGACGTCGCTGGTCGCGCAGGTCCGCGAGCGCAAGGTGGGCGACAAGGCGACGATGACCTACCTGCGCGGTGGCGAGCGCCACGACGTGCAGGTGACCTTCGCGCAGCGCTCCAACCAATAACCCGGCTCGCCTCCCGCTCTCCCCGGCCCTACCAGCAGGTCCTCCGCCTGCTGGTAGGGTCTGGCGGTTTCCCCTCCTCCCGGAAGGACTGCCGCCATGCCCGACGACAGCGCCGCGTCCAGCGCGCCCCGCGGCCTCGACACCGCACCGGTCGGTGGAGGTGTGGAGGGCGCCGCAGGCGTGGCAGGCGGGCTCGTGGGGCTGGCCGAGGAGCAGGACTACCTGAGCCGGGCCCGGGCCTCGCTGGGAGCGATGCGTGAGCGCACCCTGTCCCTGGAGGCCCATGGCGGCGACCCGATCGCCGCCGAACGCCTGGCGGTCACGTTGTGGCAGCGAGCCCGCTCCCTCGAGGACGACCCCACGACGGCGCTGTTCTTCGGGCGCATCGACCGGGTCGACCCGGACGGAGCCCGAGCCCTCGCCGAACGCTTCTACATCGGTCGGCGGCATGTCACCGACGACGCCGGCGACCCGATGGTCGTCGACTGGCGCGCACCCGTGTCTACGGCGTTCTACCGGGCCTCCCGCAGCGACCCGATGGGGGTGTCGATGCGGCGGCGGTTCGGCTTCGAGCACGGCCGGATCACCGCGATGGAGGACGAGCACCTCACCGATCCCGCTGAGCCCGAGGCGGACTCGCAGATCCTCACCCGGGAGATCGAGCGGCCCCGCGTCGGCCCGATGCGCGACATCGTCGCCACGATCCAGCCCGAGCAGGACGAGCTGGTCCGCATCGACGACTCCACCACGCTGTGCATCCAGGGCGCCCCCGGCACCGGCAAGACCGCCGTCGGGCTGCACCGGGCGGCGTGGCTGCTCTACGCCTACCGCGAGCGCCTCGCCCGGCAGGGCGTCCTCGTGGTCGGTCCCAACGCCGCCTTCCTCGAGCACATCGGAGCCGTCCTGCCGACGCTCGGTGAGGTCGACGTGCGGCATACGACGGTCTCGGGGCTGGTGACCGAGCAGGTGCAGGTCCGCGGCGCCGACCCGGTCCCGGCCGCGGTCCTCAAGGGCGACGCGAGGCTCGCCGAGGTGCTGCGACGCGCGGTGCGGTCGGCGGTGCGGCAGCCGCAGGAGGCGCTGGTCGTGCCGCGCGGCGCGCGACGCTGGCGGGTGCCGGCCTACGAGGTGCGCGAGATCGTCAGCGAGCTGCTGGCGCGGGACGTGCGCTACGACGCCGCCCGGCAGATGCTGCCGCAGCGCCTGGCGCACGCCGTGCTGGTGCTGATGGAGGCCGCCGGGGAGTCCCCCGACGACCGGGTGCAGGACGCCGTGGCCCGCTCGGCCCCCGTCAAGCGGTATGCCGACGCCCTGTGGCCCCGCCTCGAGCCCCGCGCCGTGCTGCACCGGCTGTGGTCGGACCCGGCGGCGCTGGAGGCGGCCGCGGACGGCATACTGGCTCCGCAGGAGCAGGCGATCCTGTTGTGGGACAAGGCTCCGCGCACTCCGGGCGCGGCTCGCTGGACGCCGGCGGACGCCGTGCTGCTCGACGAGCTCGGCGACCTGCTGACCCGCACCCCGAGCCTCGCGCACGTCGTGCTCGACGAGGCCCAGGACCTGTCCCCGATGCAGCTGCGCGCCGTCGGGCGACGGTGCTCGACGGGCGCCGCGACCGTGCTCGGCGACATCGCGCAGGGCACCACCCCGTGGGCGACCTCCTCGTGGCGCGAGTCGCTGCACCACCTCGGCCAGCCGGAGGGGCGAGTCACCGAGCTGGTCAAGGGATTTCGGGTGCCGGCCGCCGTCATCGAGCATGCTGCGCGGCTGCTGCCCCGGATGGCGCCGGGGCTCGCGGCGCCGGTGTCCGTCCGTGACAATCCCGGCCGGCTGGACCACGTCGCGACCGACCCCGACACGCTGTGGCCCGAGGTCGGCCGGGTCGTCGCCGAGCTGGTCCGCGAGCCCGGCTCGGTGGGCGTGATCGTGCCGGACGCCACGGTGACGACGGCATCAGACCTGCTGCGCCGCACCGGGATCGACCACGGCATCCTCGGCGCCGAGCGCGGTGACGTCGACCACCAGGTCGACGTGGTGCCCGCCACCGTGGCCAAGGGTCTGGAGTTCGACGCCGTGGTGGTCGTGGAGCCGGCCGCCATCGCCGAGGCGGAGCCGGACGAGCGCACCGGGCTGCGCCGCCTCTACGTCGTGCTCACCCGCGCCGTGTCGCGGCTCACGGTCGTGCACGCTCGTCCGCTGCCGGAGGCACTGGCCTGAGCGGCTCAGACTGAGCCGCTTGGCGTGAGACGCTGCCTGAGCCACGTCCGTGAGATCGTGACGCCATGGACGACATCGTCGCGGCCTGCGCCGCCGACCTGCGCGCGCTCTGCCCGGCCGCCGACGACGCCGCGCTCGAGGCGGCGGCGACCGACCTCGTGCAGCGCTGGCAGCAGCCGCACCGGTCCTACCACTCGCTGCGGCACCTCGCGGAGGTGCTGGCCGCGCTCGGGCGGCTCTCCGCGGCCGGGGAGATCGACGACCGCGGGCTCCTCGTGTGCCGCGTGGCCGCGTGGTTCCACGACGCGGTGCACGACGGCTCGGCGGCGCCCGGCGCCGACGAGGAGGCCAGCGCGGCGCTCGCCATCGACGTCCTTGACCGGCTGGGGGCGGACCTGGCCGTGGTCGAGCGCGTCGCGTCCCTGGTGAGCGCCACGACCGACCACACCCCCAGCGACGACCCTGCCGTGGCGACCCTGCTCGACGCCGACCTGTGGATCCTCGGGGCACCCGAGGCGAGGTTCGACGACTACTGCCGGCAGGTGCGCGAGGAGTACTCCACCGTGGCCGACGACGACTACGCCCGCGGTCGCTCGCAGGTGCTGACCGCGCTGCTGTCCCACGAGACGCTGTACTCCACCGCCACAGCCCGGGGCGCCTGGGAGGCGCAGGCTCGCGTCAACGTCGCCCGGGAGCTCGCCCGGCTGACCTGAGAGCGAGCGGCCGTATGCCGGTCCACCCCCGCTCCCCCCGGGGGCGCGGCGGGGGTGCCGCCCACCGCCACGTCAGCGCTGCTGCAGGAACCAGTCGAGGATCGGCCACCAGAACTGCGCCGAGCAGCGATCGCGGACCTGGTCGAGCGGCACCCACACCGCGTCGTGGACCTCGGTGCGGTAGGGCGTGAGCGAGGGGCCGTCCACCTCCAGGTCCGCCGCGTAGATCGCGATGTGGCAGTGCGGCAGGTGCGGCCAGCGCGGGGACGGGCGGGTCTGGGTGATGCGCTCGTAGCCGATCGGGCGCAGCAGGGACTCCTCGAGCACCAGGCCGGTCTCCTCGCGCACCTCCCGGACCGCTCCGGCCCGCGTGGTCTCCCCGGGCTCGCGGGCGCCGGCCGGAGCCTCCCACCCGCCGCGGGCACGGCTGTGCACCATCAGCAGCCGGTCCAGGCGGTCGAAGACGAAGGCCGCCGCGGCGGAGGTCGTGGCCTCTGGCGGCTCCTGGTCGGAGACGACGACGTCGAGGTGGTGGGGGCCGGCGACGGTCGGCACGACGTCGGCGAAGCGCCCCATCGGGCGCTCCCCCTTGCGCTTGCGGAATCTCAGGCCGCTCGCGTGCAGCATGGCGAGCAGCTCACGACCCTCGACCAGCGTGGCGCCCGCGGCCACGACCTCGGCATGCCGCTCCTGGGGCACGTCGTAGTGGTCCCCGTCGTAGGCGCGCGGGTGCAGCCCCACCGCGGCCGCGAACGCGTGCAGCTCGTCGTAGGACTCGTCGGAGATGAGGTGTGCGAAGTGCCGACCGTGGGCCGGCCACTGCGGACTGTCGATGAAGAGTGTCACGGCGTCACTGTCCCCACACAGGCAGGTTAACCGAGCGGCCCTGTGGATGACCTCGCACGCGGCCCCCGCGGCCGGGGCACAGTGGTCGCACGCCGCTCCGGCCGACCCACCCACCACACGAAGGACACGTCATGAGTGCAGTCTTCTCCGTCGACACCGAGCGCATCTCGGCCGCCTCCGCGGACATCGGCCACATCTCCGCCGAGATCGAGACCCAGGTCGCCGCCATGATGGGCCGCCTCACGGCGCTGCAGGACGCCTGGCAGGGCAGCGCGTCGGCCGGCTTCCAGGGCGTGATGAGCCAGTGGCGCGGCACGCAGTCCCAGGTCCGCGAGTCGCTGGAGTCCGTCAACCGGCTGCTCCAGCAGGCCGGTGTGCAGTATGCCGACACCGAGCAGGCCAACACGGCGATGTTCCGCTGAGGCCCCCCGACTCCCGCGCCGCCACCGGGCTCCGGCGGCACGGGTCGCGGCGCCGTGGGCGGGGGATCCCCCAGCCCGGCCACGGTCACCGCAGGGAGGAGGGCGGGCAGGTTGACCAGTCGTCGGCCTGCCCGCCCGACCCCCCTCACAGCCCGGCGGGCTCGGCCGGCGGGTGCGCCCGGTCGGGGACGTCCTCGCGGGGGCCCCGCCGCGGGCCGATGACGCCGAGGGCCAGCAGCACCCCCACGATGATCACGACGGCGCCGACCGCGCTCGCGGCGGTCGGCTTCTCGCCGTTGTAGAAGAAGGCGGCCGCCGTCCCGATGACCGGGACCAGCATCGACCACGGCGCCACCGTGGAGGCCGCGTGGCGGGACAGCAGGAGGTTCCACAGCCCGTAGCCCGCCATCGACGCCAGGTAGGCCACGAACGCCAGCCCCAGCAGCGACAGCACGGTCACGTGCGCCAGCGCGTGCCGATCCCGGTCCCAGCCCTCCACGAGCAGCGACAGGGCCAGCAGCGGCAGCGGCGCCACGAGGGCCGACCAGACCACCAGCGAGAAGCCCGATCGCGGCGGCCGGCGCCGCGTCAGCACGTTGCCCACACCCCACGAGGCCGCGGCCGCGACCGTCCCGACGAACGGCAGCAGGGGTGCCGCCGCCACGAAGCGCCAGCCCACGAAGGCCATACCGAGCACCCCCAGCGCGATGCCGGCGAGCTGCCACCGCGTCGGGATCTCGTGCAGCAGCACGGCCGCGATCGCCACCGTGAAGACCGACTGCACCTGCAGCACCAACGACGCCAGACCCGCCGGCATCCCGTAGGTCATGGACGTGTAGAGCAGCGCGAACTGCCCCACCGACATCGTCAGGCCGCACGCCACCACCGTCTTCCAGCCGTTGCCGGGCGGGCGCACGAAGAGCACCGCCGGGAAGGCCACCAGCGTGAACCGCAGCGCCGCGAAGAGCAGCGGCGGGATGACCTCCATGCCATACTTCGCCGCCACGAAGTTCACGCCCCAGATGAGGATCACCACGCTCGCTAGGAACACGTCCTTGCGCGGCATCATCAATGGTCTCCTCGGTCGGTCGTGATCAGCGGTGCAGTGTGGTCCGGCCATTGTGCCGGACGCAGCCCTCACACCGCGATCGTGGACCCCTCCCCCGCGATCGTGGACCTTTTGGGCCCCGTGCCGACTGTGAAGTCCGGACACATGTGAGACCGGGATGTCCGGAGAGATCTGAGACTGCTGTTCTAGGCGTGTGGGGCGTGCTTGCCCGGTCGCGCCGTCCTGGGTCCAGTCCCAAGCAGGTGCCCGACTTCGTGGCCGGGCGGATCGTGGCGCTGCGCGCCGGGGCCGAGTTGGACGAGGGCGCGGACTTCATCCGGGCGGTGCTGATCGCCGAGGCCGAGCGCGACCAGTGGGCGAGCAAGGGGCTCGTCGTGCCGGCCCGCTCGACGATCAACCAGGTCCTCAAACGGGCGGGGATGCTGCGTACCAATCCCAAGAAGCGACCTCGGTCGTCCTATCGACGGTTCGCCTACGCCCGCCCGCGGGACTGCTACCAGATCGACGGCACCAACCTGACCGGGCTCGGGTTCGGCACCGGCACGGTGTGCATCATCGAGGTCCTCGACGACGCCACCCGCACCCTGGTCGCCGCGCACGTGTGCGCCGCCGAGACCAGTGTTGACGCGCGGGCCGCGCTGACCAGGGCCATCGCGGCCTTCGGCGCGCCCGGGATCGTCTTGTCCGACAACGGGGCCGCGTTCGCCAGACACTCCCGCGCCGGGGCCACCCCGGCGCCGACCAAGTTCTTCGAGCTGGTCGACCGGCACGGGACACGACTGATCCACTCCAGCCCGTACCACCCGCAGACCTGCGGCAAGTGCGAGCGGCACCACCAGACCAGCAAGCAGTGGCTGACTCGCCGTGTGCGTGAGCTCACCGCCGCGGGTCATCCACCGACCTGCATCGCCGACGTCCAGGCCCTCGTGGACCAGTACCAGGAGTACTACAACCAGCGCCGCTGGCACTCTGCCTTGAACAGCACACCCGCCCAGGCGTGGGCCGAGGCCGCCGCGCGCGGCGATCTCGGCGGCCCGACCCGCCTGCCTGCCCAACGAGACGCTGACATCCGCGCAGCGAAGGTCAGCACCGAGGGCCGCGTCCGTTTCGGCAGGCTGCGGTTCAGCGTCGGACGATCCCGAGCCGGCAGCACCGTCACGATCCTTGTCGACGGCAACCACGCCAATGTCCACGATCACGAGGGCACTTGGATCGGGCACCTCACCATCGACTGGGACACCACCGACCAAGGACGAATCGCGGCCTAACCTGTCTCACATCTATCCGGACACCACGTCTCACATGTATCCGGACAGCACAGCCCCGTGCCGACCACAACCGACCACGATCGCGGACCCCCTCCCCAGATCGTGGACCTCCTCCCCCGATCGTGGACCCTTTGAGCCGTATGGCGACCAAGACCGACCACGATCGCGGGGCGGGGGGCCGGGGGCGGGGGGAGGACCCGGCGGGAGGACGACGAAAGGGTGGGAGCCCTGGGCGATCGTCTCGCCCAGGGCTCCCACCCTTGGTGCTTGCTTCATGCGTCAGTCAGAAGCCTCGCTCCGGACGCTTCGTCAGGAGACTGTGCCCTCTGGGGCTTCTTCCTCGCACTCCGGCTCGGCCATGTCCCTCGTTCCTCGGGACCAGCCCTCACCTACGCGCTTCGTCAGAAGCCCATACCACCCATGTCGTCGCCACCGGGAGCCGCCGCCGCAGCCTTCTCCGGCTTGTCGGCGATGACGGCCTCGGTGGTGAGGAAGAGCGCCGCGATCGAGGCGGCGTTCTCCAGCGCGGAGCGCGTCACCTTAGCCGGGTCGATGATGCCGACCTGGATCATGTCGACGTACTCGCCGGTGGCGGCGTTGAGGCCCTCGCCCGCGGGCAGCGAGCGCACCTTCTCCGCCACGACGCCGCCCTCGAGACCGGCGTTGATCGCGATCTGCTTCAGCGGAGCCTCGGCGGCCACCTTGACGATGTTGGCGCCCACGGCCTCCTCGCCCTGCAGCGAGAGCTTGCCGAAGGCAGCGTCGGTGGCCTGCAGCAGGGCCACGCCACCACCGGCGACGATGCCCTCCTCGACGGCCGCCTTGGCGTTGCGCACGGCGTCCTCGATGCGGTGCTTGCGCTCCTTGAGCTCGACCTCGGTGGCCGCGCCCGCCTTGATGACGGCGACGCCGCCGGCGAGCTTGGCGAGACGCTCCTGGAGCTTCTCGCGGTCGTAGTCGGAGTCGCTGCGCTCGATCTCGGAGCGGATCTGGCCGACGCGACCGGCGATCTGGTCGGCGTCGCCGGCGCCCTCGACGATGGTGGTCTCGTCCTTGGTGACGACGACCTTGCGCGCGCGGCCGAGCATGTCGAGCTCGGTGGTGTCGAGCTTGAGGCCGACCTCCTCGGAGATGACCTGGCCACCGGTGAGGATGGCGATGTCGCCGAGCATGGCCTTGCGGCGGTCACCGAAGCCCGGGGCCTTGACGGCGACGGACTTGAAGGTGCCGCGGATCTTGTTGACGATCAGCGTGGACAGGGCCTCGCCCTCGACGTCCTCGGCGATGATCGCGAGCGGCTTGCCGGACTGCATGACCTTCTCGAGCAGCGGCAGGACGTCCTTGATCGCGGAGATCTTGGAGTTGACGATGAGGATGTAGGGGTCGTCCAGGACGACCTCCATGCGCTCGGTGTCCGTGACGAAGTAGGGCGCGATGTAGCCCTTGTCGAAGCGCATGCCCTCGGTGAGCTCGAGCTCGAGGCCGAAGGTGTTGGACTCCTCGACGGTGATGACGCCTTCCTTGCCGACCTTGTCCATGGCCTCGGCGATCAGCTCGCCGATCTGGGGGTCAGCGGCGGAGATCGAGGCGGTGGAGGCGATCTGCTCCTTGGTCTCTATGTCCTTGGCCATGTCGAGCAGCTCGGCGGAGACGGCCTGGACGGCCTTCTCGATGCCACGCTTCAGGGCCATCGGGTTGGAGCCGGCCGCGACGTTGCGCAGGCCCTCCTTGACCATGGCCTGCGCGAGGACGGTCGCGGTGGTGGTGCCGTCACCGGCGACGTCGTCGGTCTTCTTGGCGACCTCCTTGACGAGCTCGGCCCCGATCTTCTCGTACGGGTCCTCGAGCTCGATCTCCTTGGCGATCGAGACACCGTCGTTGGTGATGGTGGGGGCGCCCCACTTCTTCTCCAGCACGACGTTGCGGCCCTTGGGGCCGAGGGTGACGCGCACGGCGTCGGCAAGGGTGTTCATGCCGCGCTCAAGACCGCGGCGGGCCTCTTCGTCGAAGGCAATCAGCTTGGCCATTCGGGGGGTTCCTCCCACGCGAAACGGATGTGTCGGCCGCATGACGCCCGCGACGGACGACCCACCCCGGCGAGGTTCAGGTCACCTCGCGGCGCGGGCCTCGGCACACGGCCAGGACTTATCACTCTCGATACGAGAGTGCTAAGTACATGATTAGCACTCGGCACACCCGAGTGCAAATGGCGACGGTGCCGTATGCCGGGCGCCTCCGGCGCCCATGAAGGATCCCCACGACGCGAGCTCGCGCAGGCCCTCGAGGCGTTCGACCGCCTGCTGGGCGGGCATACCAGAAGCCCTGCGCAAGGGGCACCCCGAGGCGTTCGACCCAGGCGGCCTCGGCGAGCTCCAGGTGCACGTCGGTCGGCCGCAGCCCGCCTCGCCGCAGCATCTCCTTGAGCCGAGGCGCCACGTCATCGACGTCCAGCAGCGCGGTCGGGAGGTTGACCGAGACGGGGATCCCGCCCGGCCCGAGCCGCCGCAGCGAGGTCACGGTGCCGGACAGGACCCACTCCGTCAGTCGCGTCACGTTCTGCGGGTCCTGGACGAGGCTGCGGAAGTACTCCTCCTGCTGACGGCTCTCGGCCATCGCCTCGCGGAGCCTTCGACGAGCGGGCGCCGACGCGTCCGCTGCATCAAGTATGACGAGCGTGACTCTCCGCGTCTGAAGAAACCGTGTCCGTGACGCCGATCGACCCAGCGTGACCTGCGTCGGCGGGCCGCTCGGGTCCTGTCAGGCCGGTTCCCCGGAGGCCGCGGCCCTCAGCTCGCCGTCGGCCTCGCTGCTCACGGGGTCGTCCAGGTCGTCGACGTAGACCACGACCAGGTCCCGCGCGGGGTTGGACTCGATCTCGCCCAGCAGCCACCGCCACGCCACGAGGTTGGGGTGGTCGACCAAGGTGCAGGCCTCGGCCGGCGACAGGTCGTCGACGGCCCGGCGCAGCACCTCCGCCGACACCGGCAGCGTCTCGGTCGTCCGGCTGTGCCGCACCAGCCGGCCGAGCACCACCGCGGGCAGGTAGCCCGCGCCGCGGTTGACGCACGGGAACTCCCACTCCGGCTCCGACGAGGCCGCGCTGATCCCCACCGCCCACAGGGCCGGCCGACGCCACCCGGGCACGGTGGCCTCGGTGGCGTCGCGCATGGCGGCGAGCTTGTCCGGCGTGTCCCACTGCTCCGTCATACGACCACTCTCCCAGACTCGGGCGGCCGGGCCGGTCAGTCCCTCGATCGGTCAGCCGTATGCCGAGGGGAAGGCTGCGCGGTAGGAGCGCCAGGCCGCGCCGCCGTCGGCCCTGCGGTCGACCGAGTCGGCCGCGAGCACCGCGTGCATCACGGCGCGCGTCACACAATCCGCTCCCGCCTCCTGGACCAGGGCCAGCTCCGGCAGGGAGAGCTCGCGCTCGTGCCCGCCCGAAGCGAGAGCGAAGAGGGTGTCCCCGTCGAAGTAGGTATGCACCGGCTTGAGCGCCCGCGCCAGCCCGTCGTGCGCCACGCCCGCCATCTTGTGGCACTGCGCCTTGCTGAGCCGCGCGTCCGTGGCCACCACACGCCCAAGCACAACGGCAAGGTCGAGCGCTCCCAAGGCCTCATGGACACCGAGGTGCTCTACGCACGCCCCTGGACCAGCGAGGCCCAACGACGGACCAGCATCGGCACCTGGGTCAACCACGACAACTACCATCGACCCCACACCGCCGCCGGCGGCCAACCCCAGCCTCACGCCTCAAAACCAGCGTCAACAACGTCCTGCCGAGTTACACCGAACGGCGCCATGAGGAAGCCGACCGAGGCAAATAACCGTTGATCGTTAATCAACCGCGAGGCTCTGAAAATATTTGATCGCCTGCCGCATATGGTTGTCCATTGCGTGGCGACCGGCAACAGGGTCCTGCGCCCGCATGGCGTCCAAGATAGGGCGGTGGACTTCGAGAGACTCCGTGAGTGTGATCTGCCCCAGGACCTTCTGCGTCCAGACCGTCATCAGGCCCCCGATGCTCCGCAGGATGCCGGCGAGCACCTCACTATCAGCTCCACCAGCGATGGCGAGGTGAAAGTCGAGGTCGCCGCGCACATACGTCGGGATGTCCTCATGTTCAGCGGCGTGACTCATGACGTCGAACGCCTGCTGGATGGCGTCCATCTCTGCGGGGGTCCGCCGGATGGCCGCCAGGCCCGCCAGCGACACCTCGACGTACTGACGGGCCTCTGCCATGGACTCCAGCGAGCGGTCGCCCAGCACGATGCCCCACTCCACCATGTGCGGGATGAGATCGGAGGTGGTGCGTCGTAGGTAGGTCCCGTCCCCTTGGCGTACCTCGACGATCCCGAGCACCGCCAGCGCTTTAAGGGCTTCTCGCATGGTGGAGCGCCCGACGTTCAGCGCCTCGGCCAGGCTTCGCTCGCCGGGCAAGCGGTCGCCGGGCGAATAGTCGCCAGACGTGAAGAGCCCGATGAGTGCTTGAGCCAGTTCGATGCTCGTGCCGGGGGAACGGTGCATGGGCGCGATATCGACCACCCGGGGAGCGGCGTTCATCAGCGTGGACTCCTTGTTCGTCTTCTGCGAGCCTTCAGTATCCCCCACTTTGCGAGACGGGGATCGTGTTCCGGACCTGCGCGAGGCGCTGAGAGGCGGACGCTCGAAGGAGCGACATGTCATTCCCCGGGGTGACGAGATCGAAGCCCTGCCGAGCGAACTCGGCAGCCTCTTCTCCATCCGCGCAGAACAGCCCCGCCTTGAGCCCCCTAGCGTGAGCCCGGGCACAGACGTCCAGAGCAATGCGACGTACCGCATCACCGGCGCGGCCCCCGGCCGGCTCTCCCAGGCTCAGGGCCAGGTCGTTGGGGCCCACGTAGACACCGTAGGCCCCGGATGTGTCGAGAATGGCGTCGAGGTTCTCCAAGGCAGCGGCCGACTCGATCATCAGCCACATCGTCACCTGCTCGTGCGAGCGGGAGGGGTAGTCGGTGCCGCCGAAGAGGAGACCGCGCCCTGGCCCGAAGGACCGAGTGCCCTTGGGCGGGTAGAACGCTGCATCACAGACCGCTCGGGCGATCTGCGGGGTGTCCACCCCGGGAACGATGAGGCCGTAGGCCCCGGCGTCGAGACACCATCCGATCTCGTCCGGATCCGGCGCGCTGGGGCGGACCATGGGGACGGCCGGCGTTCCGCTGAGTGCGGCCAGCATGGCCACGAGCTCGCCCCGCCCGAACAGCCCGTGCTGGGCGTCCACCGTCACGCTGTCGAAACCGACGTGCCCCAGAACCTCTGCGGCGTAGATGCCCGATCCCGAGATCCACCCGTTAACCGCCGTACCACCGTCATCCAGAAGCGTCCGCAGCGTATTGGTCCGCATCAGTCGTCCTCGACGGCGTGCGCCAGAAGGAACGCAGGTGCCACGTAGCCGTCCGCGTCGCGGGACAGACCCTTGTCGGCCACCTGCTGCCAGACCTCGCGGTCCCAGTGCAGGCGGACGCGGCCGTCACCACCGTTGACCACCACCATCTCGGCGTACCGCTCCTCGTCGTCACTCGCCTCCACCACCTCGAAGCGGCGCCAGGAGCCGACGGGGACCGAGAAGGTGTCATGGGGCTCCAGAACGACGGTCTCGGCCTGGTCGCCGAGGTTCAGGGTGACCCGCCACCGTCCCGTCCGGACGATCAGGACCTGGGTCTCGCCGTGCCAGTGCTCCAGCATCCCCTCGCCGACGTGCGCCCTCAGCCAGGCGACGTTAAACGAGTGAGGGTTGGCCACCGGCGGCTCCACGTTGCGGTCCTCAGCCATTCCGTAACCGATGACCGGTGCGAGCTCCGCCCCGCCACCTGGGAGGAGGCTGCAGAGGAAGGGCGCCGTGGACCACTGACGGTCCGCGGCAGT
Organism: Arsenicicoccus sp. oral taxon 190; assembly: GCF_001189535.1. Taxonomy (NCBI): domain Bacteria; kingdom Bacillati; phylum Actinomycetota; class Actinomycetes; order Micrococcales; family Intrasporangiaceae; genus Arsenicicoccus; species Arsenicicoccus sp. oral taxon 190. The sequence goes on from NZ_CP012070.1 coordinate 214,208, forward strand.
CACCACACGTCGACGCATCTGCTCGGACGTGTAGGTGCGCATCTCGTCGATGATGTCCTGCGGCAGTGGCCGGATCAGATCGACGTCCTCGGGGATCTCATCACCGGCGACCGTGTCGATGAGCCGGTTGTCGGCAGTGAGGTAGAGACCGTGCCCCTCGGCCTCCTGGAGCACCGAGGGACCCCAGATGATTCCGCCGGTGTTGGCCTGGCCGAGGGCGGTGAAGAGCCACCCGTCGTCCTGACCAGCATTGGTGAAGCCGCGGAAGATCCAGGTCGGGACGGTGACGATGTCACCCTCGTGCGACAGGTACTCGCCTTCCTGACCCCCACGACCCCAGCGGAAGAGCCACTCGCCCCGGAAGTTGAAGAACACTTCGGCGGTGAAGTGCATGTGAAGGGAGTTCGTCACCCCGTTCGGCATGGCTGCGGCGCCGATGTTGTAGCCGTGGTCCTCCTGAAGGTTGATCAACTGACCGTCGTTCTGGGAGACGCCACTGCCGATGAGTGCGTAGTTCTCCTTCTTGTCCGATCCAGGCGTGCGGCAGTCGATGAACGCGTTGTTGCAGGAGACGAGGGCTCCTCGGCGGATGGTGCGACGCTCCACCTCCTCGGCGCTCACGTACACCTCGGGACGGGCGGCATGCACGGATTCCATGTCAACTCCTGATCTGGGCGGTAGGAATGGTCGAGCCGTTGAGAAGAGATGCGTTGGACGAGTACCAGCTTGCGATCTCGACCGCGATGCGCTCTGCGGCGTGCAGGACGAACATATGGCTGCCCGGGAGCAGCCGCGCCTGCCCTCTCGGAGCAGCGGTGGCGATGGCGGCATGCGACCCGGGAGGAACAAGGGCATCGTTCACGGCACCCACAGCCAGGACGGGCCCGTCGTAGCACGCGAGTCCGGGCAGCTCGTCGACGCGGGACCGCTGGATACCGAGCTGGTCGATGAACCCCTGGAGACCGGTCTCGGCCGCCATCTCGCGGACGAGGTCTGCGTCGTGTCGCCACCGATGTGTCCCGTCGTCGGGCCCCAACAGCCGTTCGAGGATGGATTCCGCGATGGGGGTCGGACCCTCGGCGGACGCTCGCAGTTCCTGTGCCGCCCAGGCGTCCATCTGGTCCTGACTCGGCGCAGCAGGATTGGTAGCGAGGAGGACCATGCCTCGCACCACGTCAGGGCGCATTCGTGCACTGGCGAGCGCAACCGTCCCTCCCAGGGAGTGACCAACAAGGAGAAGCGGGCCCGCGTCGATCGTGACGGCCTCGACCGCTTCGGTCAGGGACGCCCCTCGAGTGCGGGTTGCGGTGATGGACATGGGCAGCAGGCGAGCGAGCTCATCGGCGAGGCCATCCAGTGCTGCCTCGGTGCACTGGGTGCCCGCGACAAGGACTGCCCTCATGCCGAGGCGCCGGCGAGCGTCGACGGCGGGTTGTAGTCGTCATCGGCAAGGTCCTTGCGGTAGGTCTCCCGATAGAACAGGAGCACAACAACAAAGGAGATGCACGAGATGCCAGCGACGTAGGCCGCGACCGACATGATCGTCCCGGTCCGCAGCACCAGCCAGTCGGCGATGAGCGGTGCCGTGCCGGCGAAGAAGGCGAAGGCGATGTTGAAGGCGATGCCGCCCGAGGAGTAGCGCACCCGGGTGGGGAACATCTCAGCGAGGCAGACCGTGACGGACACGGCGATGAAGAACAGCGGCACCAGGTAGATCAACTGCGCCAGGACTGCGTTGCCGAAACCTCCGTGGCTGATGATCCAGAACGCCAAGGGGACCACGAACGGGGTCAAGGCCGTCGCAGCGAGGAGCATCGGCCGTCGTCCAATGCGGTCGGAGAGACGCCCGGAGGCGTAGAGCAGCGGAATGATGGCGAGCAGCGCGATAGAAGTGGAAAGGGTGGCGGTGCCCAGGCTCAGCCCGTGCTCGCGTCGCAGGTAACCTGGGATGAAGCCCGTCCAGGTGTACGACAGCACAGCATTGGTGATCGCGAATCCCGAGAAGATGCCGATCGCCTTCCCCTGCGTGCGGAACACCTCGCGCAACGGCACGCTCGGCATCTCCTCACTGGCCTGCTTGGTGGAAGCGAACTGCGCCTGCTGCCGGCGGAACTCTGGAGTGTCCTCCACTGCACGGCGCAGATAAAACCCTGTGAAGGTGAGAGGCAGCGCAAGGAGGAAGGGGATGCGCCAGCCCCAACTGGCCATGGCGTCGGGCCCGAGGAGAGCGGAGAGGCCGAAGGTCAGCGCCGTGCCGGTCAACAGTCCGGCGAACACCGAGATGGAAACGAACGAGGTGTAGCGCGCACGCTGGTTGCCCGGGCCGTACTCGACGACGAAGGACACCGCACCCGCGTACTCACCGCCCGCAGCGAGCCCCTGACCAAGGCGCAGCAGCAGGAGAAGGATGGGGGCTGTAACACCGATCTGGGCGTAGGACGGGATCAGACCGATCAGGAAGGTGAGGAAGCCCATGATGATGATGGTGAGCGACAGGATTCGCTTGCGTCCCAGCCGGTCTCCCATCTGCCCGAAGATGATGCCGCCCAAGGGGCGGACCACGAACCCCAGAGCGAGGCCTGCATACGTGGCGAGCAGCCCGAGAGCGGGATCGTCCGAGGGGAAGAACACCGATGCCAGCACAGTCGACAGGGCCGCGTACACCCCGAACTCGTACTGCTCGGCGTAGTTGCCCACAACCCCGGCGAGCACAGCACGACGCAGTTGCGCAGGGGTCGCCTCGGCGGGCGTGTGCGGGTCGACAGCGATGCGCGAGTCCTGGACTCCCCGACCGGACGCTGGGCTGTTGGGTGGAACGAAAGAGGACATCATCGGCTTCTTTCCATCAGGGGGTCTGTCGGCCTACTGGTTGACCGGTCGACCACATGTCGATGGTGACGATACACTTCTTTCCAGGATTGGTCGACCGGTCGACCAATATTCTTGACAGGAGAGCTCATGAGCCAGAACCCCGTGGTCATCATCGACGACGACCCCACCGGTTCGCAGACGGTCGGTCGCGCAGACCTCGTCTTCGACGTCGACCGTCCCCTGGACATGAACCAGCTCAGCCGACCTGGATCCGTCACCTTTCTGCTGGCCAACACGCGGGCCCTCGACGCGACCGCCACCGAGGCGCGCACTCGCCGCATCGCCCGCCAGCTCGCCGCTGCACCGTCGTTCCTGACCGTCATCAGTCGAGGAGACTCGACACTTCGGGGCCACACCATCCTGGAGGTGACGTGCCTGCAGGAGGAGTTCGCCGCAGCTGGGCGCGGGTTCGACCTGGTGCTCTTCGCCCCTGCCTTCTTCGATGCTGGGCGCCGGACCGTCGAGAGTGTGCACGAAGTGTCAGTCCGCGGCGGGTGGACGCCCGTCGCCGAGACCGAGTACGCCGCAGACGCCACGTTCGGGTTCACCCAGTCCCGTCTGCCGGACTACCTGGAGGAGGTCTCGCACGGTGGCGTCACCGCGGACGGCGTCCTTCACCTGGGTCGAGAACTGCTCGATTCCGGAGATCCCGCCGCCATCGCAAAGGTGCTGCTGGGAGCGAAGAATGGGTCATGGGTCACGACCGACGGTCGCGACGCTGCGGACTACAGGCTGGTCGCCTCCGCGGCGCGCCGGGCCCAGGAACAGGGCCGCACAATCCTGTTCCGGGCCGGACCGAGCATGGTGCAGGCTCTCACCGGCCAGCAGAGCCAACCGCCCGCGATCGACGAGAACGGCCGACTCGTGACCGGTACGCCACGCGGCCCACATGGCCCGCACGGTCTTGTCGTCGTAGGTTCGCACACAGCTCGCACCTCTGAACAGTTCGCAGAACTCGTGGCGGTAGGGGATGTGCGCACTGTGGAGCTCGACGTCGACCGGGTCGGCACCCCGGGGTTCGTCGACCAGGTTGCAGCTGCCGTGTCTCGTTCCCTGAAAGAGGGCACGACCGCACTGCACACGAGCCGGTCGCGACGTAGCTCGGGCGACCCGGTCGCAGACCTCGCCACGGCCATGCTCATCAATGATGCTGTCAACGCGACCGTACGCCGCGTCGTAGAGACGGCCCCCGCCTACGTGATCGCCAAGGGAGGGATCACTTCGAACGAAGTGGCGCGCGTCGGATGCCAGATCCACCGCGCAGAACTGCTAGGGCAACTATTCCCCGGGCAGGTCACCCTCGCATGCGCCGAAGAGGCGCCCGATAACCTTCTCGGCCTGCCCTACGCCATCTTCCCGGGCAATGTTGGTGAGCCCAGCGCTCTCGCACACGCCGTCGCGATCATGGATTCCTTGGTCTGCATCGGCTCTGGCCCGGCGGCAGCCGGCCTATGGCACACCGAAGAGCACCCCAGCTCGTGAAGCGTCTCGGGGTTTGCGCCGCTCTATGTGGGGTACCGGCTCCCAGCTGGGGGCGGCGTCTCGGATAGGTGCAAGCGGGGCCCGGTGGTCAGGCTCGGTTTCACCTCTGCCCCCTCGCCCGACCCGAGCCCCGCATCCTGTCCCATCGTGCCACCCTGCCCGTTCCGCTGGTCGTCGAACCCGGCTCCAGCCGACCGGCTGAGCCATCAAACCCACCCTCCGGACATCCCGGGGCGGTTCACCCAGACTCGGGCGGCCGGGCCGATCAGTCCCTCGATCGGTCAGCCGTATGCCGAGGGGAAGGCTGCGCGGTAGGAGCGCCAGGCCGCGCCGCCGTCGGCCCTGCGGTCGACCGAGTCGGCCGCGAGCACCGCGTGCATCACGGCGCGCGTCACACAGTCCGCTCCCGCCTCCTGGACCAGGGCCAGCTCCGGCAGGGAGAGCTCGCGCTCGTGCCCGCCCGAGGCGAGGGCGAAGAGGGTGTCCCCGTCGAAATAGGTATGCACCGGCTTGAGCGCCCGCGCCAGCCCGTCGTGCGCCACGCCCGCCATCTTGTGGCACTGCGCCTTGCTGAGCCGCGCGTCCGTGGCGACCACGCCGATGGTCGTCGCCATGCCCGGCATCCCCGCGAACCGCTCGGGCAGGCCGGCGGCCACGGTGCGCGCGGCGGCGACCTCCTGCGCCGACGGCGGCATCAGACCGGCGAGCTCGTCGTCGAGCTCGTGACGGGCGCCCCACAGCTCGCCGGTGGTCTCGTCCACCGCGGACCCGATGGCGTTGACCACGCACAGGGCGGCCACCGTGACACCGTCGTCGAGCACGCACGACGCCGAGCCCACGCCGCCCTTGAAGCCGCCGACCTTGGCCCCCGTCCCGCCGCCGACGGCGCCCATCGGCACCGGCCGGGCACCCGAGTCGCGCGCGTCGGCATACGCCGCCTGGCCGTCCCGGAACCCGGGGTGGTGACGCCAGTCGCCGCCCCGCCCCAGGTCGAAGACCACGGCCGCGGGCACGATCGGGACGACCTGCCCGGGCGCACCCATGGGCCACCCGATGCCGTCCTCGAGCAGGCCCTGCACGACGCCGTCGACCGAGGCCAGACCCAGGGCGGAACCGCCGGAGAGCACCACGGCGTTGACGCGGTCCACGAGGTTGCGGGGGTCGAGCAGGTCGGTCTCGCGGGTGCCGGGGGCCGCGCCGCGCACGTCCACTCCGGCGACGCAGCCGCCGTCCGGCGGGAGCACGACGGTGGTCCCGGTCAGCCAGCCCGGCTCGTCCCGGGTCGCGTGACCGACCCGGAACCCGGCGACGTCGACGAGGGTGTTGGTGGGTCCGGTGCGCATGGCGGCGAATCTACCCCCGCGCCCGCGGCACGGCCCAGGCATGCCGATGGCCCCCGTCCTGTGGGAGGACGGGGGCCTACGGGTCCGTGGGGGTCAGAGCTGGACGCCGAGCCGTCGTGCTGACCTCGCGCGCTGTCGCTGGGCGCGCATGCGCCGCAGCCGCTTGACGAGCATGGGGTCGTGCTCCAATGCCGCCTGCGTGTCGATCAGCGCGTTGAGCACCTGGTAGTAGCGCGTCGCGCTCATGTCGAACAGCTCCTTGACGGACTGCTCCTTGGCGCCGTCGTACTTCCACCACTGCCGCTCGAAGGCGAGGATCTCGCGCTCCCGGTCGCTCAGGGAGGCGACGGGGCGCTCGGCCGACGTGGGGTGCAGGGCGGCGCTCATGACCACCAGGGTAGCGGCCGAATCACACGCGTGTCATTCGTGCCGCCACCCCGGTCACCCACATGGTCCCCGGTCACTCGGTCTGGATCGCCCGCAGCACGTCCATGCGGGCGGCGCGGTGGGCGGGCCACAGGGCGGCGAGCACACCCACGACGCCCGCCACCACGAGGAAGGCGACGAGCTGCAGCCACGGCACGTGCAGGTGCAGGCCGTCGCCCTCGAGCGCCCGGATGAGGGCGTAGCCGAAGACGAGGCCCATGCCGAGCCCGAGCACGGAGCCGAGCAGGGCGATCGCCACGGACTCCAGGCGCATCATCCGACGCAGCTGGCCGCGCCCCAGACCGATGGCGCGCAGCAGCCCGATCTCACGGGTCCGCTCGATCACCGACAGCGCGAGCGTGTTGATGATGCCGAGCACGGCGATGATGATCGCCAGCAGGAGCAGGCCGTAGATCATCAGCAGCAGCTGGTCGATGCTCTTGGCCTGGGCGTCGGCGAACTCCTGCTGGTCCTGCAGGGTCACCATCGGCAGGTCCTTGACGACCGCCTCCAGCCTGGCGCGCGCCGCGGCCTTGTCGGTGCCCGGGGCGAGGTCGACGGTCACCTGGCTGTCGACGGGTGGCACGCCCGCCCTGGTCAGCGTCCCGAGGGTGGTCACCACGCCCCCGCCGGTGCCGTCGGGGTGCGAGGACAGCGCGACGACGGTGAGGGGCAGCGGCGTGTCGCCGAGGGTGTAGTCCACGCGTTGGCCGACCCGCCAGCCCTTGTCCGCCGCGGTCTTGCGGTCCACGATCATCGTGCCGTCGCGGAAGTCCGCGAGGGACCCGGCCACGATCGTGCCGGCGAGGATCTTGTCGAAGTCCTTCTCGCCGATGGCCCCGACGGTCTCGGGGGCGCCGCCCAGCTGGGCCCGCACCATCCGGTAGCGGTGCACCCCGGCGACCCCCTCGACCTTCGCGGCCTGGTCCGCGATCGTAGGCGAGAACGGCTGGAAGGTCGGGTTGGAGTAGAGGTAGTCGCCGCGCAGCGCCTCCTCGATGCCGTTGCGGGTGCTCGTCTTGGCGGACTGGCCGAGCACGGCCATGGTCGTGACGAGGGTCAGCCCGATCATCAGAGCCGAGGCGGTGGCGGCCGTGCGGCGTGGGTTGCGTATGGCGTTCTGCTCCGCCAACGCACCGACCTGGCCGTAGGCCGCCCGGTAGAGGCGGCCGAGCGCCCACAGGACCGGCTTGCCGAGGATCGGGGAGATGAAGGCGACGCCGAGCAGGGTGAGCAGCGCCCCGGCGCCGACCCACCAGACGCGCTGCGGCGCACCGTCCCAGAACAACCCGGCGAGCAGCGCGCCGACCCCCAGCCCGGTCATGACCGAGCCGAGGACGATCCGGCGACCGAGGTCGGACCTGCCGGTCATCGCGTCACCCGTCATGGCGGCCACGGGCGGCACGCTCGAGGCCTTCCGGGCGGGGGCATAGGCAGCGAGCATCGTCACGAGCAGCCCGACGGCATACGCCGCGAGGACCGGCGCGGGCGTCAGCCGCGGCCGCACCGAGCCCATGTCCAGCCCGACGGCCGCGAACAACGCCGCGATCGCCATCGCCACGCCCAGCCCGAGCACCAGGCCGAGGGTGGACCCGACCAGGCCGACCACGAAGGCCTCGAAGAGCACCGACCGCCGCACCTGCACCCGGCTGGCGCCCATGGCCCGCAGCAGCGCCAGCTCGCGCGAGCGCTGGGCCACCAGGATCGAGAAGGTGTTGACGATGAGGAAGGACCCGACGACGAGGGCGATGAAGGCGAAGACCAGCAGGAAGGTCGAGATGAAGCCGAGCGACGAGGCGGCCGAGTCCTCGTTGCGCTTCGCCAGCGTCGTGCCGGTCACGGTCTCGAAGCCGGTCGGCGCCACCGCGGACACCCGCTCGGCCAGGGCGTCGACGTCCTGACCGGGCTTGGCCGTGACCCACGCCATCTGCCAGGCGTCCTGGCCGCCCATCCATTGGGTCTGCGCGGTCCTGGCGTCGACCATCGCGTAGGTCGCGCCGCCCGTGGACTCCTTGGCACCCCAGAGCACCGTGCCGACGATCCGGACCGGCATGGACGGCTTGGCGCCCGAGCTGGCGATGGTGATGGTGTCGCCGAGCCGGTAGCCGGACCGCGACAGCGACGCGGGGTCGATGGCGACCTCGCCCGCCCCGGAGGGCATGCGCCCGGACTTGATGACCATGCCGGGCTGCCCGCCGTAGGCCGGCGCGTCGACGACGTTGCCGCCGATCGCCGGGGCGCCCTGGCCCCCGATCACCTTGCCGTTCTTGCCGATCAGGAAGGCGTCCGGCACGGTCACGACACCGATGGCCGACTGCACGCCGTCCACCTTGGCGATCGCGTCGACCTGCTTCTGGGTGATGGTGCCGCGACCCTGACCGCTCAGGACCTCCTGGTCGCTGACCCGCATCTGGACGTTCACGTCCGCGACGGTGCCGTTCATGATGCCGTTGAAGGTCTGCTGCAGCATGTCGGTGAAGACGAGCGAGCCGGAGACGAAGGAGACGCCCAGCACGATCGCCAGGGCGCTCATGAGGAGGCGAAGCTTGCGCCCCAGCAAGGACTTCCACGATGCGCGGAGCATGGCTCAGGCCTCGCTCGTCGGGGTCTCGCGGCGCGCGCGGACCATCTCGTCGAGGTGCGACATCGTCTCCAGCACCGCCTCGCGGCTGGGGTGCTGCTGCTCGCTGACGATCTGGCCGTCGGCGAGGAAGACGACGCGGTCGCAGTAGGCCGCGGCCACCGGGTCGTGGGTGACCATCACGATGGTCTGGCCGAACTCGTCGACGCTGCGCCGCAGGAAGCCCAGGATCTCGGCGCCGGAGCGGGAGTCCAGGTTGCCGGTCGGCTCGTCCGCGAAGATGATCTGCGGCTTGCTGATCAGCGCGCGGGCGCAGGCGACGCGCTGCTGCTGGCCGCCGGACAGCTCGGACGGCTTGTGCCGCAACCGGTCTCGCAGCCCGACGGTGTCGATGACGGTGTCCCACCACTGCGGGTCGGGCTTGCGCCCCGCGATGGACAGCGGCAGCAGGATGTTCTCCTCGGCCGTCAGCGTCGGGATGAGGTTGAAGGCCTGGAAGACGAAACCGATGCGGTCGCGCCGCAACTCGGTCAGGTCCTTGTCGCGCAGCCCGCCGATCTCGGTGTCCCCCACCATGACTCGACCGGAGGTGGGGGCGTCGAGCCCCGCGGCGCAGTGCATGAGGGTGGACTTGCCGGAGCCGGACGGCCCCATCACAGCGGTGAACCTCCCCTGCTCGAAGGCGATGTCGACGCCCCCCAGCGCGACCACGCGGGCGTCGCCCTCGCCATACACCTTGGTCAGCCCGGCGGTGGAGGCCGCGACCCCCACCCCTCCCTCCGGCAGGCCGTATGCCGCCGGCCCGCCGTCCTGCGCCGTTGCCGCCTCGCGCCGGCCCCTGCTCCGGCTGGTGAACAGTCCCATCGTCGTCCCCCTGGGCGTCGCCCTGGTCGCGCGGGCCCGTGGCTCGAACCCGCCGTCGTCTCGACGCTAGCCCCCTCCCGTAGCGTCAGGTCCAGGGGAACGACCCTGGCTCTTCCCTGAGAGCACCCGGAGTGCGGGTCCCGGCGAGCGAGCGGGCGGGTCCCGGCGCGTGGGCGAGCGAGCGGATCCGGCAGACGCCCGGTCCGGCCGACCCGGCGTCTATGGTGGTCGCCGTGACGCCACCCCACCCGCTCGCCGACCTGGTGCACCCGACCTGGGCGGCCGCCCTCGAGCCGGTCGCGGACGACATCCGGCGGATGGGGGACTTCCTGCGCGGCGAGCTCGCCGCGGGCCGGCCCTACCTGCCGGCCGGCACCGACGTGCTGCGGGCGTTCGCGCGGCCGCTGCCCGACGTGCGGGTGCTGATCGTCGGCCAGGACCCTTATCCCACACCGGGTCACGCGGTCGGGCTGTCCTTCTCGGTCGCGCCGGACGTGCGCCCGATCCCGCGGTCCCTGGTCAACATCTACACCGAGCTCGTCGCGGATCTCCGTGTCCCCCAGCCGAGCTCGGGCGACCTGTCGCCCTGGGCCGACCAGGGGGTGCTGCTGCTCAACCGCGTGCTCACGGTGCAGCCGGGCAAGGCCGCGAGCCACCGGGGCAAGGGGTGGGAGCAGGTGACCGCGTGCGCCATACAGGCACTGGCCGCCCGGGGCGGTCCGCTCGTCGCCATCCTCTGGGGCCGCGACGCCCGCAACCTCGCGCCCCACCTCCCCGGGGTCCCGTGCCTCGAGTCCGCCCACCCCTCACCGTTGTCCGCGCACGCCGGGTTCTTCGGCTCGCGACCGTTCAGCCGCGCCAACGCCGCCCTCGAGCAGCAGGGCGCCGACCCCGTCGACTGGAGGCTCCCATGAGCATCGCCCACGAACCCAAGGCCTGGTCCCGCTACGTCGCCATCGGCGACTCCTTCACCGAGGGCATGTCCGACCCCGACCCCGCCGACCCGGGGCGGTATGCCGGGTGGGCGGACCGCCTCGCCGCCATGCTCGCAGTGGTGGCCGCCAAGGACGGGCGCGAGCTGCGCTACGCCAACCTCGCGATCCGCGGCCGGCTGCTCGACGACATCGTCGGCCGGCAGCTGCACGACGCGCTGGCGCTGGGCCCGGACCTCGTGTCGATCGTGGCCGGCGGCAACGACATCCTGCGCCCGCGGGCCGACATCGACGCGCTCGCGTCGCGGCTGGAGGACGCCGTCGCGCAGATCCGCGCGACCGGCGCCGACGTGCTCATGGCTACCCCGACCGACCCCTCCGGCGCGCCGCTGGTCGGCCTCACCCGGGGCCGCGTCGCCACCTACATCGCGCACATCTGGTCCATCGCGCAGCGCCACGACGCCTACGTCCTCGACCAATGGGGCCTCACGCCGCTGCAGGACTGGCGGATGTGGTCCGAGGACCGCATCCACATGACCCCGGACGGCCACGAGCGGGTCGCCGCCGAGGCGTTCCGGACGCTGGGCTTCGCACCCGAGCTCGCCGAGTGGCGCACCCCGCTGCCGCCCATGGCGGCGCCCGCCCGCTCCGAGCAGCTGCGCGAGCACGCCCAGTGGGCGCGGGAGTACGTCGGGCCGTGGGTGCAGCGGCGCCTCACGGGTCGCTCGTCGGGGGACGGCCGGCTCGCCAAGGCCCCCACCCTGGAGGTCGTGGACCCGCGACGGCCCTTCGCCCCCAGCCGGCACTGAAGGGCACCCCTGCGCCGGCCCACCGGCCCGTATGCCGCCAGCTCGCATGCACAACGCCGCAAACCTGCAGGTCGCCCGCTCGATCGGGGCCGTTGTGCATGCGAGTCGGCGCTCGGGACGCTCCTTCGAGCCGTCCCGGGCCGCCCCTGTGGACAAAGCCCCGAGCCTGCCACCGCGCCCCGGGCATCCTGACGCCATGGACGCACCCACCGCCCTGGCGCACCTCGGACACGTCGCCACCCGTCGCGAGCTCCTCGCCCTCTGCACGTCCGCCGAGCTCGCCGACGCCCTGCGATCCGGCCAGGTGGAGCGCCTGAGCCAGCGGCGCTACGTGTCGCCCGGTCTGGACGGCGAGCGTCGCCTCGCCCAGCAGCACGGCGGCGTCCTGTCCCACGAGAGTGCTGCGCTGGGGCACGGCATACGGGTCAAGCACCGACCCACCAAGCCGTGGATCTCCGTGCCCCGCCACCGCTCGGACGCGGGGCACGACCCACGCTGCTGCCACCGGCGGTTCCGCGAGACGACGGAGGACGATCGTGCCGCCGGGGCCACCTCACCCCTGCGCACGGTCCTCGACTGCGCCCGCGACCTCGCGCTCGACCGCGCGTTGTGCGTGGCCGACAGCGCCCTCGCCCAGGGCATGATCGACCTGGCGGAGCTGCGCTCGGCGGCAGGTGCGCTGCGCGGGCCCGGCTCGGCCAGGGCGCGCCGCGTGGCCACGCACGCCTCGGCGGCCGCCGCCAGCCCACCGGAGTCCGTGCTGCGAGCCATCGCCCTCGAGTCCGGCCTCGACCTCACGCCGCAGCTCCCGATCACCGACTGCGGCCGGTGGATGCGCGTCGACCTGGGCGACCCGGAGCTGCGGCTGGTCCTCGAAGCCGACTCCTTCGCCTGGCACGGCGACCGGCTCGCGCTCGACCGCGACTGCCGTCGCTATGACGTCCTGACCGTGTGCGGGTGGACGGTGCTGCGCTTCAGCTGGGAGCAGATCATGCACGAGCCGGCCTTCGTGCACTGGTGCCTCGCGCACGTCAGCCCCGGGAGCGCGGGAGAGCCCGTGCCGCGCCCACCTCGCGCGCCGGCGCGCAGCGCCCCGAGCGACACGTGGGCCTGACCGAGCGTGCGTATGCCGCCAGGGCCGCCACTCGGCCGCCGCCAGGCTGCGCCGGGCTGCGGCGCGCGGGTGTGCGGGGGGCGGCGGGCTCCGGCATACTGACCGGTAACCGACGCGAAGGAGCGACGCGATGAAGCTGGGCCTGGGACTGGGCTACTGGGGAGCCGGCCGACCCGACGGGGTCGAGGAGGCCGTGCAGGCCGCCGAGGAGAGCGGGTTCTCGAGCGTGTGGACCTCCGAGGCCTACGGGTCCGACGCCCTCACGCCGCTCGCGTGGCTGGGCGCGCGCACGACGCGGCTCACCCTCGGCACGGCGGTGTGCCAGATGAGCGCCCGCACCCCCGCCGCGACCGCGATGGCCGCGATGACGATGGATCACCTGAGCGGCGGCCGGTTCGCGCTCGGGATCGGCGCCAGCGGCCCGCAGGTCGTCGAGGGGTGGTACGGCCAGCCCTACCGCCAGCCGCTCGCCCGCACCCGCGAGTACGTCGACATCCTGCGCCAGGCCATGCGCCGCGACGTCGTCCACCACCAGGGCCGGCACTACCAGGTGCCGCTCGAGGGAGGCACGGGTCTCGGCAAGCCGCTCAAGTCCACGCTGCACCCGGTCCGCGACACCATCCCGATCCTGATCGCGGCCGAGGGCCCCAAGAACGTCGCCCTCACCGCCGAGATCGCCGACGGCTGGCTGCCGCTGTTCTACTCCCCTTACGAGGACTCCTTCTACCGCCGCTGCCTCGACGAGGGTTTCGCCGCGCGCGGTGAGCGCCCGACCGACTTCGAGGTCGCGCTGCCGGTGCAGATCGTGGTGGACGACGACGTCGAGAAGGCCGCCGACCGGCTGCGCCCGCACGTCGCGCTCTACGTCGGCGGGATGGGCGCCAAGGGCGCCAACTTCCACTACGAGGCCGTGGCGCGGCTCGGCTTCGAGGCGGAGTGCGCCCGCATCCAGGAGCTCTTCCTCGCCGGCCGCAAGGAGGAGGCGGTCGCGGCGGTCACCACCGAGATGATCTCGACGATCGCTCTCGTGGGCCCCGTCGCCAAGATCCGGGACGAGCTCGCCGCCTGGGAGGACTCCCTGGTCACGACCATGGTCGTCCACGGCGACGCCCGGGCGGTGCGCAAGATCGCGGAGCTGGTCCTCGGCTGACCGGGCGCGCAGGCCGTATGCCGCCGCGCTCCGCGCGGGGTCCCCACCTACGCCCTTCCGCCACGTCAAGTCCTATCTTGGGGGCATGCCCGCAGAGCGCCTGATGCCCAACGACGAGTCGCAGGACCTGATCGCCCTCACCCGCGAGATCTGCCAGGACCAGCTCGCCCCCCAGGTCGACGCGATGGAGGCGGCGCACGAGTTCCCGCGCGACGTCTTCCGTCTGCTCGGCCGGTCGGGGCTGCTGACGCTGGCCTACCCGGAGGAGCTCGGCGGTGGGGGCCAGCCCTATGAGGTCTACCTGCAGGTGGTCGAGGAGATCGCCTACGCGTGGATGTCGGTGGCGGTCGGGGTGAGCGTGCACTCCCTCACCTGCTTCCCGGTCGCGACCTTCGGCACCCCCGAGCAGCAGGAGCGGCTCCTCACGGGGATGCTCTCGGGCGACCAGCTCGGCGCCTACTGCCTGTCCGAGCCGCAGGCCGGCTCGGACGTCGCGTCGATGACGACGCGCGCATCCCGCGGGGACGACGGTGACTACGTCCTGCGCGGCACCAAGGCCTGGATCTCCCACGCCGGGCACGCCGACTTCTACACGACCTTCGCCCGCACGAGCGACGAGGGGTCCAAGGGGATCTCGTGCTTCGTCGTGCCGGGTGACGCGGCCAACCTGACCTTCGCCGAGCCCGAGAAGAAGATGGGGCTGCACTGCGACACCGTCGGGCAGGTCTACTTCGAGGGCGTCCCGGTCGCGGAGGGCCGCCGGGTGGGCGTGGAGGGCCAGGGCATGCCGATCGCCCTGGCGGCGCTGGACGGCGGCCGGCTCGGCATCGCGGCCTGCGCGACGGGCCTGGCCCAGGCGGCGCTGGACGTGGCGGTGCGCTACGCCAAGGAGCGGGTGCAGTTCGGCCGGACGATCGGCGAGTTCCAGGGCTTGGCCTTCCTGCTCGCCGACATGGAGGCCAAGGTGCAGCAGGCCCGCGCGACCTACCTCCTGGCGGCGCGGATGAAGGACGCGGGACGCAACGTCGGCAAGCAGGCGTCCGTGGCCAAGCTGACGGCGACCGACGCCGCCATGCAGGTCACCACCGACGCCGTGCAGGTGCTCGGCGGCGCCGGCTACACGACGGACTTCCCGGTCGAGCGCTACCTGCGCGAGGCCAAGGTGACCCAGATCTTCGAGGGCACCAACCAGATCCAGCGCCTGGTCATCTCCCGGGCGCTGCTGCGCGGCTGACCCCGCCGCTCCCCACCTCGAGCCCACACGGACAGGACAACTCGTGAAGATCACCGCCCAGACCGTCGCCCTCGTCACCGGTGGCGGCTCCGGCCTCGGCGAGGCCACCACCCGCGCCCTGCACGCCGCCGGCGCCGCCGTCGTCATCGTCGACCTGCCGGGCTCGCGCGGCGAGCAGGTCGCGGCGGAGCTCGGCGACCGGGTGCGCTTCAGCCCGGCGGACGTCCGGGACGAGGCGCAGGTCCAGGCGGCCGTCGACGCCGCCGCCGAGCTCGGCGAGCTGCGGGTCGCGGTCTCCTGCGCGGGTGTCGCCACGCCCGGCCGGGTCGTCGGCCGCAGCGGCCCGCTCCCCCTCTCGACCTTCCAGACCGTCGTGGACATCAACCTCGTCGGCACCTTCAACGTCCTGCGCCTCGCCGCCGCGGCCATGATGGGCAACGAGCCCGTCGACGGCGACCGCGGGGTCATCGTCAACACCGCCTCCATCGCGGCCTTCGACGGCCAGGTGGGGCAGGCGGCGTATGCCGCCTCCAAGGGCGGCATCGTCGGGCTGACGCTCTCCGCCGCGCGCGACCTGGCGGACAAGGCGATCCGGGTGATGACGATCGCGCCGGGCACCATGGAGACCCCGATGATGGCGGGCATGCCCGAGGAGACCAAGGCCTCCCTCGGCGCCATGGTGCCGCACCCCTCCCGGCTGGGCCGCCCGGAGGAGTACGCCTCGCTCGTGGAGCACGTCGTCGCCAACCCGATGCTCAACGGCGAGGTCATCCGGCTCGACGGCGCGCTGCGCATGCCGCCGCGCTGACGACCGCGCTGACGACCGCTGACCCGCACCAGATCCTGGACAGAGGGCACGCTCCGTGACGGAGCGTGCCCTCTGCGCCTTGAGTGACGTGTTGACCGATCGAGAAACATTGGGTGTCCGGAAGGTCTAGACAGGGGGCCCTCCGCAGGCCAGGATGATCGCCCATACGGCCCTTCCATCCCCAGGCCGTGCTCACTCACAGGTGTCATCGATGCGCCATCGGACTGTTCGTCGCCCTGCCCTCGTGTCCCTCGCGGCCGCGGCCGCCCTCGCGGGCGTCAGGGCGATCGCCCCCGCCGCCCAGGCCGGGACCCCCATCAACCCCATCGTCGGCGGCAGCCAGGCCCCGGAGGGCCGCTGGCCCATGGCCGTCAAGCTCAAGATGACCACCTCGGGCGGCACCTTCGGCTGCGGCGCCTCCCTGATCAGCCCGGACACCATCCTCACCGCGCAGCACTGCCTCGACGAGACCCCCGCGACGATGAAGGTCCAGGCCCTCATCGGCAAGGTCGACTACACCCAGGGCGAGTCCCGCGCGGTGGTCAGCTGGAAGACCGGCGGCGGCCCGCGCAACGGCGACTGGGCCGTCGGCAAGCTCGACCGCCCGTCCACCATCACGACCTTCGCCCCCATCACCGCGGACAGCTCGCTCGACCGCCCCCCGTGGTTCACCGCCATCGGGTGGGGCCGCCTGGTCGAGGGCGGCGCCAGCACGCAGTACCTCCAGCAGGTCGACCTGCCGCTGCACACCGGCAACGGCTGCCTGCCGTATGCCGACGCCGAGATCTGCGCCGGCGGCAACGGCACCGCCGGCAAGGACACCTGCAACGGCGACTCCGGCGGCCCGCTCTTCGCCAAGAACTCCTACGGCCGCGACGTGCAGGTCGGCATCACCTCCTGGGGCGTCGGCTGCGCCCGGGCCACCGACCCCGGCCACTACACCAAGATCTCGGCCTACCGCACCCAGATCCTCGCGGCCATCGACGCGGTCGGCGGGACCCAGCCCGGCGGCTCGACCCCCACCCCGACGCCGACGCCGACCCCGACCCCGACCCCGACGCCCACGCCGACCCCGGGCACCAACACGGTCGTCAACGGCGGCTTCGAGTCCGGCCAGACCGGGTGGACCGGCACCAGCGGCCCCATCACCAACAACTCCGGCCGCGCCGCCCACTCCGGCAGCTGGAAGCTCTGGCTCGGCGGCAACGGCTCCACCGCCAGCGAGTCCGAGCAGCAGAGCGTCACCGTCCCCACCAACGGCAAGCTCACCTTCTGGGTCGCCGTCGACACCGACGAGACCTCCAGCTACACCGCCTACGACAAGGCCACCGTCACCGTCAACGGCACCACCGTCGCGTCCTACAGCAACCTGACCACCACCAGCGGCTACGTCCAGAAGACCGTCGACCTGTCCAGCTACGCCGGGCAGACCGTCACCCTGAAGTTCGCCGCCACCGAGGACTCCTCGGCCCAGACGAGCTTCGTCTTCGACGACGTCGCCGTCCAGTAGCACCCCGGTCCACCCGGACCAGAGCACAACCGCACCACCAGCACCACAGCAGCACGGCCGGCCGTCCCACCCCGGGGCGGCCGGCCGTCGGCATACGAGATCTGTGTCGCATGCGTCGATCCCCGGGCCACCCCGCCCTCCGACCCGCCCGGACGGATCCCTAGGGTGGGAGGACCGATCCAGCTCCGCGCCTATCAGACGGGACCGCCGATGAGCACTCGCGTCGCCAACCCTGCCCTCCGCGCCAAGGTGATGTCGGCCGACGCCGCCGCGGCCCTGATCAACCACGGGGACAACGTCGGGATGAGCGGTTTCACCGGCGCGGGCTACCCCAAGGCCGTCCCCGCAGCCCTCGCCGCCCGCATGACCGAGGCCCACGCCCGTGGCGACGACTTCCGGGTCGGGGTGTGGACCGGCGCGTCGACCGCCCCCGAGCTCGACGGCGCCCTCGCCGAGGCCGACGGCGTCGAGCTGCGGCTGCCCTACCAGTCCGACCCGATCAGCCGCGCCAAGATCAACGCCGGCACGATGGAGTACATCGACGTCCACCTGTCCCACGTCGCCCAGATGACCTGGGAGGGCTTCCTCGGCAGGCTCGACGTCGCCCTCGTCGAGGTCGCCGCGGTCACCGAGGACGGCACCCTGCTCCCGTCGGCGTCGGTCGGCAACAACAAGACCTGGATCGACCAGGCGGACAAGGTGATCCTCGAGGTCAACTCCTGGCAGCGGCTCGAGCTCGAGGGCATGCACGACATCTACTACGGCACCGCCCTGCCACCGCACCGCAAGCCGGTGCCGATCGTCGACGCCGCGGACCGCATCGGCGAGACCCACTTCCGGTGCCCGGCGGACAAGATCATCGCCATCGTCGAGACCGACGCACCCGACCGCAACACCGCCTTCAAGGCGCTGGACGAGGACTCCAGGGCCATCGCGGGGCACCTCATGGACTTCCTGCAGCTCGAGGTCCGCGCCGGCCGTATGCCGGAGGGGCTGCTGCCCCTGCAGAGCGGCGTCGGCAACATCGCCAACGCGGTGCTCGCGGGCCTGTCCGAGTCGCCGTGGACGGGGCTGAAGGCCTACACCGAGGTGCTCCAGGACGGCATGCTCGACCTCATCGAGGACGGCACCATCGAGGTGGCCTCCGCGACGGCATTCTCGTTGTCCCCGCAGGGAGTTCAGCGGTTCAACGACAACATCGACTTCTTCCGCAGGCGGATCATCATGCGGCCGCAGGAGATCTCCAACCACCCCGAGGTCATCCGGCGGCTCGGCGTCATCGCGAGCAACGGCCTGATCGAGGCCGACATCTACGGCAACGTCAACTCGACGCACATCATGGGCTCGCGCATCCAGAACGGCATCGGCGGCTCCGGCGACTTCGCCCGCAACGCCTACCTGTCCACGTTCGTGACGCCGTCGACCGCCAAGGGCGGCGCGCTGTCGTGCATCGTCCCCATGGTCACCCACGTCGACCACACCGAGCACGACGTGCAGGTGCTGATCACCGAGCAGGGCCTGGCCGACCTGCGCGGCTGCTCGCCACGCAAGCGCGCGCAGCGGATCATCGACCACTGCGCGCACCCGGACTTCAGGCCGATGCTGCAGGACTACTTCGACCGGGCGCAGCGCGGCGCGTGGGGCCTGCAGACGCCGCACCTGCTGGCCGAGGCCTTCTCCTGGCACGAGAGGTTCATGCAGACGGGGACGATGCGACCGGCGTGATCGGGCGCGCCCGACGGCCGTCTCACCTGCGGGTGGGGCGGCCGTCGTCATACGGCTTAGACTGCGAGCGTCCTCGCGGGAGCCCGGAGCACCGGGCTGAGAGGAGACCTGTCGCCGGTCTCGACCGCCGCACCGGCCCGGTCATGCGGGCCCGGGAGAAAGGTGGCCCCGATGCCCGGCCCCCACGTGATCGTCCTCGGCGGCGGTGTCGTCGGGCTGGCCTGCGCCTGGGAGCTCGCCCGCCGCGGCAGCACGGTGGAGCTGTGGGACCCCACCCCGGGCCAGGGCGCCTCCCACGCGGCGGGGGGCATGCTGGCCCCGGTGTCCGAGGCGTCCTACGACGAGCAGGAGCTGCTCGGGCTGCTGCTCGACTCCCACCGGCTCTGGCCGGACTTCGCGGCGCGGCTGGGGTCGGCCTCGGGCATCGACCCCGAGCTGCAGCAGACCGGCGCCCTGCACGTGGGCCTGGACCTCGACGACGCCCGGCAGGTATGGCGCGCCGCCGAGCTGCTCGACCGCTACGACCTGCCCTACTCGCGGCTGTCGACGCGGGAGCTGCGTCGGCTGTCGCCCGCCCTGGCGCCCGGCGCCCGCACCGCGCTGCTCGTCGAGAGCGACCTGTCCGTCGACAACCGCCTGGTGGTGCAGGGTCTGCTGACGGCCTGCCTGCGCGCGGGGGTCTCGTTGGTGCCGCGGCGGGGCGCCCCACTGGTCGTCGACGGCCGGGTCGTGGGCGTCGGTGCCAGCGACCACGGCAACCCGCAGGAGTCCCGCGGCGACGCGGTGGTCCTCGCGGCCGGCCACGAGAGCGCCCGCGTGCCGGGCGTCGCGGACCTGCTCACCCTCCCGATCCGGCCGGTCAAGGGCCAGATCCTGCGGCTGGCCGGCGCCCAGGGCCTGCTCGGCCACACCGTGCGGGGCACGGTGCACGGCGACCACGTCTACCTGATCCCCCGCAGCACCGGGGAGCTCGTGGTGGGGGCCACCTCCGAGGAGCTCGACGACACCCACGTCACCGGGCGCGGCCTGCTGGACCTGCTGCGGGCCGCCACCGCGCTGCTGCCCGAGGTGGGCGAGCTGCGGCTGCTGGACGCCGTCGCGCGGCTGCGGCCCGGCACCCCGGACAACGCCCCCCTGCTCGGGCTCGCGACGACCCCCGGCCTCGTGGTGGCTACCGGCCACTTCCGTCACGGCATGCTGCTGACTCCCGTCACCGCGCAGGTCGTGGCCGAGCTGGTGCTGGACGGCGCCACGTCGGTGGCGGCCGCCCGTCCGTTCACGCCCGACCGGTTCACCGGCACCCTGTCCCGAACCCCATCCCCCACCCCGACCCCGACCCCCACCCCGACCAGCAGGAGCACCCCATGAAGATCGTCGTCAACGGCGACACCCGCGACGTCCCGGACGCCTGCGACGTCGCGGCGCTCGTCGAGCACCTCGGGCTGGTCCCGCAGGGCATCGCGGTGGCCGTGGACGAGCACGTCGTCCCCCGCACCGCCTGGACCGGGCGGACCCTCGTGGACGGGGACCGCGTCGAGATCGTCACCGCCATGCAGGGAGGCTGATCCACCATGACCGACACCGCAGCCCAGATCGCCCCCGCCACCGAGGTCCCCGGCGACGACCGGCTCGTCCTCGGCGACCTCGAGCTGGAGTCCCGCCTCTTCCTCGGCACCGGAGGCGCCCGGCGCATCCAGGACCTCGAGCAGGCCGTGCTGGCCGCCCGCCCGAGCCTCGTGACCGTGGCGATGCGGCGGGTGTCGCTCGGCGGCCACGACGACACGCTCGGCCTGCTGCGTCGCCTCGACTGCCGCCTGCTGCCCAACACGGCCGGGTGCTACACGGCGCGCGAGGCCGTCCTGACCGCGCGCCTGGCCCGGGAGGCCCTCGGCACCGACCTCATCAAGGTCGAGGTCATCGCCGACGACCGCACCCTGCTGCCCGACGCCGTCGAGCTGCTCGACGCCTGCGAGCAGCTCGTCGACGACGGGTTCACGGTCCTGCCCTACACGACCGACGACCCGGTGGTAGCCCGCCGGCTCGCCGACCTCGGGTGCGCCGCCGTCATGCCGCTCGGCTCGCCGATCGGCTCCGGCCTCGGCATCCGCAACCCCCACAACATCGAGCTGATCCGCGAATCCGTATCCGTGCCAGTCGTGCTCGACGCCGGCATCGGCACCGCCTCGGACGCCGCGCTGGCCATGGAGCTCGGCTGCGACGCCGTGCTGGTGGCGTCCGCGGTCACCCGCGCCGAGCACCCGGCGGCGATGGCCGCGGCGATCCGGCACGCCACGATCGCCGGGCGGCTCGCCTGGTCGGCGGGGCGGATCCCGGTGCGGCGGCACGCGCTGGCCTCCTCGCCGATGGAGGGGCGCATCGACTGATGGCGCCCCGGCTGCTCGTGCTGACCGACCGGTCCCAGCTGCCGCCCGGCCGGTCGCTGGTCGAGCAGGTCTCGCGGTGCGTCGACGCCGACGCGCGCTGGGTGCTGCTGCGCGAGCGCGCCTTGCCCACCCCCGAGCGCACCCGCCTGGCGAGCGAGCTCGCGCGGCTGCTGCACCCCGTCGGCGGCCGCCTCCTGGTCGCCGCCCCGGACCTCGGGCCAGGGGCGGACGGCCTCCACCTGCGCGCGACCGACCCGCCCTGGACCGGCCGTCCGCTGGTCGTGGGCCGCTCCGTGCACGACGAGGCCGAGCTGCGGGCGGCGGTGGCGCAGGGGTGCGACTACGTCACGCTGTCGCCGTATGCCGCGACCGCCTCCAAGCCCGGCTACGGCCCCGCGCTCGGACCTGCCGGCCTCCGTCGGGTCCTCGATGCCGCGCCACCGGACGGGACGAGAGTCCTTGCGCTCGGCGGCATCTCGCCGCGCAACGCCGCCGAGGCGGTAGCGGCCGGCGCCCACGGCGTGGCGGTCATGGGCGAGGTGATGCGTGCCGGCGACCCGGGGAGCGTCATACGGGACCTGCTCGCAGCCCTCGGGTGAGCCGGCGGCCGGGTCAGCCGGCGGCCGGCAGCGGCCCGACGGTCAGCGACCGCAGCGCCGGCACGACCTGCTCGGCGAAGGTCCGCAGGAACCTCTCCTGGTCGTGCCCCGGGCCGTGGAAGACGAGGTGGTCGAAGCCGAGGTCGGTGTACTCCCGCACCTGCTCCACGACCTCCTCCGGGGTCGACGCGACGATCCAGCGGCGGGCCACCTGCTCGATCGGCAGGGCGTCGGCCGCCGCCTCCATCTCGGCCGGGTCGTGCAGCGAGTGCTTCTGCTCGGCGGTCAGCGACAGCGGCGCCCAGAAGCGGCAGTTCTCCAGCGCCGCAGCGGGATCCGGGTCGTAGGACAGCTTGATCTCGATCATCCGGTCCAGCTCGTCGGCGGAACGACCGGCCTTGGCGGCGCCCTCGACAACGGCGGGGACGAGCTGGTCGGCATACAGCTCACGACCCTTGCCCGAGGTGCAGATGAAGCCGTCGCCCTTGCGCCCGGCGTACCGCGCGACCATCGGGCCACCGGCGGCGACGTAGACGGGCACGGGGGACTCGGGGCGGTCGTAGACCGTGGCGTCCTGGGTGCGGTAGTAGGTGCCCTCGTGGGTGACGCGCTCCTCGGTCCACAGGCGACGCATCAGCTCGACGGCCTCGCGCAGCCGGGCGAAGCGCTCCTTGAAGTCCGGCCAGTCCCCCTCCACGGAGCCCACGGCGATCTCGTTGAGGGCCTCGCCGGTGCCGACGCCGAGGACGATGCGCCCCGGGTGCAGGCACGCCAGCGTCGCGAAGGCCTGCGCCACCATGGCGGGGTTGTAGCGGAAGGTCGGCGTCATCACGGAGGTCCCCACCAGGATCCGCTCGGTGCGCGCCGCGACGTGGGCGAGCCAGGGGATGCTCGACGGGGCGTGGCCGCCCGTGTGCCGCCACGGCTGGAAGTGGTCGGCGATGAACGCGCTGTCGAGGCCGAGCTCCTCGGCGAGGATCGCGTAGCCGGCGAGGTCGCGCGGCGCGAACTGCTCGGCCGATGCCTTGTACCCGATCCGTGGCGCCATGGGGATCTCCTTCGTCGACCTGGTCGGTGCCCGTCCGTGAGGGTGGGGGCCGGGCACCCGGGGACGGGGCCCCGGGCCCGTCCCACACTAGGCCCGCGGGCTACGCTGCGGCCATGACCGAGCAGGCCGTCGCCCGTGACGTGGATCGCTTCGACCCCGCCCGCCGGACCTGGGTGGCGGCCGCCATACGGGCCGTGCAGGCTGACGGCAACCGGTCCGCGGACACCCACCTGCTGCCGGTCCGGCTCCCCGAGGCGTGGGGCATCCGGCTCTACCTCAAGGACGAGTCCACCCACCCCTCCGGGTCGCTGAAGCACCGCCTGGCCCGGTCGCTGTTCCTCTACGCGCTGTGCAACGGCTGGGTCGGCCCCGACACCCCGATCATCGAGGCGTCCAGCGGGTCGACGGCCGTGAGCGAGGCGTGGTTCGCGCGGCTGCTGGGGCTGGACTTCATCGCCGTCATGCCCCGCTCCACCAGCCCCGCCAAGGTCGACCTCATCGAGTTCGCCGGGGGGCGTTGCGAGTTCGTGGACGACCCGGCGCAGCTCTACCCCCGCGCCATGGAGCTCGCCGAGCAGCTCGGCGGGCACTACATGGACCAGTTCACCTTCGCCGAGCGCGCCACGGACTGGCGCGGCAACAACAACATCGCCGAGTCGATCTTCGACCAGCTGGCGCTGGAGCCCTACCCCGACCCCACGTGGATCGTCACCGCCGCCGGGACCGGCGGCACCTCGGCCACGATCGGACGGCACCTGCGCTACGGCGGCCACCTGACCCGCCTGTGCGTCACCGACCCCGAGAACTCCGCCTTCTTCGACGGGTGGTGCGAGGAGGACCGGGGCGTGACGACCTGCGTCGCGTCGCGGATCGAGGGCATCGGGCGGCCCCGCGTGGAGCCGAGCTTCATCGCCGGGGTGGTCGACCGCATGATCTCGGTGCCCGACGCCGCCTCCATCGCGGGGATCCACGTGCTGCGCTCGCGCACCGGGCTCTTCGCGGGCGGCTCCACCGGCACCAACCTCTTCGGGGCGCTCAAGCTGGTCTGCGAGATGCGCGCCCGGGGCGAGCAGGGGTCTGTCGTGACGCTCCTGTGCGACGGCGGGGGTCGGTATGCCGACAGCTACTACTCGCGAGAGTGGCTGTCGCGCAAGGGACTCGACATCGACCGGTGGATCCCGACGTTCGAGCGCGCCCTGGACGAGGGTGTCTGGCTGGAGCCCTGACCTTCCGACCTGGGGGGGTCGGGCGGGCCGACGGGCGCGTGGCGGGCGTGATGGGCACAGACTGGTCGCGGATGCCACGCCAGGCCGCCCCAGACGTCGTACCTGCGTCCACTCTGCGACGGCTCTGCGGCCACTCTGCGACGGCTCGCCAGCACCCCGCGGCGTCCGCCGGAACCTTAGGGTGGCCCGCATGGCCTCGCTCCACCAGACCCCCTTCTCGGACAACCCCGTGCGCGCGGTGCTGCTGCTGGGGTGCCGGGTCCTGCTCGGGCTCGTGCTGATCGCCCACGGGTGGCAGAAGTTCACGATCCTCGGGATCGACGGGGTGGCCGCGCAGATGGCGCGGTCAGGGGTGCCCGTCCCCACCCTCTCCGCGATCCTCGCCGCGACGATCGAGCTGGTGGGCGGGATCTGCATCCTGCTCGGGCTCTTCACGTGGGTGGCGAGCGCGCTGGTGGCGCTGCTGATGTGCGGGGCCTATGCCTTCGTCCACCGCGGCCACGGCGTGCTCGTCGACAAGGGCGGGTGGGAGCTGGTGGCCGCCATCGGCGTGGCGGCGCTGCTGCTCGCGCTGACCAGCCCCGGGGACCTCTCGCTCGACCAGGTGCTGACATCCCCCGACGGCGAGCGCCGACGCCGTCGCCGCCGCTCCTGAGCGGTCGCTGCCGCACCGAGGGGCGGGCGGCGGTTGGCGGCATACGGGCGCCCGTGATGGGCTGAGCCGTATGACGACCGCGCCCGACGCCACCTCCCCCTCCGACCTCCCGCGCCGCAGCCGTGAGGTGCAGGCCGCGCTCGAGTCCGCCGGCGCCTCCGGCCGGATCCGCCTGCTCCCCGACTCGGCCCGCACCGCTCGGGAGGCGGCGGACGCGATGGGGTGTGACGTCGGCGCCATCGCCAACTCGCTCGTGATCATGGCCGACGGGGCGCCGATCCTCGCGCTGACCAGCGGGGCGCACCGGGTCGACTTCGAGGTCCTCGAGCGAGCCCTCGGGGTGGTCGAGGCGCACATGGCCAACGCCGACGAGGTGCGTTCGGCCACAGGGCAGGTCATCGGTGGCGTGGCTCCGCTGGGTCACCCGGCGCCGCTGCGCACCGCGGTCGACGAGGCGCTGCGCGGGCATGAGCAGCTGTGGGCCGCCGGCGGCACGCCGCACACCCTCTTCCCGACGACCTTCGACGAGCTCGTGCGCATCACGGGCGGCGAGGTCGTGCAGGTCGCCCACGACTGACGCCCACCCCCGCCGCCGCTGCCGCTGCCGCTGCTGCTGCTGCTGCTGCTGCTGGCGCCATTGGTCACCAATGACGTTATGGATCGTTCACATCGGGGCCGATCCGGTCATTGGTGACCAATGGCGAGGCCAGGGGGCGTCGTGAGGCAGGATGGGCGGATGCTGACGCTCGAGCTGGCCCGTCGCCTCGCCGCGGCAGGCGTGCTGTGGGAGCCGCGGCCGGGCGACCGGTTCGCGATCGACGTCGACACCCTCGCCGACCAGACCTACTGGATCAGCGACCTGACGATCGAGCTGCACCACTACGCCGACCAGTCCGTCCTCGGCTTCAACGGCACCACCGAGTGGGCCCTCGACTCGGTAGGCCTGGACCAGACCGTCTGGCTGCCCCGCGAGGACCAGCTGCGCGAGCTCCTCGGCGACCGCCTCCGGTCGGTGCACCGCGAGACCGAGCACCCCGAGACCGAGGACCCCGAGCCACAGCCCGTATGGCGGGTCGTCACCGACGACGGGCAGCGGCAACGGCATACGAGGCACACGGACCTCGAGTGCGCCTATGCCGAGGCGCTGCTCGACCTGTGCTGACCTGCCGCGGGGAAGACGATCGCCGCCGGCGGCGTTGACCGGGTGTCCGCCCCGCGCAGTCCCCGACGGCCGCGGAGCACCGCCAGCGAGGAGTCCCCGATGAGCACCAGCGTGAGCCCTGCCACGCGCGACGCCGACGACGCCAGCGACGCCGGCCAGGGCGCCGGCCGCGACGGCACCGCCTCCGACCCCGCCCGCCCCGAGGGTCTCTTCGCGTCGCTGGCCCACATCATCCGGTTCACGAGCGAGCTGCGCCCCTACTACCTGGGGGTCGCGGCGTGCGCCGTGGTCACCGCGACGGCGGGGCTCGCGACCCCCTTCCTGGTGGGGCGGGCCACGGACCTCATCGTCGGCGCGGTGCGCGATGGGCGGGGCACGAGCGTGCTGCCGACGCTGGCGGTGCTCACGCTCGCCATCCTCGCGGCGGAGCTGATCAGCACGCTGGTGTCCAACATCGGGGGCTACACCGGCGACGTGCTCAGCAACCGGATCCGCGCGATCCTGTCTACGCGCTACCTCGACAAGCTGCTGCGGCTGCCGCAGAGCTGGTTCGACGAGGAGATGACCGGGTCGATCGTGTCGCGGCTCAACCGGTCGATCACCGAGGTCTCCAACTTCGCGAAGTCGCTGGCCAACACGTTCTTCACGATGCTGATCCAGACCGCCGCGGTGCTGGTCATCAGCGCGATCTACTACTGGCCGCTGGCGCTGCTGCTGGCCTTCGTGTTCCCCACCTACGTGTGGCTGACCGGGCTCACGTCGCGCACCTGGCAGCGGCTCGAGGCCGACAAGAACCTCCACGTCGACACCGCCGGGGGTCGCTTCGCCGAGGTGGTGGGGCAGATCCGCGTGGTGCGGTCGTTCACCCGCGAGCGGCACGAGCTCGACACCTTCACCGACCACTTCCTGCGCACCGACGCCACGACCAAGAAGCAGTCGCGGCACTGGCACACCATGGACGTGATCCGTCGCGGCGTGCTCAACCTGACCTTCGCCGCGATGTACCTCTTGATCTTCTGGCGCACCCTCGACGGCGGCTTCTCGGTCGGGCAGATGGTGCTGCTGATCCAGCTGATCGCCATGGCCCGCATGCCCGTCGAGATGATGAGCTGGGTGCTCGACGCGTCGCAGCGGGCGGTGGCGGGGTCGCGCGACTACTTCCGGGTGATGGCGGCGGCCGAGGTGCAGCACGTCAGCGAGATGCCCGAGCTGCCGGTCCGCGACGAGCACGCGCCGGTGCTGGAGTTCGAGGACGTGCGGTTCGGTTACGGCGACGGCCCGGACGTGCTGCGCGACGTGACCTTCGACCTGCGGCGCGGCGAGCGGGTCGCCCTGGTCAGCGAGTCCGGCGGCGGCAAGACGACGCTCGTCAACCTGCTGCTCGGCCTCTATCCCCTGCGCGGCGGGCAGATCCGGATCGACGGGGTCGACATCGCCACGCTCCCCCACGACGAGCTGCGGCGGCGGATCTCCCTGGTCTTCCAGGACCCCTCGCTCTTCTCGGACACCGTCGGGGAGAACATCCGCTACGGCCACCCCACCGCCACCGAGGACGAGGTCGCCCTCGCGGCGGAGCGCGCCAACGCCAGCGTCTTCATCGGGGGCCTGGACGGTGAGCTCGACGCCATGATCGGCGAGCGCGGGCTCAAGCTCTCCGGCGGTCAGAAGCAGCGCATCTCTGTGGCCCGCGCCATGCTCAAGGACGCCTCGGTCCTGGTGCTCGACGAGGCCACCAGCGCCCTGGACACGCGCTCCGAGCGGGCCGTGCAGGCCGGGCTCGAGCAGCTGATGGCCGGCCGCACCTCGCTGATCATCGCGCACCGGTTGTCGACGATCGCGAGCGTGGACCGGATCGTCACGATCAAGGACGGCCAGGTGGACGAGATCGGCTCACCGGCCGAGCTGGCCACCTCCGGCGGGGTGTATGCCGAGCTCCTGGCCCTGCAGCGCCGCGGCGAGGACTCCTACCTCAACGCCTACCAGACGGCGCAGTAACCCGCCTCAGCCCGCCTCAGCCCGCCGCAGCTCGCCTCAGCCGCCGCCGGCGCTCCCGCCTCACAGCCGGTGGCCGCGCACCGTCGCCCGCCCGGCGCGCTTGGCGGAGTACATCGACTGGTCGGCGCGCTGCAGCAGCTCGACGGCGTCCACGCGGGTCCCGTCCTCGGTGGTGGCGTATCCCACGCTGGCCGAGACCATCCCGCGCGGGATCAGCTCGGCGGCCGCGTCCTCGACCGCGACGATGACCTCGTGGCCGAGCTGCTCGAGCCGGGCGACGGCGGCGTCGCCGGTCACGTGCACCACGAACTCGTCGCCGCCCCAGCGAGCCGCGGCCGCGTCGCTGGGCAGGACCGCCCGCAGCGCCTCCGCCGCCGCGAGAAGCACCTCGTCGCCGACGGCGTGCCCGAAGACGTCGTTGACGGTCTTGAACCGGTCCAGGTCGATGAGCAGCGCGCCGGCCGGCATACCGTCCGGGAGCTCGTCGAACGCGAGCTGCCAGTATCCGTTGCGGTTGAGCAGCCCGGTCAGGGCGTCGTGCCGCGCGAGCCAGTGCATGTCGTTGCGCTCGGTGATGCGGTCGGTGGCGGCGTGGCCGGCCGCGGCGAGGGCGCTGAGCGCCTCGCGTTCGTGGCAGGGCAGGGACACGTCGTAGGTGCGCAGGGTCGCCCGCAGCCAGCGCGTCTCCGCGGCGTGGCTGTGGTCGAGCGGGGCGGTCGGCTGGCCGGGTGACGACAGCGGCAACCAGAGCTTGCGGCGGTTGCGCAGCGGCGGCTCGGTGGTGATGTCCACGGTGCAGGCGGGTGCGAGGGCGGTCGCGGCCTGGAGCACGACGCGCTCGACCTCCACCAGCTCCTCGGCCGAGGCGAGCCGGGTGATGGCGTTCAGCAGGATCCAGTTGGACTGCTGGCCGTCGGCGCGCTCGACCGTGACGCGGACGAGGCGCGCCACCAGCACCAGCGGCAGCGCGAGCACGATCGCCGCCTCGACCGGCGGTGACATCCAGAGCGCGAGCCCGGCGAGCACGCCCAGCCCCGCCCCCACCAGGGCGGCGAGACCCAGGGAGGACCACCGCACCGGCGCGCCCAGCTGCCCCGAGATCCACCGCGACGCCAGGTCGCTGAGGATCGACTCCACCAGCCCGTATGCCGCCCCCACCGTCAGCCCCACCACCGCGCTGCGGTCGGCGCGGCTGGTCGGCCAGCCGCCGGCGGTCACGGCGACCTGCAGGCCCGCTGCGGCCACGCCGGGGAAGGTCCGCAGCGCCGTGTTGAGCAGGGCGATCGACAGGTAGTGGCGCTGGACGAGCTCGAGCGCCAGCGAGCTGGCCAGCCACAGCGCGGTGCCGGGGCCGGGGCCCAGCGCGGCGAGCGCGAGGACCAGGACCCCGCCCTCGAGGATGGTCTCGTTGGCGATGCCGGCGCGGCGGATGACGATGGGGTTGAGGCCGGCCCAGAACCGCAGCCCCACCAGGAGTGCCACGAACCCGGCGTGCTCCCCCAGTGCCAGGAACGGCGGGGAACCCAGCGCGACCGCCGTGACGAGGACCAGCCCCGCGCCGACGAGCCCGAGATGCGCACAGCGCGTGGTCGTCGTCCAGCCCCGCCCGGGCAGGCCGAGCCGCTGCAGCAGCAGCTCGTCGAGGCGTTCTCGCTGCACCGTCACCCCCTGTGCACTCTGAGTGAGGGGTTTACCTTGGCACGCGGACGGTCGGGGTGCCGGGTCGAAGCGCGCCGCCGGGGCGGGGGTGGCGGGGTGGGCGGCGGATCAGTTTGCGGGTCAGGACAATTCGGACCTGCAGCGCGTTCCTGAATCGCGCCACCCGCGGCCAGGCCAAGCACTGGTGCCCGTGCATGCTCGAGGCGCGGCCTGATGTCGGCTGGCTCCGCCCTTGGTTCAGGCCACGCTCCCAATGGCCCGGGTTCCGACTTGGAGTTCTCGGCGAACGCTCCAACGCATACCCACAATGCAGGCCATCGCTCCAACACAGATACGTCTATAGTTGGAGTATCGCCGTCACGCTCCAAGTGGTTGGGATAGAGACCCGCTCCCAACGATCTCCCATCGAGTTAGGAGTCTCGCGTGGACCCGTCAGACTTCATCGACAGCCAGTTCGGCGCTGCGGTGCGCCGCCCTGGGGACAGGTGGGCCTTCACGCACTACCAACCGAAGCCCATCCCCCGAAGCCTCACGCTGCCGATGCACGTGGTGATGGCGCTATCGGAGGCCGACACGGCCCTTGGCAACCTGGCCGGGCTCAGCACCCTCATCACCGATCCGAGCACGCTCATCGGGCCCTACCTGCGTCGCGAGGCTCTCGCTTCGTCTCGCATCGAAGGCACCCAAGCCTCGCTGTCGGACCTCCTTCAGGCCGAGGTCGACGCCCAGGCGGGCAGTGATGACGTCGATGAGGTTCGCCGGTACCTGGACGCCACCGACCTTGCCTACCGCCTCAGCGCAGAGCTCCCCATCACCCAGCGGCTCATCCTGGAAGTTCACGAGACCCTGCTCCGTGGCGTCCGCGGGGAGGAGAAGAATCCTGGCGCTTTCCGACTCACACCCGTGTGGGTCGGCCACGCCGGCGCGACTCCGGAGACCGCCACCTACGTGCCGCCGCTCCCCGACGAGATCGGGGCGCTCCTGACCGACTGGGAGCGATTCGTAAATGAACCCGCCCCCACCCTCCCTGTCCTCGTCCACGCGGCGATGATGCACTATCAGTTCGAGACCATCCACCCCTTCTTGGATGGCAACGGCCGCATCGGTCGCTTGCTCATCAACGTGATACTGAAGGAGCGAGGGCGCCTCCCCCATCCGCTCCTCTACCTGTCGAGCTACTTCGAGGCCCACCGGCAGGAGTACTACGCCGCGCTCCAGGGCGTGCGTGAGCGTGGTGACATCGACAGCTGGCTCCACTTCTTCCTGCACGCCGTCACCGAGCAGGCGAACGATGGCGTGGCTAGGTCGAAACGGCTGATCGGAATCAGAGAAGGCTACCGGGCCCGCGTAGCGCAGGACCGATCGCGTCTGCCGGCGCTGGTGGAGCTCATCGTCCACAACCCCTTCTTGACTGTACGGTCTGTACAGGCAGCGCTGGAGGTGACCAACCAGGGGGCGCGCAACCTCATCCGTCGCGCCGAGGACCAAGGTTTTGTTCGCAGTCTGGGCACCTTCGGACGCGGCGGTCGGGAGACCTGGCTCGCACAGGAGGTGTTCGACGTGCTGGAGGCACCCATGCTCTATGCGGACCCTCCTGCCCTCGACTAGCCGCCACCTGGCCGAGGGCCATCACCCCGCCGCTCGAAGACGTACGCAAAGCCCCTGGGCTGCACAGACGGCCCAGGAGGAGGGACTCGAACCCTCAACCACCTGTTCCCGAGGCGTCGGCTACGGGGCGGGACGAGTCGGGCCGGATACCCGCTCTGACCTGCTCAGACGTCTGTCCACCCGCCCTGATCTGCACAGTCACCACTTTGGGCACGCCGCCCCACCCCGACTCGCCGGTTTCGGACCTAAAACGGACCGGTTGCGACTCAGCAATCGACCCCGCCACTCGCGCCCCGTACGCCCATGCCGAGCCTCGCGACCGGCTCGTCTACCCGCCCGCCCCGAACTTCGCGAGCGGCCGGCTAAACCCTACGGAGGATGCTCCGCAGCGCATCGAGGCAGACGGCACGCGACCGGCGCAACTTCGCCCCGCACGCGACTCCATGACCTGTGGCACGTGTTCGCCCGCGTCTACCTCGCGGCGGGCGTCAGCAGTGACGCCGACGTTCACTGCCTGTCGCCCCTGGCCTCATCACGTACCCGTTCCCGATCAGGGCCGGTTTGCAGGGGAAGATCACGCTCCCCGAGAATCTGTCGCGACGTGAGGCCGAGAGAATCAGCGCGTTCATCAAGACCCTGGCCTTCGAGGCCGAGGTCGTGGATGACACACGCCGCGAGATTGCGTCAACGGCCTACCGACGGCAGAGCAGTGATGAGCCCGCCCGCCGAGATGAATCAAGCACCTGGGGAACCGGCTCGTCTTAAGGCGAGCCGCTAACCGGGAGCAGCCCACAACTCAGTTTGGGGGGGCTCCTCGGCGTGTCGGACCCGAAACAGGCCTGGAAGGGGCTGAGACGGGTGACCCGTGAAGCCGAGAAACGGGCTGTGACCTGCGGGAACAGAGCTGGAGAAGGGACTCGAACCCTCAACCACCTGTTTACAAGACAGGTGCGCTACCGATTGCGCCACTCCAGCGGGATGACGGTGGCCCCTACGGGCGGGCTTCCGTCATACGTGCCGTCCGATCCTAGTGGGGGCGGTCGGCCGGGACGAACTCCCCTGCACCCGACCCCGACGCCAGAGGGCCCGCTCCCTCCCCCGAGTCGGGGTGGAGCGGGCCCTCCGCGAGCTGAGCAGGCGCCGGGGCGCCCGGGATCAGCGGCGGACGTAGACGCGCACGTAGTAGCGCTTTCCCGAGCGGGTGTAGCGCTTCTTCATGACGTAACGCTTCTTGGAGACGTAGCGCTTCTTCTTGACGACGCGCTTCTTGGTGGTCTTGACGACGCGCTGGACCGGCTTGCGGACGGTCGAGCGGGACGCGGTCGCACCGGCGCGGCGCGAGCAGACCGGCCAGGCGCCGGGGCCCTGGGAGGCCATGACGCGCTCGGCGATGGCGATCTGCTGGGCGCGGGAGGCGCGGTTGGCGGTGGGGGCGTAGGCGCCGCCGCCGTAGCCGAGCCACGTGGAGCGGGTGAACTGCAGGCCGCCGTAGAAGCCGTTGCCGGTGTTGATCGACCAGTTGCCGCCGGACTCGCACGCCGCGATGGCGTCCCAGTTGGTGGCGGCGGAGGCGGTCGACGCGGTGGCCAGGCCGCCGCCCACGGTGAGGGCAGCAGCGGTCAGGCCGACGGTGGCGATGCGCTTGGTGGCGCGCTTCGGGGCAGCGTGACGGGGGGTGAAACGCATGGTGGGGGGAGTTCCTCTCCTGACGACGCCTGTGAAGTGAGCTGTCGGGTTCGGGCGGTCAGGTGCCCGGCCGCTGCTGCGGCTTCACCCCAAGACCCTGCGCACAGGGTCGGATTGGGTCCTCCACGGTCATCCCGCGCCCGGAAGTGGCTCCGGCGGCCGATGCCCACCGGATGACCTTCGGCGTGGTGGGCATGCGCATTCTCAAATTTCGGGGTTATGGAGTTGTGTCCCGAGACGGAGAGGGCCTCTCCGCGATCAGCCGCCCCTGCCCATGGCAGTCGCGGCTGGGAGCAACCTTAAGGGCCGTTATCTTTCTGAGACAAACCTGGGGTGGGCGGTCGGGAGCGTCTCCGCGGCCCGCTCGGTCACGCAGCGGTGATCTCCTGGGCGGATTTGCCCCGTGGCGTCACAGTTGACCGGTCACCCAGCGTAGTGATTGTGGCGTTCCTCACATGTGCCATGCCCGTGCGCGTCCGACCCCACACGAGCACAGCACATTCAGACAGAGCTCGGACACGGTCGGACCTTCCGCGGGCATGCCTCAGGGGGCCGACCCCATCGGGATCGGCCCCCTGCGACGGAGAGCGTCAGCTCAGCTGGCGGGCGCCATCAGCTTGGCCCAGGTGACCGGGCCGGGGTAACCGCTGACGTCCGAGCCGGTCCAGCCGAGGGACTTCTGGAAGGCGGCCACGGCAGCCTTGTCAGCCTCGGTGAAGGTCGGGCCGGGCCCCACCTTGTAGAAGTTGCCGAAACCGTGGGCCTGCAGGCGCTTGCCCAGCAGGGTGACGGCGTCGTCCTTGTGACCCAGGACGAAGGCCGAGGCGCCCGGGTAGCCGACGGTGGAGGCGGCGCGGGTCGACGCGGAGGTCGTCTTGGTGGAGGACTTCTTCGGGGTGGAGACGGTCTTCTCGGTGTAGCGCTTGGTGCCCTGCTCCGAGACCTTGCGCGAGGAGCGCTCGGTGGAGACGGCCTTGCGCTCGGTCGAGCGGGAGGCGCGGACCTCGGCGGTGCCGGAGGCGGCGCCGCCGCTGCCGCGGGTCAGGCCGGCCTTGCGGGAGCAGACGGGCCACGCGCCCGGGCCCTGGCCCTGCAGGACGCGCTTGGCGACCGCGATCTGCTCGGCCTTGGAGGCGTTCTGGGCGGAGCCGGAGCCGCCGTAGGCGCGCCACGTGCTCGGGGTGAACTGCAGGCCACCGGAGTAGCCGTTGCCGGTGTTGATGTTCCAGTTGCCACCGGACTCGCAGGCCGCGACGCGGTCCCAGACGTCGTCGGCGTGGGCGGAGCCCGCGGTGGCGATGCCACCTCCGACGGTCAGGGCCGCAGCGGCGAGGCCGGTGGTGGCCCAGCGAGCGGTACGGGGGGTCTTGATGGCGTGACGAGGTGCGTTGCGCACAGGGTTCCTTTCCTGACGACGCCTGTGAAGTGAGCTGTCGGGTTCGGACGGTCAGGTGTCCGGCCGCTGACGCGGCTTCACCCCAAGACTCGCGAGACGCGAGTCACGAGTGGGTCCTCCACCAGCACCCTGGGACCCGGACGACAGAGGTGGTCCGGCATGCCGCCCGTCGGGTGCTGCTCGGCGCAACGGGCGTGTCCGACAAATGAATTCGGGACTATCAAATTGTTCCCCGAGGCGAGGTGGTACCCCGCGACACGGACGATCCGACCACGTCCAGGACGGGTGGTCGCCGCGTCTACGACCCTAGGCACGATCGGCACCCGATCCCAAACCGAGCCACGCCGCCCCGCACGAATCTCCCCTCGACCGGGGGAACCCTCGCCGTCACCCTGGGCCCGCCCTGGACGGATCGAGGCGGGGTCGAGGCAGGATCGGGGCCAGCTCGAGGCCGGCTCGAGGCCGGCTCAGGCCGCCTCGGCGCCGGCCGCACGCCGCCTCAGAACTGCCAGTCCACCGCCCCGCCGAGCGGCGCCTCCTGCAGCGGCCACCACCCCGGCACGCCATGCCGCAGCAGCGTCCACAGGGCCAGCCCGGCGGCCAGCGCCACCAGCAGCGCGGTAACGACGTCCCTGGTCAGCGGCCCGGGAGTGAGGCCGCGCATCAGCATCCGCGAGCCCCGCCGCAGCGAGATCCCCCCGGCTCCCCACCAGCAGGTCCAGCAGCCCGCGAGCGCGCCGACCGCGAGCGGGATCGAGGCGGTCGGCGGGACGGAGTGGCCGAGCGCCAGCCGCAGCAGCAGGGATGTGGCAAAGCTCACGGCCACCGCGGCGACGAGCCCGAGCAGCCCGCACAGCACGGTGGAGGCGGCCGCCGCCACCAGCTGGAACGGGCTGCGCACCGCCGCCACCGCCACGTCGGTGCTCCGGGCCCCACCCGCTTCGTGGCGTCGGATCACGGTGGCGGTCACCGACCGGTCCACGGTCCGCGCCAGCACCGACCACACCACGCCCACCGCGAGCGCGAGCACCGGCCAGGCCGTCGCGAGCGCCGCGACGACGGCCGTGAGCCCGATCAGCTGCCCGGTGCGGGCCGGCTTGCCGAGCCGAGGATCGACGGCCGGCAGCACCGAGGCCCCCTGCACCGGCGTCTCGTGCACGAAGGCCCCCTGCACGGAGGCTCTCTGCACAGGCGCCCCCTGCACAGACGCCCCCTGCACAGGCGCCCCCTGCACCGGGGCGACCGGCCCGTATGCCGAGCCCCCACCGGCTCCCGCACCCCCGACCTGGGGCGCCGGCCGGAACCCCGCATAGGCCGCCCCGCCACCGACCGCCGGCATGACCCGGGTGCTGCCCGGCCCGGCCGGAGCGCCCCGGGTGGGCGCGGGCGCCTGCCCGGCCCACGGCTCGGCGCGCCCCCCGGCAGGTGAGACGTGCTCCGTCGCCGCCGGGACGTGCTCCGTCGCGGGCGAGACCAGCTGCGTCGCCGCGGACGATCCCACGACCGGGATCAGCTCCGTGCGCCCCGACGCCCCGATCCCCAGACGCGGGGTGTCGCCGCGGGCGGCCTGCTCCAGCGCCTCCACGACCGTGCCCGCCGCGGGCCGCTGCACCGGGTCCGGCGCGAGCGCCGCCGCGAGCAGGGGCCGCAGCCGGGCGTCCACGCCCGCGAGGTCGTGGTGGCCGGCCCGCACCCGGTCGAGGATGACGTCGACCCGGCCGCTGCCGAAGGGGGGTGACCCCGTGGCGGCATACGCCAGGGACGCCGCCCAGCCCCACCAGTCCGTGGACTCGGTGACCCGGCCGCCCTCGAGGACCTCGGGCGAGAGGTATCCGGGCGTCCCCATGACGAGGCCGGTGCTGGTCAGCCTCACGTCGTCGGCCACGTGGGCGATGCCGAAGTCGATGACGACCGGTTCGTCGTCGACGATGAGCACGTTGCCCGGCTTGAGGTCGCGGTGCACCACGCCCGCCGCGTGGATCGCCTGCAGCGCCTCGTAGAGCCCGCGCGCGAAGCGCACCAGCGCGTCGCCGCGGAACGGCCCGTGCACGCGGACGTAGTCGTCCAGCGGCGGCCCCGGGACGTAGCGGGTCACGATGTAGGGCCGCGGCCCGTCGGGGTCGGCGTCGAGCACCGCAGCCACCCGCGGGTGCTGCACCCGCTCCAGCGTCGTCACCTCGCGCGCCAGCCGGGCCCGCGCCTCGGGGTCCCCGGCGATGTGCGACCGCAGCGCCTTGATCGCGACGGCCCGCCCGGCCCGGTCCAGGCCGAGGTAGACGACCCCCATGCCGCCCTCCCCCAGCGTCCCGGCCAGGCGGTAGGGGCCCAGGGTGTCGTAGGCCTGGGGCAGCCCTGCGGGCGGCGTGGTCGACGACGTGCTCATGACGTCCACGGTACGGCGTCGGCCTCGGCGCCCGCTGGGCCCCGGCTCAGCGGGCAGGTGACGATGCGGTCACTACTGGTTGATGTAGCCGACCAGGTGGTCGCGCTCGTCCTGCAGCTGGCTGATCCGGTGCTTGACGACGTCGCCGATGGTGACGATGGCGGTCAGCCGGCCGTCCTCGACCACCGGCACGTGCCGGATCCGCCGCTCGGTCATGGCCCCCGCCAGCTCCTCGATCTCGTCCCCGAGCGAGCAGGTGTGGACCTCGGCCGTCATGATGTGGGTGACCGGCTGCTCGAGGATCTCGGCGCCGGCGCGACCCAGGTGCCGGACGACGTCGCGCTCGCTGACGATGCCGCTCACGGCCTCGCCGTCGTCGCTGACGACCACGGCCCCGATGTTGTGCTCGGCCAGCACCCGCAGGAGCTCGCTCACGGTGGCGTCCGGTCGCAGGGTCACGACGTCAGCGCCCTTGCTCTTGACCACGTCGGAGATCTTCATGTCAGAACGCTAGTCCGTGCGGTCCCGGGCGCGCCACCAGGGGGTCGCTCCCCGGACCGCTGTGCCTACGATGGCAGCGCACCGGGTAGGTGCAGGGGCGGCGTGACCGGCATACGGCCGCCGACCCATCCACGTGACCCGAAGGAGCAGCCCGACCATGGCGGACTCGGCTGGATCGTCCCGACCCTCATCCACCTTCGACTTCGTCATCGCCGCCAACCGGCTGCCCGTCGACCGCGTGGTCGACGAGGACGGCAACGTCAGCTGGCACCGCAGCCCCGGCGGCCTGGTGACGGCCATGGAGTCGGTGATGGCCGACCGCGACGGCGTGTGGGTGGGGTGGTCCGGTGAGGCGGGCGAGGCGCCCGAGCCGTTCGACGAGGCCGGGATGCGGCTGCACCCCGTGCCTCTCTCCGAGGACGAGGTGCAGGCCTACTACGAGGGGTTCAGCAACGACACCCTGTGGCCGGTCTACCACGACGTCATCGTGCCCGCGCAGTTCCACCGCAAGTGGTGGAACGTCTACCGCGAGGTCAACGAGAGGTTCGCCCGGACCCTCGCCGAGGTCGCCGCGGAGGGCGCCACGGTCTGGGTCCACGACTACCAGCTCCAGCTGGTGCCGGCCTTCCTGCGCCAGCTGCGGCCCGACGTGCGGATCGGCTGGTTCGACCACATCCCCTTCCCGCCGGTGGAGCTGTTTGCCCAGATCCCTTGGCGCGCAGCGATCCTCGAGGGACTGCTCGGTGCCGACTTCCTGGGCTTCCAGCGGCCCGGGGACGCCGGCAACTTCCTGCGCGCCTGCCGCCACATCCTCGGGATGACCGTCAAGGGCGACGTCATCCACGTCGGCAAGGTCACCGGCGGCCACGACGTCCGCGCCGCCTGCGTCCCGATCTCCGTCGACTTCCGGTCCATGGACGAGCTGGCCCGGACCCCCTCCGTCCGGGCGCGGGCCCGGGAGATCCGCGCGTCGCTGGGCGACCCGAGCCTGCTGCTGCTCGGCATCGACCGGCTCGACTACACCAAGGGCATCCGGCACCGCCTCAAGGCCTACGAGGAGCTGCTCAAGGACGGCTCGCTCGACGGCGCCGACACCACCTTCATCCAGATCGCGACGCCGAGCCGCGAGCGCATCGACGCCTACATCGACCTGCGCGAGCACGTCGAGGGGGCGGTGGGGCGGATCAACGGCAACTACTCCGCCATCGGCTCCCCCGCCATGGAGTACCTCCACCAGGCCTACGGGCGCGAGGAGCTCGCCGCGCTCTACCTCGCCGCGGACGTCATGGTCGTCACGCCGCTGCGCGACGGCATGAACCTCGTCGCCAAGGAGTACATCGCCTGCCGCCACGACAACGGCGGCGCGCTGCTCCTGAGTGAGTTCACCGGCGCGGCGGAGGAGCTGCGCGAGGCCTTCCTCGTCAACCCGCACGACATCGTCGGTCTCAAGCGGGCCATCCTGGACGCCGCCCACGCCTCGCCGCAGGAGCGCTCACGGCGGATGAAGGCGCTGCGCCGGCGGGTCCGCCGCAACGACGTGCAGCACTGGGCCGGCGCCTTCCTCGACGCCCTCGAGGCCGCCCCCAACAAGCCGGTGCGCCCGGTCCGCAAGCCCACCCGCGACCACACCCACGAGGAGCACTGATGGACGACGCGATCCGGGCCGCGATCGAGGAGCTCGCCTCGAGCCCGACGGTCCTGGTGGCCACGGACTTCGACGGGGTGCTCGCCCCCCTCGTGGAGGACCCGTCGACCTCGCGACCCCTCCCCGGCACGGTCGAGGCGTTGCGCGGCCTGGCCCGTATGCCGCGAACCACCGTGGCCGCCGTCTCCGGGCGGGACCTGGACACCCTGGCCCGGCTCACGGGGATCGGGCCCGACGACGGCGTGGTGCTCGTGGGCAGCCACGGCGCCCAGTCCTCCCGCCCCGAGGCCGGCCTGCACGAGCTGACCGGGCCGCAGCGGCTCGCGCTGGCCTCGCTCGACGAGGGCCTCACCGCGATCGTGGAGCGGCACCCGGGGACCCGGATCGAGCGCAAGCCCGCCGCCGTGGTCCTGCACACCCGCGGCGTCTACGAGCCCGTGGCCGACTCGGCGACCGCCGACACCGTCGCCCTGGCGGCGCAGCACTCCAAGGCCCACGTGATGCCGGGCAAGTGCGTGGTGGAGCTGTCGGTGGTGGACGCCGACAAGGGCTCCGCCGTCACCGACCTCGCGGCGTGGTGCGGCGCGGACGCCGTGTTCTACGCCGGGGACGACGTGACCGACGAGCGCGCCTTCGCCGCCATGGCCGCCGCCGGCCGCGAGCACGACCTGTCCCTCAAGGTCGGGGAGGGCGACACCCGGGCCGGGTGGCGGGTGGACTCCCCGGAGGCCGCAGCAGAGGTGCTGCAGCACCTCGTCGAGCAGCGGCAGCGGCATACGGCCGGCTGACCACCCACGACGTCCCCTCCCCTCCCCTCCCTCCCCACGATCGTGGTCCCTTTTGGCGCCCCACGCACCAAAACCGTCCACGTTGTCGGGAGGGGCCCCACAATCGTGGTCTCTGTTGGCGCTCCACGCACCAAAAGGGACCACGTTGTCGGGAGAGGGGGTCAGCGGGGGGCGGGGGCGGTCGAGGCGCGCACGACCAGCTCGGGCTGGAAGAGGAACTCGGTGCGCGGCACGGGGCTGCCCTCGATCTCGTCCAGCAGCGAGCGCACCG
Organism: Arsenicicoccus sp. oral taxon 190; assembly: GCF_001189535.1. Taxonomy (NCBI): domain Bacteria; kingdom Bacillati; phylum Actinomycetota; class Actinomycetes; order Micrococcales; family Intrasporangiaceae; genus Arsenicicoccus; species Arsenicicoccus sp. oral taxon 190. The sequence goes on from NZ_CP012070.1 coordinate 254,063, forward strand.
ACGCCTCCCCCATCGCGACGACCGCCTGGTGCACCGTCGTCAGCGGCGGGTTGGTGAAGGCCATCAGCGCCGAGTCGTCGTAGCCGATGACCGAGACGTCCTCCGGGACGCGCCGCCCCAGCGCCCGGGCCGCGCGGATCGCCCCGAGCGCCATCAGGTCCGAGCCGCACACGATGGCGGTGCAGCCCTTGCCGATGAGGCGGGTGGCCGCCGACGCCCCGCCCTCGACGCTGAACAACGTGGTCTCGACCAGGCCGTCCACGTCGGTGCGGCCGAGCAGCCGCTCCATCCCGGCGCGGTAGCCCTCGATCTTGCGGATGACCGGCACGTAGCGGTCCGGCCCGACCGCCAGCCCGATCTCGGTGTGGCCCAGCTGCACGAGGTGGGTCAGTGACAGGTCCATCGACGCGACGTCGTCGTTGGACAGGAAGGACGCGTCGATGCCCGGGTAGTAGCCGTTGACGAGCACCAGCGGGAGGCCGCCCTCCCGCAGCCGCAGGTAACGGTCCGGGCTGGTGGTGGTGTCGGCGTGCTGCCCGCTGACGACGATGATCCCCGCGACCCCCCGGTCGAGCAGCATCTCGGTGTAGTCGTCCTCGTGCATCCCGCCGGGGGTCTGCGTGCACAGCACCGCCGTGTAGCCGTGCTGCGCCAGCGCGGTCTCGATGATCTGCGCGAGGATCGGGAAGATCGGGTTGTCGAGCTCGGGGACGATGAGCCCCACCAGCCCGGCGGTCTTGCGGCGCAGCTGGAAGGGGCGCTCGTAACCGAGGACGTCCAGCGCGGTGAGCACCGCCTGGCGGGTCGACTCGGCGACGTTGGGCTTGTCGTTCAGCACACGGCTCACGGTCGCCTCGCTCACCTTGGCGTGAGCGGCGATGTCCACGAGACGTGGCGGACGCATGGCTGTCTCCTCGAGCGTTGCGGTGACCGCGGGCGGGGGCCTGGAGGGGGAGGTCGCCCCCCGCCCGCGGAGCTGGTTACTTGACCGACCCCTGGGTGAGGCCGCCGACGAGCTGCTTCTGGAAGGCCAGGTAGAGCAGCATCACCGGCAGCGAGCACAGCAGGGATCCGGCCGCGAAGAAGCCGAACCGCTCGTTGGCGTCACGACCCTTGGACAGCGACCACAGCCCCACCCCGAGGGTCTGCTGGTCGACATCCTTCAGGAAGACGCTGGCCAGCATGAACTCTCCGAAGAGGCCGACGAAGGACAGCATGAAGACCGTCACCAGGATCGGGCCGACCAGCCGCAGCGTCATCGTGAAGAAGATCCGCGCGTGGCTGGCCCCGTCGACGATGGCGGCCTCGTCCATCTCCTTGGGGATGGTGTCGAAGTAGCCCTTGAGCAGCCACACGTTGGAGCCCATCGCCCCGCCCATGTAGGCGAGGATCAGACCCATCGTCGTGTTGAGCCCGAACGCCGGGACGATGTCCCCCACCTTCGCGAAGGTGATGTACATGGCCACCAGCGCCAGGATCGCGGGGAAGAGCTGCAGCAGCAGCAGCGACAGCAGGCCCACCCGACGCCCCGCGAACCGCAGCCGCGAGAAGGCGTACGCCGCCAGCGCCGCGATGAACATCGACAGCAGCGAGCCGACCAGGCAGATGATCAGGGAGTTCTTATACCAGCTCCAGTAGGGCCGGCCCGGGTCCTGGGCCAGCGCCGCGAAGTTGTCGGTCGAGAACGCCGTGGGCAGCAGCGACGACGTCGCCAGCTGGCCCGAGGGGTTCAGCGCGGCGGAGACCAGGAACATGATGGGGAACAGCGCCCACACCAGGGCGATGATCCCCAGCGCGTGACGCCACCAGTGGCTGCCCTCCTGGGCACCGCCGCTGCGGGGCTTGGTGAGCTGCTGCTGCTCCTCGGGGGCAGGGCCGCCTGCAGGCGCCCGGCGGCGCTGCCGGCCGCGGGAGCGCCGTGGGCGGGATCGATCATCGACATCAGTTGACCTCCTCGAGCGCCTTGGTCGCCCGGAAGCCGGGCAGGCTCATCACCGCGACGAGCGCGAAGATGACGACCGAGACCGCCGCTGCCAGACCGTAGTTGGGAGCCTCACCGGCGAACGCGACCCGGTAGGCGTAGGTGATCAGCAGGTCCGTCGCGCCCATCTGGGAGTTGCCGCTGTTGAACGGCCCGCCCTCGGTGAGCAGGTAGACCAGGGAGAAGTTGTTGAAGTTGAAGCCGTATGACGCGATCAGCAGCGGCCCGACCGCGACGAGCAGCAGCGGCATCGTGATGCGCACCAGGGTCTGGACGCCGTTGGCGCCGTCGATCTTCGCGGCTTCCTTGACGTCCCCGGGGATCGACTGCAGCGCGCCGGTGCACACGAGGAACATGTAGGGGAAGCCCAGCCACAGGTTGGTGATGATGAGCGCCGCGCGGGCCGCCCAGTCGTTGCCCAACCAGTCGACCCCGAGGTGCAGGACCGTGTTGATCAGGCCGTAGTCCTGGTTGAACATGCCCCGCCACAGCAGCGCCGTGACGAACGACGGGATGGCGTAGGGCAGGATCAGCAGCGACCGGTAGAGCCCCTTGAACCGCAGGTTGGGGGTGTTGAAGAGCAGCGCGATCAGCATGCCCAGCAGGAAGGTCAGCACCACGGTCGCCGCCGCGAAGAAGACGTTCCAGACGAAGATGCCGAGGAACTTCCCGCGGATGTTGGGGTCGCTGAAGATCGTCTGGAAGTTCTTGAGCCCGACGTTCTCCTTCCACCCCTGCGAGAACGCCCCCGAGCCGTCGGTCGCGACCCAGCGGCCGTCCTTGGCGACATACGTCTTGTTGGTCTTGGTGTCGGTCAGCTGGTCCTTGCCGGCGTCGTAGATGACCGCCGCCTTGCCGACGAAGGCCTCGGACAGGCCGAGCAGCTTGATCCCGCCGCCGTCCTGGGTGGGGACCGCGAAGGTGCCGAGGTCCTTGCTGCGCGCGTTGACCTCGCGCGGCTTGAGGACCGTGAAGCCCTCAGCGGCGGTGATCTTGCCGACGGAGGACTGGGTGACCTTGCCGGGGTCGAGGTCCTTCAGCTCCTTGGTGGTGCCGTCGTAGACCTTCTTGGTCGTCGGGTCCGCGAGCAGCATGTGCAGCTCCCCGGTGGCGACGTCCGCCCCGCTCGGGACGGCGATCGACGCCTTGTACTTCGGGGCGCCCGGGACCTGCTGCACCGAGTTGGCCACGATCGACTGGACCGACTCCTGCTTGGTGCCGAGGTGGCCGTTGCCGTAGTTGGTGAAGGCCATGGACACGGTGAAGACCATGGGCCAGATCTGCAACCCGATGAGCGCCAGGATCCCCGGGAAGAGGTACTTCATGGGGACGAAGCGTCGGGTCGAGTAGATGAGCAGGATGGCCATCGCCACGAAGGCGACGACCGCGACGGCGAGGGCGTAGCCCTGGGTCGCGAGCTGGGTCGCGAGCCAGAAGCAGACGGCCAGCGCCGCTGCGACGAGCAGCCACTTGATGGCCAGGTACACGGTCTTCATCGACAGGTCCTCGGGGGTGGGGATGCGAGCGGGGTCGGCCCAGCCCGGATCGCTCCGGGCCGGGCCGACGTCAGGTGCTCACGCCGGGGCTCAGCCCTTGGCGATCGCGGCCTGGATCTCCTTGGCGGCGGCGTCGAGCCGGGCCTTGGGCTGGGCGGCGCCGCTGACGATGTCAGCCTCGGCCTGGCCCCACGGGCCCCACACGGCGTTCATGGCCGGGATGTTGGGCATGGGCTTGCCGCCCTGGCCGGCCTCGAACCACGCCTTCATGTCGGGGTTGGAGGCGGAGACCTTGTCATAGGCCTCCTTCAGGGCCGGGGGACGCTGGCCCTCCGCGAAGAGCGCCTCCTGCGCCTCCGAGGTGGTGGCGTAGTTGGTGAGGAACTCCTGGGCGATCTGGGTGTTCTTGGCCTTGGAGGACAGGAAGAACATCTGCACGCCGAGGAAGGGCGTCATCCGGCCCCCGCCCTCGACGGTGGGCAGCGGCGCGATGCCGTAGTTGACGCCGGCCTTCTTGGCGGGCGGGATGCTCCAGGGGCCACCCACCAGGAACGGCGCGGCCTTGGAGCCGAAGAGCTGGTCGACGTTGGTGTCGTCCACGTTGGTGGAGATGACCTTGTCCTTGCCGAGCTTGGCGAGGAGCTCACCGGCCTTGACGGACCCGGCGTTGTTGACGATGACCTCGTCCTTGTTGTAGTCGCCGTTGGCCTTCTGCCCGAAGACGCCACCGCCGAAGGCGGAGAAGAAGGGGTACGCCATGTACGGGTTGCCCTTCTTGCTGACGTTGAGCGCGAGGACCTGCTTGGCCTTGCCGGCCTTGACCAGGTCCTGGCCCTGCTTGACCAGCTCGTCGAGCGTCTTGGGCGGGGTCGGCACCATGTCCTTGTTGTAGACCAGGCCGAGGTTCTCGACGGCGTAGGGGATGCCGTAGTTCTGGCCGTTGAACTTCACGGCCGCGACGGTGGAGGGCTGGAACTTCGCGGCGATCGCGGCGTCCAGCGGGACGGGCGCGACGACGCCGTTCTGGACGAACTCGCCCAGCCAGTCGTGCGCGCCGACGACGATGTCCGGACCCTTGCCGACCTTGGTGGCGTCGCCGAACTGCTGGCGGGTCTCGGTGTCGGGGGTGGTCTGGACGACGACCTTCATGCCCTGGTCGGCCGCGAACTTGTCCGCGATCTTCTTCAGGGCCGGGCCGTGCGTCGAGTCGCACCAGATGACCAGGTCGGCGTTGGCGTCGCGGACGGGGGCGCCGGTGCTGGTCGAGGTGGCGGGGGCGGCGGCCGTCGAGGTGTCGGACGCGGCGGCGCTGGAGGACCCGCTCGAGCCGCTCGAGCCGGCGGACGTCGTGGCGCTCGTGGTCGTCGTGGTGCTGCTGCCGCCACCGCAGGCGGTCATGAGGAGGGCGGCGGCACCCACGACGGCGACCGGCCCAAACGCACGCTTGTGCATGTCATCTCCCTTGATGGTGAACCTCGCGGCTCCGCGAGTCTGCGCAAAATCTTGCAACACCGCGTCCGCGATTGCAAGAAGTTGCATCGATCTCCTCGCCACTGGCGCGTTGAACGATCGCAACGCCCCCGGCGTGACGCGTTTGACCCGGGGCAACGTCCCCAGGGCGTGCAACGTGTTGCATACTTCCTCCCAGCGACAACGACGTCCGCCTCGCACGGCACGGAGTCGCCGCCCGTGGTCTCCCGGCCCCGGGTCACCCTTTACGACGGATCGTCCGGCACGTTCCTGCCGGTGAAGGAAAGGCACCCCATGGCAACGGTCAAGTACGACAACGCCACCCGGCTCTACCCGGGCAACGACAAGCCCAGCGTGGACCGGCTCAACATCGACATCGAGGACGGGGAATTCCTGGTCCTCGTCGGTCCCTCCGGCTGCGGCAAGTCCACCTCCCTGCGCATGCTCGCGGGCCTCGAGGAGGTCAACGGCGGCAAGATCTGGATCGGCGACCGCGACGTCACCAACCTGTCCCCCAAGGACCGCGACGTCGCGATGGTCTTCCAGAACTACGCGCTCTACCCCCACATGAGCGTCGCCGACAACATGGGCTTCGCGCTCAAGATCGCCGGCGTCGACAAGGGCGAGATCCGCAAGCGCGTCGAGGAGGCCGCCAAGATCCTCGACCTGGAGCAGTACCTCGAGCGCAAGCCCAAGGCCCTCTCCGGTGGTCAGCGGCAGCGTGTCGCCATGGGCCGCGCCATCGTCCGCAACCCGCAGGTCTTCCTCATGGACGAGCCGCTGTCCAACCTCGACGCCAAGCTCCGCGTGCAGACCCGCACCCAGATCGCGTCGCTGCAGCGTCGCCTCGGGGTCACCACCGTCTACGTCACCCACGACCAGGTCGAGGCCATGACGATGGGCGACCGCGTCGCGGTGCTCAAGGACGGCATCCTGCAGCAGTGCGACTCCCCGCGCCGGATGTACGACCACCCCGACAACGTCTTCGTCGCCGGATTCATCGGCTCCCCCGCGATGAACATCATGGAGGTGCCGGTCACCGACGGTGGCGTCCGCCTCGGCCACCACACCACGCCGGTGCCGCGCGACGCCCTCAGCGACGCCGGTCGCCGGGTCATCATGGGCGTGCGCCCCGAGGACCTCGAGCTCGCCGACGACGGCCAGGGCCTGCCCGTCACCGTCGACGTCGTGGAGGAGCTGGGCGCCGACGCCTACGTCTACGGCTCCACCGACGACGCCCACGGCTCGGGCCAGATCATCGCCCGCGTCGACGGTCGCCGCCCCCCGATGAAGGGCGAGAGCGTCTTCTTCAAGCCCAAGGCCGACCACATCCACGTGTTCGACGCCGAGAGCGGGCTGCGCCTCAACGACTGAGGTCGAGCAGCGCCGGCGGCGGCCACCCCACTCCGAGCTCGTTCCCCGGGGGGTGGCCGCCGCTGCGTCATACGACCGTCCTGGGATCCCGCGCTGCGCCGCCGGGGTCTGTCACCATGGACGGATGGCGCTCGAGATCACTGCGGCCAACCCGGACCCGGCCCTGCTGGACCTGCCCTGGAGCACGCCGCTGGAGGACTGGCCCGAGTCCCAGCTGGCCGCCCTCCCCCGCGGCATCTCCCGGCACATCGTCCGGTTCGTCCGCGTCCCGGCGGGCGTGATCGCGATCAAGGAGATCAAGGACGAGATCGCCCGGCGGGAGTACCACATGCTCCGCGCCCTCAACCGGCTCGCGATCCCGTGCGTGCGGCCCTACGGCGTGGTGAGCGGGCGGGTGGGGTCCGACGGCGAGCCGCTGGACTCCTGCCTGCTCACGCACCACCTGCACTACTCCCTGCCGTTCCGCGCGTTGTTCAGCCAGACGCTGCGGCCCGACACCGCGACCCGCCTCATCGACGCCCTGGCCGTGCTGCTGGTGCGGCTCCACCTGCAGGGCTTCTGGTGGGGTGACGTGTCGCTGTCCAACACGCTGTTCCGGCGCGACGCGGGGGCGTTCGCGGCCTACGTCGTGGACGCCGAGACCGGTGAGCTGCGCGACCGGCTGTCCGACGGCCAGCGCGAGCACGACCTGGACATCGCCCGGGTCAACATCGCCGGCGAGCTCATGGACCTCGAGGCGGGCGGGCTGCTGCCGGAGGGCAACGACCCGATCGACGTGTCCAACCAGATCATGGAGCGGTACCGCGCGCTGTGGCAGGAGCTGACCGGGCTGGAGACCTTCACCGTCGGGGAGCGCTGGCGGGTGGACGAGCGGATCCGGCGGCTCAACGAGCTGGGCTTCGACGTCGACGAGCTGGCGATCTCCACCGACGTCGACGGCACCACCTTGCGCATCCAGCCCAAGGTCGTCGACGCCGGTCACCACTCGCGCCGGCTGCTGCGCCTCACCGGCCTCGACGTCGAGGAGAACCAGGCCCGCCGGCTGCTCAACGACCTCGACGCCTACCGCGCCGCCACCGACGTGCAGGGCGAGGACGAGGCGATCACCGCCACGCGCTGGCTCAACGAGGTCTACCTGCCGGTGACCCGCGCGATCCCGGACGACCTGCGGGGCAAGCTCGAGCCCGCCGAGCTCTTCCACGAGATCCTCGAGCACCGGTGGTACCTCTCGGAGCGCAGCGGCCACGACACGCCGCTCGGGCAGAGCCTCGCCGACTACATCCTGCGGATCCTGCCGGAGAAGCCGCGCGAGGAGACCGTCGTCGGCGTCGACACCGTCGAGATGCCGATCGTGGCCATGCCCAGCTGATCGCGGGCCCCCAGCAGGCCCCAGCAGCAGGCCCCTCAGCGGCAGCCGCTCAGCGGCGGCCGGTCCCCCGCTGCCGGGCGATCTCGTACAACGTCACCCCGGTGGCGATCCCGGCGTTGAGGGACTCGGTGCCCGACGCCATCGGGATCGAGACGATCTGGTCGCACTGCTCGCCGACGAGCCGGGACAGGCCCTTGCCCTCGGAGCCCACGACGACGACGAGCGGCTGGTCGGCCAGGTCCAGGTCCGGCAGCTCGACGTCTCCGTCCATGTCCAGGCCGATGACGAAGTAGCCGTCCTTGCGGAAGTCCTGCAGCGTGCGGGTGAGGTTGGTGGCCTGCGCGACAGGCACCCGGGAGGCGGCACCCGCGGAGGTCTTCCAGGCCGCCGCGGTCATGCCGGCGCTGCGACGCTCGGGCACCACGACGCCGTGACCGCCGAAGGCACCCACGGAGCGAATGATCGCCCCGAGGTTGCGGGGGTCGGTGATGCCGTCAAGCGCCACCACGAGGGGGATGCCCACGCTCTGCGGGTCGACGAGCTCGGAGGGGTGCGCGTAGTCGTAGGGCGGCACCTGCAGCGCCAGCCCCTGGTGCACGGCGCCGTCGGTGAGCCGGTCCAGCTCGCCGCGCGGGGTCTCGAGCAGCGCGATGCCGCGCTCGGTGGCGAGCCGCAGCGCCTCCCGCACCCGGTCGTCGGAGTCGATCCGGCTCGCGACGTAGAGGGTGGACGCGGGGATGTCGGCCCGCAGCGCCTCGACCACCGAGTTGCGGCCGGCGACCACCTCGGTGGACGAGCGGGTGCGGCGGCCGCCTCGGTCCCCGCCGCGCTGCCCGGTGGGCCGCGAGCCGCCCCCGGTGCCGGCGGACCTCGCGGCGCGCTGGACGGCCTTGTAGGCCTTGTGGTTGGGGCGCTCCTCGGCCTTGGGCGTGGGGCCCTTGCCCTCCAGGGAGCGGCGGCGCTGACCGCCGCTGCCGACGCTCGCGCCCTTGCGGGAGGCGCCCTTGCGGACGGCGCCGCGACGCTGGGAGTTGCCTGCCATGGGTCAGTCCTCGGGGTTGGTGGTGGGGTGCGCCAGGGACCAGCGCGCCCCGGACGGGGAGTCCTCGACGGTGATGCCCGCGGCCGCGAGGTCGTCGCGGATCGCGTCGGCGGTCGCGAAGTCCCGCTCCTTGCGGGCCGCGGCGCGCCGCTCGAGCTGGGCCGCCACGAGCACGTCGAGCGCGCCGCGCGCCACGTCGGACGCGCCGGCGGACGAGTCCCACTGCGGGTCGAGGGGGTTGATGCCGAGCACGTCGGTCATCGCGACGACCTGCGCGGCCAGCTCGCGGGCGAGCGCACGGTCGCCGTCGTCGAGCGCGGTGTTGCCGGCGCGGACAGTGTCATGGACGACGGCGAGCGCCCCGGAGACCCCCAGGTCGTCGTCCATCGCCTCGCGGAAGGCGTCGGGGAAGGCCTCGGGGAGCGCGGCGGGCGGCATACGGTCCTCGAGGGCTCGTCGCAGGAAGCCCTCGATCCGCTCGACCGCGGCCTCGGCCTCGCGCAGCGAGCCCTCGTGGAACTCGATGGTCGAGCGGTAGTGCGCGGCCCCGAGGTAGTAGCGCAGCGCCAGCGGCCGGGTCTGCCGGGCGATCTCGGTCACGACCAGGGAGTTGCCGAGGGACTTGGACATCTTCTCGCCCTGCACGGTGACCCAGGCGTTGTGCATCCAGTAGCGCGCGAACCCCAGGCCGGCCGCGCGGGACTGGGCCTGCTCGTTCTCGTGGTGGGGGAAGCGCAGGTCGACGCCGCCGCCGTGGATGTCGAACTCGTCGCCGAGGTACTTGCGGGCCATCGCCGAGCACTCGAGGTGCCAGCCGGGGCGGCCGGCGCCGTACGGCGTGGGCCAGCTCGCGGTGACGGGCTCGCCGGACTTCCAGCCCTTCCACAGGGCGAAGTCGCGCGGGTCGCGCTTGCCGCGCGGGTCGGCGTCCTCGGCGGCCTCCATGTCGTCGATCGACTGGTGGGTCAGCTCGCCGTATGCCGGCCACGACCGCACGTCGAAGTAGACGTCACCGCTGGCGTCGGGCGCGGCGTAGGCGTGCCCCTTGTCCACGAGGGTGTCCATGAGCTGGACCATCTCGGGGATGTGGCCGGTGGCGCGCGGCTCGTAGGTGGCGGGCAGCACCCCCAGCAGCTCCAGGGCCGCCGAGGTCTCGCGTTCGTGCGTGTAGCTCCAGGCCCACCACTCGGTGTCGTGGTCCGCGGCCTTGCGCAGGATCTTGTCGTCGATGTCGGTGACGTTGCGCACCAGGGTGACGTCGTAGCCGTGCCCGGCCGTCAGCCACCGGCGCAGGATGTCGAAGGCGACGGCGAAGCGGACGTGCCCGATGTGGGGGGCGCCCTGCGTGGTGAGCCCGCAGATGTAGATGCCGACCTGGCCCTCGCGCAGCGGGTGGAACTCGCGCAGCTCGCGCGCGGCGGTGTCGTAGAGATGGAGGCTCACCCACCCAATCCTAGGCGACCGGCACCCGCCGCCCCGCCGGTGACGGTGCGCGACGGGTCGTCGGGCGGTGGTGGACCCGGCGTGACGAGGTAAACGATTGTTCACCTGGGCGTCCCCTGGTATTCGCTGCACGAGGCGCCACCGGGCCGGTCCAGGGAGGACGATCTGCGCTGAGGAGCACCAGGCTCCCCACCGAGCAACGAGGAACGTCATGAAGCGTTCACTGACCCTCGGCGCCAGCGCGGCGATCGCCATCGCCCTGGCTGGCTCCACCACGGCCGCAGCCCACGACCACGACGGTCCGCGCGGCAAGGGGCACGGCAAGCCCTCCCCCACCCAGCAGCAGACCATCCTGGGCGGCTACCAGCACCTCGTGGTGATCTACCAGGAGAACCACTCGTTCGACAACATCTACGGCTCCTGGGGCAAGGTCGGCGGCAAGCAGGTCGAGGGGCTGCGGCAGGCTTCCGCGAGCACCCGCACCCAGGTCGGGCAGGACGGCAAGCCCTTCACCGCGCTCCCCCAGAACGACGTCAACCTCACCTCCCCGCCGCTGCCCAACCTGCGGCAGGACCCCGGCCACGGCATCACCGCCAGCGCCTTCGACAACCGGCCCTTCCAGGTCACCGACTACATCCGCAAGGACGACACCACCTGCGCCCCGGCCGGGGTCTACGCGCCGCACGGCGTGCTCAAGGGGCAGGGCCTGACCGGCGGCTGCACCGAGGACCTGGTGCACCGGTTCTACCAGGAGCAGTTCCAGATCAACGGCGGCCGCCAGGACCGCTACGTCCAGGGCTCGGACGCGCTGGGGCTCACCATGGGCACCTACGACACCCGTGACCTGGCCATCTACAAGTACCTCCACTCCCACGAGGCCCCCAACTACGTGGTGATGGACCACTTCTTCCAGGGCGCCTTCGGTGGGTCCTTCCTCAACCACCAGTACCTCGTGGCGGGGCGCGCGCCGGAGGACACCTCGGCCGGTGCGATGGGCGCGGCCAACTCCAAGATCGACGCCAACGGCATGCCGACCTCCTACGCGCAGTACCGCTCGCCCGCGGCGGCCACCGACCTCAAGGACGGCCAGCTGACCGTCCGCTGCGGCGACGGCAACCCGGCGGACTACCTGCGGGCCTGCGGCAACCTCGCGGTCAACACCACCCAGCCCGGCGCCGCGCCCTACGGCAACGGCGCGCGGATGCCGCTGATCGACAACGCGAAGTACCCCAACATCGGGGACCGCCTCGACTCCAAGGGGATCACCTGGAGCTGGTACGCCGGCGGCTGGGACGACGCGGCGGCCGGGAAGCCGGGCCCGCTCTTCCAGTTCCACCACCAGCCGTTCGCCTACTTCGCCAACACCGCGCCCGGCGGCAAGGACCGCGACAAGCTGCAGGACGAGACGAAGTTCTTCGCCGCCGCCAAGGCCGGGACGCTGCCCGCGGTGTCCTTCGTCAAGCCCTACGGCGCGGAGAACGAGCACCCTGGCTACGCCTCCGAGCACTACGGCTCCAACCACCTCGTCGAGCTGATCAAGGCCGCGACCGAGGGGCCGGAGGGCAAGAACACCCTCGTCCTGGTCACCTACGACGAGTTCGGCGGCCAGTGGGACCACGTGGCGCCTCCCGGCAAGGGCTCGTCGACCCGCGGCGCCTACGACGCGTGGGGCCCGGGGACCCGGATCCCGGCCCTGGCGATCTCCTCGGCCATGAAGAAGTCCTCGGTCGACCACACGGTCTACGACACCACGTCGATCCTCGCGACCATCGAGGACAGCTTCGGCCTGGCGCCCGTGGGCACGCGCGACGGCATGGTCAACAACCTCGGCCCCGCGATCGCCGCGGGCAAGAGCCGCCCCGGCGGGCCTGGCCGCCACTGACCAGCCCGTATGCCGCAGCGCCCGCCGTCCCGCGGATCACCGCGGGCGGCGGGCGCCGCCGTCTCACCCCACCCGGTAGACCAGCGCGGTCGCGATCCCGGTCAGCCCGTCCCCGCGGCCCGGGAAGCCCAGGCCGTCGGTGGTGGCGCCGCTGATCGACACGGGAGCGCCGACCACCTCGCTCATCCGGGCCTCGGCCTCCGCGCGGCGACGCCCGATGCGCGGGCGGTTGCCGACGACCTGCACCGCGACGTTGCCGATCTCCCACCCGGCCTCGCCCACGATCCGGCAGGCCTCCGCGAGCAGGGAGGCGCCCGAGGCTCCGGCCCACTGCGGTCGGTCGGTCCCGAAGTGCGCCCCCAGGTCGCCGAGGCCCGCCGCGGAGAAGAGGGCGTTGCACGCGGCGTGGGCCACGACGTCGGCGTCCGAGTGCCCCTCGAGCCCCACCTCCCCCTCCCAGCGCAGCCCGGCCAGCCACAGCTCGCGCCCGGACCCCGGCTCGGCGAAGGCGTGGGTGTCGGTGCCGATCCCCACGCGGGGCAGGACGGGGGGCGTCATACGGTCTCCTGCGGGGTGCGGACCAGGTCGGCGTGGTGGCGGTGGGCGCGGTCGAGGTCGGCGGGCAGCGTCACCTTGAACGCCGCGGGGTCGCCGTCGACGACGAGCACCCGGTGCCCGAGCGCCTCCAGCAGAGCCGCGTCGTCGGTGGCGGAGGTGCCGCCGGCATGGGCGGCCTCGAGCTCGCTGCGCAGGAACCCCTGCGGCGTCTGCACGGCCCGCAGCGCCTCCCGCGCCGGCGTCGACTGCACGACGCCCCGCGCATCGACGACCTTGACGGTGTCGACGACCGGCAGGCCCGGCACCACGGCGACCCAGCCGTCCCGGACCGCGTCGGCGACCCGGTCGAAGACCTCGACGGGGGTGAAGCAGCGCGCGGCGTCGTGGACCAGGACCACCTGCTCGGGCTCGGCGGGGGCGGCGTCGTCGCGCTCGAGCGCGTCACCGAGGGCGGCGAGCCCGGACGCGACGGAGGCGGTGCGGTCCGCGCCCCCCGCCACCACCGTGACGGGGACGGCCGGCCGCTGCCGGTCGACGAGCTCGGAGACGGCGTCCAGGTGGCTGCCCGGGGCGACCACCACGACCTCACCCAGGTCGCGCACGGCCAGCGCCGTCGTGAGGCTGTGCTCGAGGATCGTGCGGCCGGCCACCTCCACCAGGGCCTTGGGCATCCCGGCGCCGAGCCGGGTCCCGGTGCCGGCGGCCACGATGATGACGGCGACGCTCACGGGCGTCACAGTAGCGCGGGACGCCGCCAGGTCATGGCGCGGTCATGGCGCGGTCGTGGCCCGGTCGAGTCGCGGTCGTGGTGTGCGGGCACGCGGAGAGGCCCGCACCCGGTCAGGGTGCGGGCCTCGAGGACAGGGTGAGCGCGGGGCTCAGGAGGCGAGGACCTCGTCGAGGATCGACTCGGCCTTGGTCTCGTCGGTCTTCTCCGCCAGGGCCAGCTCGGAGACCAGGATCTGGCGGGCCTTGGCCAGCATGCGCTTCTCGCCGGCGGACAGGCCGCGGTCCTTGTCCCGGCGCCACAGGTCACGCACGACCTCGGCGACCTTGATGACGTCGCCGGACGCGAGCTTCTCCAAGTTGGCCTTGTAGCGGCGCGACCAGTTGGTCGGCTCCTCCGCGCACTGGGCCCGCAGCACCTCGAACACGCGGTCCAGGCCCTCCTGGCCGACCACGTCGCGGACCCCGACGAGGTCGCAGTTCTCGGCGGGGACCTCGATGGTGAGGTCCCCCTGGGACACCTTGAGCTTCAGGTAGATCTTGTCCACACCCTTGATCGTGCGGGTGTTGATCTCTTCGATGAGTGCCGCCCCGTGATGCGGGTAGACGACCGTTTCTCCGACCTTGAACGCCATGTAGTCAAGCCCCTTTCGCGACCACCATCCTACCACGCCCAGCCTGCACGCAGAAGTCCGGAGCGATGCGTTTGTGCAGGTCAGAGGCACACCTGCTCCGCTTTGCGCAAACTGGGGATCGTTCAAACAGGGGTTGACGGACGCCCGATCGGGCGCTACGCGCGCGGGCACCGCCGCTGCCCCACCCCCTGCACCGCCTGCCGCGGCTCCTGGACCAATGACGTGCTCCGCCGGCGGGGAGCCGGTCCAGGCCGATCGCCTGACCGACCGACCGCCCGCCCGACCGACCGCCCGCCCGACCGCCCGGCCGGCTGACCGACCGGCCGACCGCCGCGAACCGGGCCGCCCGGGGGCCGAGGCGATAAGGTGTCGCCGTGACCCGCGACGACTCCATCCCGACGCGCGCTGCCGCCCGCGCCACGTCGGTCTCCCGCTCCGCCCTGACCCTGGCCGCCGTGGCCCTGACCGCCACGAGCCTGGCCGCCTGCAACAAGCTGTCCCCGCAGCAGACGGACACCAGCTATGCCCCGTCGGACGGCGTGGAGCTGAGCCTCGACCAGGTCAAGGTCCGCAACCTGCTGGTCGTGGCCGAGGGCGAGGGCAAGCCGGGCATGCTGGACGGCCTCGTGGTGAACCAGGGCCAGCAGGACGCCCAGGTGTCCTTCGCGCTGCCCGACGGTGGCACCCCGGTGACCACGACCGTCAAGCCGGGCCAGGCGGTCACGCTGAGCCACGAGCACCTCTCGCTGCCCAAGGTCCCCGGCAAGCCGGGCACCATGACCAACATCGTCGTGTCCTCCCCGTCGGCGGGTCAGCAGTCCCCCCTCGTGCCGGTGCTGGCGCCGGTCGGTCCCTACGCGACCATGACGCCGACCGCGGGCGCGACCAGCGGCGCCGCGACGCCGAGCGGCACGGCCACCCCCAGCGGCACGGCCACCTCGAGCGCCTCCCCCACCACCGGGTCCTCCTCGGGCTCCGCCACCCCGTCGGCCTCGCCGACGACCACGGCGGGCTGACGCCGGCATACGGCACACGACCTGCGCACGGCGAGGGCCCGGGAGAACTCCCGGGCCCTCGCCGTCCCCGTCACATCTCGAACTTGTAGCCCAGCCCGCGCACGGTGACGATATGGACGGGGTTGCCGGGGTCCGGCTCGATCTTGGCGCGCAGCCGCTTGATGTGGACGTCCAGGGTCTTGGTGTCGCCGACGTAGTCGCTGCCCCAGACCCGGTCGATGAGCTGCATCCGGGTGAGCACCCGCCCGGCGTTGCGCAGCAGCATCTCCAGCAGCTCGAACTCCTTGAGCGGCAACGCGATCGGCGTGCCCTGGACATTGACCGTATGCCGCTCCACGTCCATCCGCACCGGCCCGATCTCCAGGGTGGAGGGCACGAGCTCGTCGGGCTCGCTCATCCGGCGCAGCACCGCCTTGATGCGGGCCAGCAGCTCCCGGCCGGAGTAGGGCTTGGTGACGTAGTCGTCGGCGCCGATCTCCAGCCCGACCACCTTGTCGATCTCGCTGTCCTTGGCCGTCAGCATGATGATCGGCACCGAGGAGCGCTGCCGGATCGAGCGGCACACGTCGACGCCGGACAGGCCGGGGAGCATGAGGTCCAGCAGCACCAGGTCGCTGCCGGAGCGCTCGAACTCCGAGAGCGCCTCGGGGCCGGTCGCCGCCACGGCGACGTCGTAGCCCTCCTTGCGCAGCAGGTAGGACAACGGGTCGGAGATCGACTCCTCGTCCTCCACCACCAGGATGCGGGTCATGCTCACTACCTTCCTGCGCCCGGGACGGGCGTCGCTCGTACCTAGGATGCCGTCTGCGGGCCGGCGCCGGCCGCCAGATCGGCGAGACCCGCCGCCGGGAAGGACAGGGTGAACGTCGACCCCTGACCCTCCCGGCTCCACAGGCGCACCTCGCCGCCGTGGTTGGCCACGACGTGCTTGACGATGGACAGCCCGAGCCCCGTGCCGCCGGTCGAGCGCGAGCGGGCCGGGTCGACCCGGTAGAAGCGCTCGAACACCCGGTCCTGCTCGTCGGCCGGGATGCCCGACCCGAGGTCGCTGACCACGACGTCCACGAGCTCTCGGGTGCGCGACACGACGACGCGCACGGGGGTCCCCTCGCCGGAGTAGGCGACGGCGTTGTCGACGAGGTTGCGGATCGCCGTGGTGAGCAGCTCGCGGTCGCCGAAGATCACGGCGCCCTCGCAGGGGGTGACCTCGATCGTGATGCCCTTGCCCTCGGCGACGAGCTGGCACCGGTCCGCGGCATCCGCCGCGGCGCCCGAGACGTCCACGGGCACCGGCTCGGTCAGGGTGTCCGCCACCTGCAGCCGCGACAGGTCCACGATCTCCTTGACGAGCAGCGTCAGGCGCTCCGCCTCGATGATCATCCGCCCGGCGAAGCGCTCCACCGCCTCGGGGTCGTCCGCCGCGTCCTGGATCGCCTCGGCCAGCAGCACCAGGCCGCCCACCGGGGTCTTGAGCTCGTGGGAGACGTTGGCGACGAAGTCGCGGCGCACCTCGTCCACCCGACTCGCGTGGGTGCGGTCCTCGACCAGGAGCAGGACGTGCCCGGTGGACAGCCGGGCCGCGCGCACGTGCACGACCATCCGGCCCCGGCCGAGCGGTCCCCGCGGCAGGTCGAGCTCGGCCTCGCGGATCTCCCCGCTGGACCGCACCTGGCGGGCCAGCTCGACCAGGTCCCGGTGGACCAGCTCGCCCTCCCGGACCAGACCGTGCTGGATCGCGGGCTGCGTGGAGCGCATGACCGCGTCGGACTCGTCGAGCACGATCCCGATCGAGCGCAGCACGGCGAGGACGTCCTCGACGCCCGGCTGCAGCTCGCCGTCGTCGTCAGCGCTGGGGCTGGGGGCTGAGGCCATCTCGACGGGTCTCTTCCTGGGGCGGCGGCGCAGTGACCAGGACGCGACCACGGCCCCTCCGGCCAGCACACCCGCCAGGGCAGCGCTGACCAGCATGACCATGGGTTCCACGCGGTCGAGGATACGCACGCCGTCGACCGGTCCGCGGCGCGCGACCCCGGCGCGCAGGCCCGGACGCCCGTCGTCACGCTGCAGCAGGCCTCGACCACACCCTGTGATCGCCAAGAGTTCACCCGCGGTCTGCGACTCGTTCATGCACCGCTGGGACGCTCGGCTGGGCTTCCCTGGCGCCTGAGCCCCGCAGGGCGCCACGACAACCCGTCAGCCCCCGCACCGACGCCACCGGTGCGACCGCCACGGCCCCCCACTACGATGAGTCGCGCAGCCGTCCTGGACTGCGCCGACGACATGAGAAGCAGCGAGAGGAATCCATGCGCGACGCGTTCCACGAGGACCTCGACAAGATCTCCGACAGGCTGGTCGAGATGTCCCGCCTCACCGGCTCGGCCATCAGCCGCGCCACCCACGCCCTCCTGGACGCCGACCTCGCGCTGGCGGAGTCCGTCATCGAGGCCGACGAGGCCATCGACGCCATCCGCCGCGAGCTCGACGACACGGCCATCGACCTGCTCGCCCGTCAGCAGCCGGTGGCCACCGACCTGCGCATGGTCGTCACGGCGATGCGCATGAGCGCCGACCTGGAGCGGATGGGCGACCTGGCCCGTCACGTCGCCAAGGTCGCGCGGCTGCGCTACCCCGACTCCGCGGTCCCGGCCGAGCTGCGCGGCACCATCACCGAGATGGGTCACGCGGCCGAGAAGATCGTCGCCCAGACCGGCTCGATCATCGCCGGCAAGGACGTCCAGGCGGCCGTGGCCCTCGAGGCCGAGGACGACACGATGGACGCCCTGCACCGCCAGGTCTTCGAGCACCTGCTGGGCGGCCACTGGGGCCACGGCATCCAGGCCGCCGTCGACATCACCCTGATCGGCCGCTACTACGAGCGGTTCGCCGACCACGCCGTCTCGGTGTCCCGCCGCGTCGTCTACCTCGTCACCGGCGAGTGGGCCCAGGAGGGCGTCGAGGTCCCCGGCGTCAACGTCGGCGACGACGGTGACTGATCCCGCCTCGTGACCTGCATGACGAGAGCCGCCTCTGCCCGGTGAGACCGGGAGGGGCGGCTCTCGTCATACGCGCCGGTGACGGACCGGCCGCAGGTCACTTGCCCTGGTTGGCCACGGCCTCCGCGGCGGCCTTGGCGGCCTCGGGGTCGAGGTACTCCCCACCGGGGACGGTCGGGCGCAGCGACTCGTCGAGGCGGTAGACCAGCGGCATGCCCGTCGGGATGTTGAGGCCGGCGATGTCGTCGTCGCTGATCCCGTCGAGGTGCTTGACCAGGGCACGCAGCGAGTTGCCGTGGGCGGCCACGAGCACGGTCTTGCCGTCCTTGAGGTCCGGGACGATGTCGGACTCCCAGTAGGGGACCATCCGGGCCACGACGTCCTTGAGGCACTCGGTCCTCGGCATCGCGTCACCGAGGTCGGCGTAGCGCGGGTCCCCGGCCTGGCTGAACTCGTTGTCGTCGGCGATGTCCGGCGGCGGGGTGTCGTAGGAGCGGCGCCACAGCATGAACTGCTCGTCGCCGTACTGCTCCTTGGTCTGCTTCTTGTCCTTGCCCTGCAGGTCGCCGTAGTGACGCTCGTTGAGGCGCCAGGACCGCTTGACCGGGATCCAGTGCCGGTCGCACTCGTTGAGCGCGGCGTTGGCGGTGTTGATCGCGCGGCGCAGCAGCGACGTGTGCACGATCTCCGGCAGCAGGTCCGCGTCCTTGAGCTGGCGCCCGCCGGCCGCGGCCTCGGCCCGGCCCTTGTCGGACAGCTCCACGTCGACCCAGCCGGTGAAGAGGTTCTTGGCGTTCCACTCGCTCTCGCCGTGGCGAAGCAGGATGAGGGTGTAGGTCATGGTGCGACCCTATCCCTCGTGCGCGCGGCCCTCACCCGGTGCCTCGTCCTGCGGACCGGTGTCCAGGATGTGGCGGAAGGCGTCCAGGTTGCGGGTGGACTCGCCCCGGGACAGCCGCCACGCCCACTCCTTGCGGATCGAGGTGAGGAAGCCGATCTCCAGCAGCTCGTTGAAGGGCTCGTCGGCGGCCCGCAGGACGGTCCCGAGCAGCTGGTCGAGGTAGTCGTCGTCGACGGCGGCGAGGGGCACCTGCGCGGTGACGTAGACGTCGCCCGACGCGTCGATCGCGTAGGCCAACCCGGCCAGGCGCAGGTTGCGCCGCAGCAGCCAGCGGTAGAACCGCTCGTGCTCCTCGTCGGGGTGGCGGATCACGAAGGCGCTGCTGGACATCCCCCGCGCGCTCACGAGCAGCGAGACCACGGTCCGCAGCTTGCGCTCGCCGGGGAGGGTGACGACGACCTCGCCGTCGCGGGCGCCGGGCTCCCACTCGAGCTCCTGGGCGGTCAGGAAGTCCTGCACCACCTGCAGCACCTGCTGCGGGCTGGGGCGGCGGCCGTCGTGCGCGTCAGTGGTCACGAGGCCAGGCTACGTCGGCCGGTCATCGCGCCGTCGTAGACGGCGAGCAACCGGTCCGTGGTCGCCTCCCAGGAGAACCGCTCGGCATGCCTCGCGGCCCGAGCCCGTATGCCGCCCGGGTCGCCGTGGTCGAGCAGCGAGGCGATGGCCCGGGCCCAGTCTCGCGGGTCGTGACCGTCGACGAGCAGGCCGGCGTCCCCGACCGCCGTCGGCAGGCCGCCGACCCGGGTCGCCGCCACCGGGGCGCCGCACGCGAGGGCCTCGACCGCGACCAGCCCAAAGGACTCGTTGTGGCTGGGGACGGTGACGACGTCGGCCGCCCGGAACCAGTCGGCGAGCTCGGTGCGGGTGGACTGGTGGTGCCAGATCATCCGGTCGCCGATCCCCAGCTCGGCGGCGAGCCGGGGCAGGGCGTCGGGATCGCCATACCCGCCTGCGCTGTCCCCGCCGAGGACCGCGACGCGCAACCGGTCCCGCAGACCCGGGCGCTCGCGCAGCAGCTCGGCGGCGGCGCGGACCAGGACGTCGGGGGCCTTGAGGGGCTGGATGCGTCCGACGAAGAGCAGCAGCACCGCGTCGTCCGGCAGGTCCGCGCCGGTGGCCCGTAGCCGCTGCCGCGCCCCGCCCTGGTCGCCCGGGTGGAAGGTGTCCAGGTCCACGCCCGGGGGACGACCGCGACGCGGCGGGGGTCGGCGCCGTAGAGGTCGACCAGCTCGCGCCGCTCGGTCTCGGTGTTGGCGACCAGCTGGTCGGCGGCGGCCACCACCTGCTCCTCCCCGATCTCCCGGCCCGGGGGCTCGGGCGAGTCCCCGTGGGCCAGCTGGAGGTTCTTGACCTTGGCCATGGTGTGCATGGTGTGCACCAGCGGCACCTGCCAGCGCTCGGCGGCCAGCCACCCGACCTGCCCCGACAGCCAGTAGTGGGAGTGGATCAGGTCGTAGTGACCCTCGGGGTTGTGCGCCTCGGTGCGCATCACCCCGGCGGCGAAGGCGCACAGCTGCCCGGGCAGGTCCAGCTTGCTGAGCCCCTCGAAGGGGCCCGCCGTCACGTGCCGCACCTGCACCCCCTCGTCGAGCTCGACGACCAGCGGCAGCCGCCCGGACGTCGCCCGCGTGAAGATGTCCACCTCGACCCCCCGGCGGGCCAGCCGGCGCGCCGTCTCGGCGACGTAGACGTTCATGCCCCCGGCGTCCCCGCTCCCCGGCGTCGCCAGCGGCGAGGTGTGGACGCTCAGCATCGCGATCCGCTGCAGCTCGGGCATGAGACCTCCGGTGGTGGTGAGGGGCGCCTGAGGTCGGCAACCTCGACAGGTCGCCCGGGCATTCCCCCTACGCTGACCCGGTGGCCAGGAACGCACCGATCGGGACCGTGACCCGGGGCACCACCAACCCCAACCGGTTGCGCCGGTGCGACCGCTGGCTGGCCGGGCCGCAGGCGTGGCGGCTGCGGCGCGCCGCGAGCGCGCCGATCGCCGTGGACCTCGGGTATGGCGCCTCCCCCGTCACGGCGGTCGAGCTCCACGCGCGCCTCGCGAGGGTGCGCCCGGACGTGGCGGTCGTCGGCATCGAGATCGAGCCGTCCCGGGTGGCGCTCGGGCGGCCGCTGGAGCACCCCGGGCTGCGGTTTCGGCTCGGGGGTTTCGAGGTGCCCCTGGACGGCCGGGACGCGACCGTGATCCGTGCCTTCAACGTGCTGCGGCAATACCCCGAGGAGGAGGTCCCGGCTGCGTGGGAGCGGCTGTGCGGGCGGCTGAGCCCTGACGGGCTGCTGGTCGACGGGACCTGCGACGAGATCGGCCGGCTCGCCTCCTGGGTCGCCCTCGACCGCACCGGTCCGCTGTCGCTGACCTGCTCCTGGCACCTGCGCGGGCTCGTCCGCCCGGGCGTCGTCGCCGAGCGGCTGCCCAAGGCGCTGATCCACCGCAACGTCCCCGGCGAGCGGGTGCACGCCTGGCTGGCGGCGGTCGACGAGGAGTGGGCGCGGCAGGCGCCGCTGGCGAGCTACGGCGTGCGGCAGAGGTTCGTGGCGACGGCGGCCGAGCTGCGGCGGGCCGGCTGGCCGGTGCTCGACGGTCCCGCCCGGTGGCGGCTGGGCGAGCTGACCGTGGCGTGGCAGGCGGTCCGGCCCGGCTGACCGGGTCGGGTCCTGGGTGCGCTCAGCGGCGCGGGGGCGGCGCGGTGGTCGTGCCGATCCGGAGCCGCACCGGGTGGTCCTCGTCGGTCACGGCCTCCCCCGCCAGCAGCCGCTGCACCAGCTCGCCGAGCCGGCGCCCCTTGCCCCGCCCGTCCTGTTCGACGGTGGTCAGCCGCCCGTCGAACCACGGCAGCTCCACCCCGTCGAAGCCGACGACGCTCAGGTCCTCGGGGACCCTCAGGCCACGGTCGGCCGCGGCCCGGATGACCCCCGCCGCCAGCAGGTCCGACTGCGCGACCACGGCGGTGGGGCGGGGGTCCGCGTCGAGCAGCAGCGCGGCCGCCTGGGCGGACCCGTCGATCGACAGGCTCGCCGACTGCACCATGGGACGGTCCGGACCGAGCCGGTCCACGAAGGCCAGGGCGCGGTCCCGGGTGTCCGGGTAGCTCGCCGCCTCGACCTGGGCGAGGTCGATGGGGCCGGTCTGCGAGCCGGGGTGCAGCGGCATCGTGAGCATGGCGACGTGCTCGTGGCCGAGCTCGAGCAGGTGGTCCAGCAGCCGGCGGGTGGCGCCGCGGTCGTCGACGCGCAGCTGCACCACCCGGTCGTCGACCGGCGCGCCCGTCCCCACCATGGGGATCCCCCGGGCCGCGACCTGCTCGACGAGCGGGGACCGGGTGGGACCGCAGAGGGCGAAGACGACGGCGTCGACCGCCTGCCCCCCGACCAGCCGGGCGGCGTCCTCGCTGCGACCGGCCGGCTCGGGCACCAGCAGCATGCCCATGCCCACCTCGTCCAGCGACTGTGCGAGACCGTCGAGCACGGAGACGGCATACGGGTCCTGGAAGGCGTAGCCCAAGGTGCCCTCGACGTGCACGGCCACGACGCCCGAGCGCCCCTGGCGCAGCGACGACGCGCGCGGGTCGGGCCCGGCGTAGCCGAGCTGGTCCGCCGCGGCGCGCACGCGCTCCGCCGTCGCGTCGGAGACGCCCTGCTTGCCGCTGTAGACCAGCGACGCGGTCGAGATCGAGACCCCGGCCGCGGTCGCCACGTCACGGAGCGTGGGGCGGCGCGGGACGGATTGACGGGGACCAGCCATGTCGACATACTATCGAATCGATTCGATCGAAACGATTCGATCCGCGCTGACACCCCGCCCGAGAGGACCCGCCGTGCCCACCATCGCTCCCGTCGACCAGCTGGCCGCGCGCCGCGCCGCCTGGGCGGTGGCCGCCGTCTTCGCCGTCAACGGCATGGGTTTTGCGACCTGGTCCTCGCGCATCCCGGCGATCAAGGCCGCGCTGGACCTCGACCCCGCCCAGCTCGGCGGGCTGCTCATGTGCGGATCGATCGGGTCGCTGGTGGGGCTCCCGCTCGCCGGCGCCGTGACCAGCCGCATCGGGGCCGCACGGACCGTCATGGGGGGCCTCGCCGTCTTCTGCGTCGGCCTCGCCCTGCTCGGCATCGCCACCGACCTGCTGCACCTGCACCTGCTGGCCGCGGCCGGCTTCGCCCTGCTCGGCATCGGCCTCGGCACCTGGGACGTCGCCATGAACATCGAGGGCGCCGCCGTCGAGCAGCACCTCGGCCGGGCGATCATGCCGTGGTTCCACGCCGGCTTCAGCGGCGGCACCGTCGTGATGGCGCTGCTCACCGCGGGGCTGTCCTTCCTGCACGTCCCGGTGTGGGCGCACCTCGTGACGGTCGCCGTGCTGTGGCCCCTCATCGGCTGGCTCGCGGTGCGCGGCTTCCTGCCCGCCACGGCCGAGGAGCACCACGAGGAGCGCGAGCCCCGCCCGTCCAGCGCCAAGGCGTGGACCGAGCGCCGCACCCTGCTCATCGGGGTCGTCGTCCTCGTCGCCGCCCTCACCGAGGGCACCGCCAACGACTGGGTCTCCGTGGCCTTCATCGAGGGCCACCACCTGCCGCAGTGGGCCGGCGTGCTCGCCTTCGCGACCTTCCTGACCGCCATGACGCTGGGCCGGCTCGTCGGCACGAGCGCCCTGGACCGCTACGGTCGCGTGCCCGTGCTGCGGGGCCTCTTCGTGCTGGCCGCCCTCGGCTCGCTGCTGGTGGTCTTCGGCAACCCGATGCTGGCCTACGTCGGCGCCGCGATCTGGGGCATCGGGGCCAGCCTGGGCTTCCCCGTCGGCATGTCCGCCGCCTCGGACGACCCGCGCCACGCGGCCGCCCGCGTCAGCGTCGTGTCGACCATCGGCTACCTGGCCTTCCTGGCCGGGCCGCCCTTCCTGGGCTTCCTCGGCAACCACGTCGGGGTGCTGCGCTCGCTGCTCCTGGTCGGAGCGCTCGCGGTCGTGGCCCTGGTGCTGGTGCCCGCGACCCGCGAGCAGCGCTCAGCCTGAGAGAAACCCGCCGACCAGCCGGCGCACCTCGTCCCGGTGCGCCCACAGCAGCCCGCCGGGCGGCAGCACGTGGACCGTCGCCCTGGGCAGCAGCTCACCCAGGTGTCGCGCGACGTATGCCGGATGCACCGCATCACCGTCCTGCCCCAGGACGAGCACGGGGCGGCGGACCTGCCGCAGCGGCTCGGGGTCGGCGAGCGGCGCCTGGCCGGGCATCGTCGTGAGCGCCCGCGCGAGGCCGGCCCGCCGGAGGCGCCCGCCGGTGACCTCGGCCGCCATGTCTCTCGCCCAGTCCCGGGCCGCCGCGGCAGCGGCCGACCCTGCCCCGGCGTCGCTCTCGAAGAACTCCAGCGCGGCCGCGTCGTCCCCCTCGGCGAGCCGGCGCCCGAGCCGTTGCAGCTCGTCCACGCCGTGGCCGCGGCGGGGCTGGTCGACGGTCGCCGGCAGCACCAGCACCACCCGCTCGAACCGGTCCGGCGTCTCGGCCAGCAGCCGCAGCACGGCCCCGGCCCCCATGCTGATGCCCACGGCGCGGGAGGCGGCGACGTGGTCCGCGACGGCACGCAGCTCGGCGGCCAGGTCGGCATACGACCAGGGGAGGTCGGGCAGGACCGAGGCGCCGTGACCGCGGAAGTGGAAGAAGGTGCGGGCGCCCCGCACCCCGGACGCGAACGGGCGCGTCGACCCGATGTCCGCCCCGACGCCGTGGGCGAAGACCGTGCCCGGCTCGCCGCGACCGGCCGTGAGCACCTCGAGCGGGCCCGCGGGCCCCTCGACCCAGCGAGTCCCGGGGGTCATCGCGGCCGGGTCACCACCGGCCGTAGGGCCCGTCGCTGCCGCCGCGGCCGAGGACCCGCTGCAGCGCGGGCCGCACGTCCACCCAGTAGACGACGATCCCGACCACCGCGATCAGGCCGAGCAGGCTGATCGGCCCGAACGCGAAGGCCACCAGCGTCGCGACGCCCGTGATCGCGCTCCAGGCGGGCTTGCTCAGCTTGCCGGCCGCCACGAACGCGTCGGGTCGCGTCATCAGGCACTGCACGAAGGCGACGGCGCCCGCGAGCACGACGACGAGCATGAGGCCGGTGGCCACGAGGTTCTGCAGGGAGTACATCGGCACGAGCGACAGCCTACGGCTCAGACCTCCACGATCATCGTGAACGGCCCGTCGTTGACCGACGCCACGTCCATGGCGGCGCCGAACCTGCCCGTCTCCACGTGGATGCCGCGCTCCCGCACGGCGGCGACGACCGCGTCGACGAGGGGCTCGGCCACCGGGCCGGGCGCGGCGGCGCTCCACGAGGGGCGGCGACCCTTGCGGGTGTCGCCGTAGAGGGTGAACTGGCTGACAAGCAGCACAGGCGCCCCCTCGTCGAGCACCGACCGCTCGTCCCGCAGGATCCGCAGCTCGGTGATCTTGCGGGCCATCGCGGCGACCTGGTCCGGCCCGTCGTCGTGGGTCGCCCCGAGGAGCACCAGCAGCCCGGGCCGGGTGATCTGCCCGACCACCTCGCCGGCGACGACGACGCTGGCTGCGGTCACACGGCTGATCACGGCTCTCACGGGCGGCTCCTCGGGTGGCGACGTCGGGTCGGCCCCGACCCTAACCGCCCCGCGGGCGGCGGGAGGTTCACTCGGTGGCGGCCTGCGCGGCGCTCGCCTCGACGGCGGACGACGCGACGTCGGAGGTCGCCGGCGGGGTGCTGGTGGCCGCGGCGTTGCCGGAGGAGGCGGCCACCGGGTCGGCCGACCCGGCGGTGCGCCGCGAGGGGCGGCCCGACGCCTGCTTGGCGGCGCGGGCGGGGGTGGCGGCAGCCTTGGTCACGGAGGCGCGGGACGGCCGGCGGCTCGCGGGCGTGGCCGGGGCGTCCGGCGCGAGGTCCTCCGCGGTGGTGGCGCGCTTGGTCGTGCGCTTGCGCGGGGTGGCCGGCTTGTCCTTGGCGGCCGCGGCGGCGCGGACGTTCTTGACCGGCTCGGGGGTGGCGGCCTCGCCGGCGACGACGGTGCTCGGGACGGTGACCGCCGCCGCGTCCTTCTTGCCGAGGGCCTTGTCCGCGAGCCCGCGGACGGTGGCGGCGGTGTCGGTGGCGGCCTTGACCGTGGTCTCGGCCCGCTCGGTCGCGGCCTTGACGCGCTTGTCGGCGCGCAGGTCCTCGACGCCCTTGCCGACGACGCGCTGCCCGCGCTGGGTCATCTCCTGGTAGGCGTGCGAGGCGAGGCTGGCGACCGACAGGCCCTGGTTGATGACCTGCTCCGGCGTCTCCTGGGCGGCCCGGCCCGCGCGCGAGGCGGCCTGCTGGGCGTCGGTGTTGGCCTTGGCGACGCGCTCCTCGAGGTCCTTGCGGATCTGCTCGGCGAGCGCCTCGACCTGGCCGAGCGTCTTGCGCAGCTGCTCGACCGCCAGGTCGGCTGCCCCGACGGCGGCGTAGACGGGCCCGGCGGTCGGCTGCTTGGCGGACTTCTTGGTCATGACGTGCTCCTCGTGGACGTGGTGGAGGTGGGACGTGGGGTGGTCCGGTGCCGCGGGGCGGCCCCGGCGCCGTCGGTCAGCTGCTGGTAGAGGTCGACCAGGGTGCGGCGCTGGCGCGGCGTGAGCAGCGGGTCGGCCTCGATGGCGGCGACCACGCCCGGCGGGTAGGCGCGGGGGTGGTCGGCATACGGCTCGTGGCGCTCGTCGCGGGGGGTCTCCTCGAGCAGCCCGGCGCGGACGTAGAGGGACTCGGCGGAGATCTGCAGGCCCTTGGCCAGCGCGCTGAGGATCTCGGCGCTCGGTCGGCGCAGTCCGCGCTCGATCTGGGAGAGGTAGGGGTTGCTGACGCCGGCCAGCTCGGACAGCTGACGCAGGCTCAGCTGCGCCGCCTCCCGCTGCTCGCGCAGGTAGTCACCGAGGTCGGTGACCGTCAGGGTGGTGCCGGGCAGGCGGGGCATGACCCCATTGTGCTTGCACCTGCAAGCAGGCCGCAACACCTGCAAGCGGCCGCGTCGCGTCAGATGCGTCACGTCACCACCCACCGGCAGGCCGCGTCGCCGGCCAGGCCTCAGCCCAGGTGCAGCAGCTCGCGCGCCTGGCTCGTCGACATGGCGGGGCGCTGCATCAGCTCGGCCAGCCGGGCCGCCCGCTCGACCAGCTGTGCGTTGTGCTCAACCGGCACGCCCCGCGCCAGCAGCAGGTTGTCCTCCATGCCGACCCGCAGGTGGCCGCCCGCCGCCAGCGCGGTCGCCATGATCGGCAGGTGCCCGCGACCGACGCCGGTGGCCGACCACGACGTGACCTCGGGCGGCAGCGCCGCGACGCAGGCCAGCAGGCTCTCGGGCGTCGCCGGGGCGGCGCCGGGGACCCCGAGCACGACGTCGCAGTGCACCGCGCCGCCGTGGGGCAGCCCGCACTCGCGCAGCAGCCGGCCCAGCGCGTGCACGTGCCCCAGGTCGAAGAGCTCGAACTCGGGCACGACCCGGCGCTCCCGCGCCTTGAGGTAGAGGTCCCGCATGAAGGGATAGGGGTTGAGGAAGACGTCGTCGCCGAAGTTGGTCGTGCCGCAGGTGAGGGAGCAGGAGTCGGGCTCGGCGTCCAGAACCGCGAGCCGCGCCTCGAAGGAGTCGGTGACCGCTCCCCCGGTCGACAGCTGCACCACGAGGTCCGTCGCCTCGCGCAGCGCCGCCACCGTGTCGCGCAGCCGTGCCACATCGAGCGAGGGGCGGTGGTCGGCGTCGCGGACGTGGACGTGGATCAGCGCGGCGCCCGCGGCCTCGCACCGCTGGGCGGTCTCGACCAGCTCCTCCAGGGTCGTGGGGAGGGCGGGGACGTCCTGCTTGGTGGACTCGGCGCCGGTCGTGGCGACGGTGATGAGGGTCGACGCTGACATGGGCCCATCCTGGCACACGCGACGTGGATCCTCCCGGGCGGACGGCTCAGCGGGGGACGATCTCCTGCTGTGCGGCGCTGATGCCGGAAATCATGAGTTCTGCTTCGAGGGGGGTGTTGCGCTTGAGCATGACCAGGCCGATCGGGCCGTCCTCGTAGTGGCGCGCCACCGACGTCAGCCGCCCCACCGCGCGCCCCTCGACCTCCACCGCGGCGTCCCGCTCGGGCAGCACGTGCCCGGAGCCGTCGAGGTGGACGAAGGCCAGCCGACGCGGCGGCCGCCCCAGGTTGTGCACCCGCGCGATCGTCTCCTGGCCCCGGTAGCAGCCCTTGTGCAGGTGCACGGCGGTGCGCAGCCAGTCGACCTCGTGCGCGATGGTGCGGTGGTCGGTCTCGAAGCCGAGCCGGGGGCGCCACGCGGCCACCCGCAGCGCCTCGGCGGCCCAGGTGCCGGCGAGCGGGCGGTCCGACATACGGCCCACCAGCTCACCCCGGGGGACGATCACCTCGCGCCAGCGGCGCTCCTCTCCCGGGTGCCCCTCGACCGGCCCGTATGCCGCCGTGTCGGGGCCCAGGCGCGGCCACGGGTCGCACCACGTGGGGGGCTCGCCGTCGGCGCCCTCGGCGCGGATCGGCTCGCCGACCACCGCGTGCTCGGCGGACACGTCGGCCACCTCCACGCGCAGCATGAACTGCATGCTGCGCAGCCACGCCACCAGGGCGGGCGCCGTGCCCGGCTCCACGGTCAGCCAGGTCGTCTCCCCGTCGTCGACGAGGTGCAGGACGTGCTCGACGTGCCCCTTGGGGCTGAGCACGAGGTCCTCGACGGAGGTCCGGGGCGCGAGCCCGGTGACCTGCTGGGTGGTGATGGAGTGCAGCCAGCTCAACCGGTCCGGGCCGGTGACGGTCACGACGCCGCGGTGGGACAGGTCAACTGCGGCCAGACCCTCGACGAGCAGCCGCTGCTCGCGCATGGGGTCGCCGTAGTGCGCGGCGACGCCCGCGTCCTCCCGGTCGCCGGCGACGGCGCCGGGGCGGTCGAGCAGCGGGGAGCGCCGGATCTCAGTGCTGGTGGGGGTGGCGGGGGTGGTCATGGTGGCGGTCCTCCTGGGAACGCTCGGGAGCACAGCGCGCGCACCAGCCGCGCACGGGCAGGTGGCGCAGGTCCGCGACGAAGCCGTCGCGGTCGTAGAGGGTCTCGACGAGCTCGTCGGCGACGGCGAGCGGGGCCTCGGTGATGGCGCCGCAGCCGTTGCACACCAGGTGCAGGTGGGTGGCGTGGTCGACGAGGTGGTAGGTGGGCGGGCCCTCGGTCAGCCGGGTGGCCGCGACCACCCCGAGCTCGGTGAGGGTGTCGAGGTTGCGGTAGATCGTGGACAGCGGCAGCGCGTCGCCGCCGTCCCCGTCGACCTCGCGGGACAGCTGGTCGGGGGTGGCGTGCTGCAGCCGCCCGAGGGCGGCGACCACGCGGCGGCGCTGGGAGGTGACCCGCAGCCCGTGGTTGCGGAAGATCGCGTCGACGTCCTGGCCCATGGCGCCTCGCGGGGGGCTACTGGACACGCTTGAGCTGGGCCGACAGGTGGGTCTGCAGCGGCTGGCCCTCCGCCGCCATGTCCATCGCCCAGAAGAGCTCGCCGTTGACGTAGCCGTACATCCGGGACGCGGCGGAGTAGTCCTTGGCGTGGGGGGACCGCATGACCCCGTCGGTCTTCATCATGAGGCGGGCCGGCTCGATGCTGCCGTAGTAGATCTCGACGATCCCGGTCGCGTGCGCGAGCAGCAGCTCGCACTCCTTGCTCTCCTCGCCGACCGGGCGCAAGAAGCCCAGCTCGGTGGCGCGGGGCCGGACCGGCTGGCCCTCGTCGTCGAGCTCCCAGGTGTGGGAGTGCCACTCGAGGAAGGGGCGACCGTCGTGGCTGATGACGAGCTCCTGGCCGAACCGGCCCTCGGTGATCGTCGGGTAGGAGAACAGGCCGACGCCCTCCCAGCGGCCGATCATCCAGGCGAGCGGCAGCAGCGGGGAAGGCAGGTCCGTGGGGATCTCGAAAGGCACGCCTCGATGCTACCCGCGCCGGCCGTCAGCCCAAGGCGTGGCGGGCGACGACCTCGACGACCGGCCCCGCCACCAGCACCGACGCGACCCCGCTCACGGCCTGGGCGCGGCTGCTGACCAGCGCGGGCAGGGGCGCGAAGACCGCCCGGGTCGCGACGGAGGGCGCGGCCACGGCCAGGCCGAGCAGGACCGACCACGGCAGGGCGACGTGCAGCAGCGTCGCCACGAGGGCCGCGGCGGCCGCGGCGGCGAGCAGGGCGCCCGGCACCATCGCCGCCCACCACCGGGCACGGTGGCAGGCCCACTCGACGGCGGCCGCCGCGGCCAGCGCCACCCAGGCGGTCGTGGCGGCGTCGGCGCCGTGAGGCAGCGAGGGCAGCGCGACCCAGGTCACGCCGGCGGCGGTGACGGCGAGCGCCATCAGGGTCCCGGACAGGCTGGACACCACGCGGGGGCGGCCGTCGCGGCGCACCAGCTGGTGCAGGAACGCCGTCACCACCCCCATCGCGAGCGCCGCGGGCACCCACCGCAGGGTGGCGCCGTCGGCGGGCACGAGCACCGAGGCCAGCAGCAGCGCGGCGGACAGCCCCACCGTGATCAGGGTGCCGCGTCGGCTGGGGAGCCCGACGACGCGGGTCCAGCCGGCGGCCAGCACGACCGCGGCGGCAGCGACCACGCCGGCCGTGGCTCCCTCGGCGGCCGGGCCGGCGGCGGAGGCGACCGCGAGCAGCGTCGCCAGCAGGCACGCCGAGAGGGTCACCAGGCTGCGGGGCGACAGGTCCCGGACGGTCGTGGGCCGGGCGAGCCGGCGCGCGTGGTGGGCCAGCTCGCGCCGCACCGACGACGCTCCCGACCCGTCGGCGGGCATCGAGGCGTCAGGGGTGGGCACCCGGCCATCCTTCCAGACGGGTCCGGGTTCGGGCGGCATCCGGCACTCGCGGCACCCGTCGCGCTCGGCATCCGCCGGGCTGGGCATCCGGCGCGCTCGGCAAACGACGCGCTCAGCCGCCGGCGAAGGGCGGCAGCACCTCGATCAACCCGGCCGCCCCGAGCGCCGTCCCGCGCGGCACCGCGCGGCCGTCGAGGAGCACGCTGCACGCCGGCAGCACCGGCTGCAGCCCCGGGCGGAGCTCGGCCGCCGCCGCGAGGACCTCCTGGACGGTCGTCGTCGACGAGCGGTCCAGCTGGTCCTGCTCGACCCCGGCGGCCGCGCGCGCCCCGGCCCAGTAGCGCACCAGCACCGTCCCCGGGTCGCTGCTCGCCGCCGCGGCCTGCGGAGCCGTCGTCCCCTGCTGCATCAGGACTCCTCCCTGGTCGGGGCGCCGCCGGACCGGCCGGCGACACCTTCTCGCCCCATGGTCGCATCCGACGGCGCTCGCGCGGGCCGCCCTATCCTCGAAGGACGATGGCCCAGTTCCTGCTGCTGACCAACGCGCTCGCCGCGAGCGCCGAGGTGCTGCCTGCGCTGGGGTTGCTCCCCCACCACGTGCGGATCCTGCCCGCCGAGCCCTCGGCCCTGGTCGAGGCGCCGCGCTGCGACGCCGTCCTCGTGGACGCCCGCCGCGAGCTGGTCGCCGCGCGCTCCCTGTGCCGCGTGCTGCGGGCCACCGGGACCACCGCGCCGGTCATCGCGGTCCTCACCGAGGGTGGCCTCGTGGCCGTGACCGCGGAGTGGGGCCTGGACGACATACTCCTGGACACGGCCGGCCCGGCCGAGGTCGAGGCGCGGCTGCGCCTGGCCGCCCACCGCCACGCGGACGCCACCCTGCCCTCCGCACCGGAGGGGCCGATCCGGTCGGGCGCCCTGACCATCGACGAGGGCGCGTACACCGCGCGCCTCGGGGACCGCATCCTCGACCTCACCTACAAGGAGTTCGAGCTGCTGAAGCACCTCGCGCAGCACCCCGGCCGGGTCTTCACCCGGGCCCAGCTGCTGCAGGAGGTCTGGGGCTACGACTACTTCGGGGGCACCCGCACCGTGGACGTCCACGTGCGACGACTGCGGGCCAAGCTCGGCCCGGAGCACGACCTGGCCATCGGCACCGTCCGCAACGTGGGCTACCGGTTCGACGAGGTCCGGGAGAGCGCGGGGGCACCGGCGGCCGAAGACTGACCGCAACGCGGCGACCGTGGTCCAATGAGCGCATGACGGTGGAGTCGCTGACGCAGATCGCTCCCGACGACGTGCAGCAGGTCCTCGAGGTGGTCGCGGCCGCCACGGCCCACGACGAGGTCGGGCCGCTGTCGGAGCAGTCCAGGCTGGACCTGTCCCACCCGGGTCACCACGTCGTGGCGCGGCAGGACGGCCGGGTCGTGGCGTATGCCGGCGGCCCCCCGCACGCCCTCGAGCTGGTGGTCGCGCCCCAGGCCCGCGGCCGGGGCCTCGGCGGCGCGCTGCTCGACGCCGCGCTCCCCCCGGACGGGACGCCCACGTCGGTGTGGGCCCACGGCGACCTGCCGGCGGCGCGGCGGCTGCTCGCGTCGCGCGGGCTGCGCCCCTCCCGGGACCTGCGCAAGCTCGGCCGCTCGCTCGAGCCCACCGACGCCGAGCGTGACCCCGTGGACGTCCCTGACGGCTTCCGGGTGCGCACCTTCCGCCCGGGGGACGAGGAGGCCGTGCTCGCCGTCAACGCCCGCGCCTTCGCCCACCACCCCGAGCAGGGGTCGCTGGACCTCGCGGGGCTGCGCGACCGGATGTCCTCGACGTGGTTCGACCCCGAGGGGCTCATCCTCGTGGAGGACGTGACCGGGGACGAGCCGCGGCTCGCGGCGTTCCACTGGACCAAGGTCGACCCGGCCGACGACGACGAGCAGACCGGCGAGGTCTACGTCGTCGCCGTCGACCCCGACCACCAGGGCCGCGGGCTGGGCGCCCTGGTCACCCGCCTCGGGCTGGACCACCTGCGCTCCCGGGGCCTCTCCCGGGTCGTGCTCTACGTCGAGGCGGACAACGCCGCGGCGATGGCCACCTATGCGCGCCAGGGCTTCTCGACGGTGGCCACGGACGTGCAGTGGTCACGCGGCCCCGCCGGCCGGTGGGAGGATGCGGGCATGCAGGCTGACCACGCGACCTCCACGCAGAGCGGTCGTCGGACCGCAGACCCCGCGACGGACGAGCCGGTGGTGGACCCCACCGAGACCGCCCCCGCCCGGCCGCGCTCCGCCGACGGGCGCTTCGTGCGGGTGAGCCAGGACGTCGTCGAGGACGCCGACGCCGACCTGCCCGAGGACCGCTTCCTGGACCGCGAGCTGTCCTGGCTGCAGTTCAACGAGCGCGTGCTGCAGCTGGCGGCCGACCCGGACGTGCCGCTGCTCGAGCGCTGCCGGTTCCTCGCGATCTTCGCGAGCAACCTCGACGAGTTCTTCATGGTGCGCGTCGCCGGGCTCAAGCGCCGCATCGCGACCGGCCTCGCCGTGCGCTCCCCGTCGGGGCTCGAGCCCGACGAGCAGCAGGAGCAGATCAGCCGGCTGGCCCACGAGCTGATGGTCCGCTCCGCGCGGGTGTTCCACGAGCAGGTCGAGCCCGAGCTGCACCGCTCCGGCATCTCGATCGTGCGGTGGCACGACCTGAGCGAGGACGAGCAGACCCACCTGTCGGCGGTCTACCGCAGCGAGATCTTCCCGGTCCTGACGCCGCTGGCGGTCGACCCGGCCCACCCCTTCCCCTACATCTCCGGGC
This sequence comes from Arsenicicoccus sp. oral taxon 190, assembly GCF_001189535.1. Classification (NCBI taxonomy): domain Bacteria; kingdom Bacillati; phylum Actinomycetota; class Actinomycetes; order Micrococcales; family Intrasporangiaceae; genus Arsenicicoccus; species Arsenicicoccus sp. oral taxon 190. Next base: position 287,555 of record NZ_CP012070.1, read on the forward strand.
TGTCCCTCAACCTCGCGGTCACCCTGGTCAACCCGCGCACCCAGGCCGAGCACTTCGCCCGGATCAAGGTGCCGGACCTGCTGCCCCGGCTGCACCAGATCACCACCAAGGGCGAGGTCGACCTCTACCACGTGCGGTTCGTCCCGCTCGAGGACATCATCGCGGCGCACCTGGACCTGCTCTTCCCCGGCATGGACGTGCAGCAGCACTACCTCTTCCGGGTCACCCGCAACGAGGACCTCGAGGTCGAGGAGGACGACGCCGAGAACCTCCTCAAGGCCCTCGAGAAGGAGCTCACCCGCCGCCGGTTCGGCCCCCCGGTGCGCCTCGAGGTCGAGCAGGACATCGACGAGCACGTCCTGCAGCTGCTGGTGCGCGAGCTCGGCGTGCAGGACCACGAGGTCTACACGCTGCCCAACCCGCTGGACCTCCGCAGCCTCAACACCGTCGCCGACCTGTCACGCTCCTCGCTGCACTTCCCGGCCTTCCAGGCCCGCACGCACCCGGACCTGGCGCCGCGGGAGCGCTCGGAGGCGAGCGACGTCTTCGCGGCGATCCGGCGCAAGGACATCCTGCTGCACCACCCCTACACGTCCTTCAGCACCTCGGTGCAGGCCTTCCTCGAGCAGGCCGCCGCCGACCCCCGCGTCCTCGCGATCAAGCAGACGCTCTACCGCACCTCGGGCGACTCCCCCATCGTGGACGCCCTCATCGCGGCCGCCGAGGCCGGCAAGCAGGTCGTCGCGGTCGTGGAGATCAAGGCGCGCTTCGACGAGTCCAACAACATCGCCTGGGCCCGCCGGCTGGAGCACTACGGCGTGCACGTCGTCTACGGCATCGTCGGGCTCAAGACGCACGCCAAGCTGTCCCTGGTGGTGCGTCAGGAGCAGGACGGCCTGCGGCGCTACTGCCACGTCGGCACCGGCAACTACAACCCCAAGACGGCGCGCCTCTACGAGGACCTCGGCATCCTGACCTGCGACCCGCAGGTCGGCGAGGACCTCACCCGGTTGTTCAACCAGCTGTCCGGCTGGGCGCCGCGCAGCAAGTTCAAGCGGCTGCTCGTGGCGCCCCGGTCGCTGCGCACCGGGCTGATCGAGCTGATCGAGCGCGAGACCGCCCTCGCCCGCGCGGGCAAGCCCGGCTACGTCGGCATCAAGGCCAACTCCATCGTCGACGAGTCCGTCATCGACGCCCTCTACCGCGCCTCCCGCGCGGGGGTCCACGTCGACCTGCTGGTCCGAGGCATCTGCGCGCTGCGCCCCGGGGTCCCGGGGCTGTCGGAGACGATCCGGGTCCGGTCCATCCTCGGGCGGTTCCTCGAGCACTCCCGCGTCTTCATCTTCGGCAACGACGGCGACCCGACCGTCTACATCGGCAGCGCCGACATGATGCACCGCAACCTGGACCGTCGCGTCGAGTCGCTGGTGCGGATCAGCGACCCGCGTCACGTCAAGGAGCTCCTCGAGCTGATGGATCAGGGTATGGCGGACACCACCTCCAGCTGGCACCTCGCCGACGACCGGTGGATCCGCCACCACCGGGACGAGCAGGGGCAGGCGCTGCTCGACCACCAGTCCGCCCTCATCGACAAGCACCTCAAGCAGCGCCGCAAGCGCAACCGGGCCTGACGCCGGCCCCGACCGAGGGCCCGGCCCCCACGGGTGGCGGTCCGCGGCGGGGGCGGCATACTGCACCTGGACGGCACGTCAGACCAGCCCCTCCGCCCCTCCGCACCCTCCAAGGAGCGCCATGCCAGCCCCAGCCCCCGGAGCGCCGGTCATCGCGGCGGCGGGAGCCGTCCCCTGGCGGCGGCGCCGGGGCGTGCTGGAGGTCGCGATGGTGCACCGGCCCGCCTACGACGACTGGGCGTGGGCCAAGGGCAAGCTCGACCCGGGCGAGGACTGGCCCGCCGCGGCCGTGCGGGAGGTGGAGGAGGAGTCCGGGCTGCGGGTCCGGCTCGGGCGCCCGCTGCCGGTCTCGTCCTACTCCTTCGTCGACCGTCGCGGCCAGGTGGCCCACAAGCACGTGCGCTACTGGGCGGCGGAGGTCATCGGCGGCGACGGCCGGCTCGAGCACGAGATCGACGAGGTGGCGTGGCTGCCGGTGCAGGACGCGATGGCCAGGCTGGACTACGCCCGCGACCGCGAGCAGCTGCGCGCCGTGGTGCGCCACGCCGAGCGCGGCGCCCTCACGACGTGGCCCCTCGTGGTGGTGCGGCACGCCAAGGCCCTGCCCCGCTCGCGCTGGACCAAGGACGACCGGCTGCGACCGCTCGACGACCGCGGCCGCGAGCGGGCCCGCGCCATCGTGCCGATCCTCGACGCCTTCGGCGTCACCCGGCTGGTGACCTCGATCTCGGTGCGCTGCGCCGACACGCTGGCGCCCTACGCCGAGGTGGCCGGGCTCGAGCTCAAGACCAAGCACGGGCTGACCGAGGAGGCCTTCGTCGACGACCCCGACCGCGCCGTCCGGCACCTGCGCAAGGCCGTGGTCCGCGGGGTCCCCGGTGCGCTGTGCAGCCACGGGCCGGTCCTGCCGCTGCTGCTCGAGGAGCTGTCCGTGCTGGCGTCGGTGGAGGACGCCGAGGGGCGGGCCGTCGTCGACACGCTGCTGGAGGCCGCCGACAGCGGCATGGCCAAGGGTGAGCTGCTGGTCTGCCACCTGACCGGGCGGGGCGACGACGCCCGGGTGGTGGCGGTGGAGCGTCACCTGCCGTGACCGCCCCCCGGTGGCGCGCGACCCCGTCGACCGGGGGCCGCCGGGCCTCGTCCACGTGGTGACAATCACCGAGCGTGACGCGAGTCGTTCACCCTGCGTTCATGGCCAGCGTGCCATCACGTCACCCAGCGTCTCTACATTGGCGGACGACGGCGCACCTGCGCCTGCTCACGACACTGCTTGTGGAAGGTACTGCCAACGTGAAGACTCAGCGTTTTGCCGGTCCTGGTTTCGCCGGTCCTGCGACCCTTGCCCTGGCTGGTGCGATCGCGCTGACCGGTTGCGGCTCGGACAACAACAGCTCTGGCTCGGGCTCCGGCTCCGGCGCGTCCAGCTCGGCCTCGTCGGCCGGCTCCAGCGGCACCTCGGCTGCCGGCGGCAACGCCGACTGCGGCAAGTCGACGATCAACGCTGAGGGCTCCTCCGCCCAGAAGGCCGCCTTCGAGGAGGCCGCCAACAGCTTCCAGGAGAAGTGCCAGGGCGCGACCATCAACTACAACGCCACCGGGTCCGGCGCCGGCATCAAGCAGTTCATCGCCAAGCAGGCCGACTTCGCGGGCTCCGACTCCGCGCTCAAGAGCACCCCGAAGGACGGGAAGATCGAGCAGCAGGAGGCCGACAAGGCCTGCGGCTCCCCCGCCTGGAACCTCCCCATGGTCACCGGCCCGATCGCCGTCGGCTACAAGCTGGGCGGCGTCGACTCCCTCACGCTCAACGCGGACGTGCTGGCCGACATCTTCAACGGCAAGATCACGAAGTGGAACGACCCGGCCATCGCCAAGCTCAACTCCGGCGCCTCGCTGCCCGACAAGGACATCAAGGTCTTCTTCCGCTCCGACGAGTCCGGCACCACCGAGAACTTCACGAAGTACCTCAAGGCCGCCGCCCCCGCCAAGTGGACCGCCGAGCCCGGCAAGAAGTGGACCGGCAAGGGTGAGGGCAAGGAGAAGTCCGCGGGCGTCTCCGGCGCCGTCGCCGCCACCGACGGCGGCATCACCTACGCCGAGTGGTCCTACGCCAAGGACAACAAGCTGGGCATCGCCAAGATCGACACCGGCGCCGGCGCCGTCGAGCTGACCGGCGAGTCGGCCGGCAAGGCCGTCGCCGCCGCCAAGGTCGCCGGCCAGGGCAACAACCTCGCCCTCAAGCTCGACTACGCCACGAAGGAGGCCGGCGCCTACCCGATCGTGCTGGTCACCTACGAGATCGTCTGCTCCAAGGCCACCGACGCCGAGAAGGGCAAGACCATCAAGGCCTTCCTGAAGCACATGTCCTCGGCCGAGACCCAGAAGTCCTTCGAGCAGATCGGCTTCGCGCCGCTGCCCACGGAGGTCCAGTCCAAGGTCGCGACCGCCATCGACGCGCTGCAGTGACCCGTGGAAGCCGGGCGGCCCAGGACCTCACCTGGGCTGCCCGGCTTCGCGCCTGCCCGGGCTCTGTGACCGGGTGTGCACCCCTCGTAGCATCTCGCACAGTTAGGTAGTACTCGTGTCCTCAGTGACCGGCGTCTCCGCCGTCGACACCCTGCCCGACGACGACGGCAAGGGACCGCTCCAGGGCGACCGCGCCTCGACCGGCCGCCTCGGCGACAAGCTCTTCGGCGGCGCGGCCACCGGCGCCGGGGTCGTGGTCATCGGCCTGGTCACCCTGGTCGGCGTCTTCCTGCTGTGGCAGGCCATCCCCGCGCTGGCCAAGAACCAGGCCAACTTCCTCACCTCGCGCGAGTGGAGCGTCTCGGGCGACGCGCCCCGCTTCGGCATCGCCGACCTGCTGTGGACGACCGTGGTGAGCTCGGTCATCGCCATGGGGATCGCGGTCCCGCTCGGGGTCGCGGTCGCGCTCTTCATCACGCAGTACTCCCCGCGCTGGCTCAGCAAGCCGGCGGCCCAGATGATCGACCTGCTCGCCGCCGTGCCCTCGATCGTCTACGGCCTGTGGGGCGTCGCGCAGTTCACGCCCTTCATCCGGCCGCTGCAGGACAGGCTGCAGGACTGGCTGGGGTGGTTCCCGCTCTTCGGCAAGACTGGGATGCAGAGCACGATCTTCGTGATCAGCCTGGTCCTCGCCATCATGATCCTGCCCATCGTGACGTCGCTGTCCCGGGAGGTCTTCGCCCAGACGCCCGCGGCGCACAAGGAGGGCGCGCTGGCGCTCGGCGCCACCAAGTGGGAGATGATCCGCACCGCGGTGCTCCCCTACGGCCGCCCGGGCGTCATCTCCGCCGCGATGCTGGCTCTCGGCCGCGCCCTCGGTGAGACCGTCGCCGTCATGATGATCCTGTCGGCGCTGGCCGCCGGGACGCCCTTCAACCCCTCGATCTTCAACGGCGGCGAGACCTTCGCCTCGCGCATCGCCAACAACGCCTCGGAGTTCGACTCCCCGCAGAAGGCCGGCGCGTTCATCGCCGCGGGCCTGGTCCTGTTCATCCTCACGTTCGTGGTCAATGCGATCGCGCGGATCGTGATCGAGCGCCGGAAGGCCTTCACCGAATGAGCACCGCCGTCAGCAACAGCAAGCCGGCCCGCATCGACAAGGCGTCGGGAGGCCGCAAGGCCACGGACCAGATCGCCCGCATCATCATGTGGCTCGCCTTCCTCGTGGCGCTCGCGCCGCTGCTCTGGATCCTCTACGAGGTCCTGAGCAACGGCATCGAGCTGCTGCTCAACAGCAGCTGGTGGACCAACTCCCAGCGGGGCATCTCGGTGCGCCGCGTGGGCGGCGGCGCCTACCACGCCATCATGGGCACGCTCATGCAGGGCCTGATCACGGCGCTGATCTCGGTGCCGATCGGCATCTTCACCGCCATCTACCTTGTGGAATACGGCCGGGGCCGCCTCGCCCGCGCCGTCAGCTTCATGGTCGACATCCTCACCGGGGTCCCGTCCATCGTCGCGGCGCTGTTCGTCTACGCGCTCTGGGTGACGGTGCTGGGCTTCAACCGCGTCGGCTTCGCCGTCTCGCTGTCGCTGGTCCTGCTGATGATCCCGACCGTCGTGCGCTCGACGGAGGAGATGCTCAAGCTGGTGCCCAACGAGCTGCGGGAGGCGTCATACGCCCTCGGCGTCCCCAAGTGGAAGACCATCGTGTCGGTCGTGCTGCCGACGGCGCTGTCCGGCATCGTGACCGGCGTGCTGCTCGGCCTGGCCCGCATCATGGGTGAGACGGCGCCGCTGCTGATCCTCGGGCCCTACACCAAGAACATCCACTGGGACCTCTTCGGCGGCAACATGGCGACCCTGCCGACCATGATCAACGAGGAGCGGCAGTTCCTCACCCTGCAGCCCGCTCACGACCGGGTCTGGGCCGCCGCCCTCACCCTCATCCTGCTCGTCCTCCTGCTCAACCTGCTGGGCCGCGTGATCGCGCGCTTCGGCGCCGTCAAGAGCTGACCCACCCCAGAAAGCGAATCCACACCATGGGCAAGCGCATCGACGTCGAGAACGTCAACATCTACTACAGCAAGTTCCACGCGGTACAGGACGTGTCGCTGACCATCGAGCCGCGGTCGTGCACCGCCTTCATCGGCTCGTCGGGCTGCGGCAAGTCCACCGTCCTGCGCACCCTCAACCGGATGCACGAGGTGATCCCCGGCGGGCGCGTCGAGGGCAAGGTGCTCCTGGACGGGCAGGACCTCTACGCCCCCGGGGTCGACCCCGTCGGGGTGCGGCGGTCGGTCGGCATGGTCTTCCAGCGCCCCAACCCCTTCCCCACCATGACGATCCGCGACAACGTCGCCGCCGGGCTGCGCCTCAACGGCGTCAAGAACAAGAAGCGGGTCGACGAGGTCGTGGAGCGCTCGCTGCGCGGCGCCAACCTGTGGAACGAGGTCAAGGACCGCCTGGACAAGCCCGGCGCCGGCCTCTCCGGCGGCCAGCAGCAGCGGCTCTGCATCGCCCGCGCCATCGCGGTCGAGCCCGAGGTGCTGCTCATGGACGAGCCCTGCTCCGCGCTCGACCCGATCTCGACGCTCGCCATCGAGGACCTGATCACCGAGCTCAAGCCGAAGTACACGATCGTGATCGTGACGCACAACATGCAGCAGGCCGCCCGCGTGGCCGACCGCACCGCGTTCTTCAACCTCGAGGCCCAGGGCAAGCCCGGCAGGCTCATCGAGATCGACGACACCACCAAGATCTTCAACAACCCCAAGGAGCGGGCGACGGAGGACTACATCTCCGGTCGCTTCGGCTGATCGACAGCCCCTCCTCCCCCGCCCGCGAGCGTGGTCGGTCGGTGCTTCCGGGTAACACCGATGGACCACGCTCGCAATGTCTGGACCAGGGGTCTTGGCGGGCGACCGACGAGTAGGGCATGCTCCTGCCATGCCCCTCTCTCAACGTGGGGTGCGTGGCGAGACCGTCCACGCACCAGCGCTCGTCCCCGTCATCGAGACCGAGCCGCGAGACCCTTCCCACGAGCCCACGTGGCACGTGGTCGACCTCGGCAACTTCTGCCACGGCGAGTGCCTCGAGTGCCGCTGGCAGGGTCCGGGCCGCCGGGCCCGCAGCAGCGCCCGCCGCGACGCCGAGCTGCACTCCTTGACCGGGTGCGGGGACGTCGCGCAGGTGCGCAGCCTCTTCCCGCCGCAGGCGTTCCCGCTCCGCTGACCAGACCGTATGCCGTGAAGGCCGCCACCTGGACAGGTGGCGGCCTTCACGGGAGGTCAGGCGCCGGACCGGGAGCGCCTCTCGGCACGTGGCCGCTCGTAGCGGCTTCAATTTGGGACCCGGGGCTACCACGGCCCGGCGCACGTCCATTGTAACGGGCCGACCCCCGGGGCCGTCGCGTTCGCCGACAACCTGACCGTGGGCGACGCCCCCGGCGGACCCCAAGCGGGGCCGCTGTGAGGTCAGCCGAGCCGGCCTGAGGTCAGGTGGGCCGACCGAGGGTCAGCCGAGCCGCCCGGAGGTCAGGTGAGCTGGCCGAGCCGCCACAGCCGCGCGCTGGCCTCGAGGTCCTCCCCTGCGCCCAGCATGGAGCCCGCCGAGTGGAGCCACGTCGCGGTGGAGGTCGTCGCGACGGTGTCCGCGCGGTGGGCACGGCCGGCGGCGACGATCCGGCAGAACGCGCCGGCGCGCTCGAGCGCCACGGCCAGGTCGCCGTCGTAGACGCCGGACAGGATCGCGTCGGCCAGGTCCTGCAGCTGCCCGGGTCCGGGCGGCTCGGCTGCCCCCGCGACGGCGTGCAGGACTGCGGCGTGCGGCATACCGGCCTGGTAGTCGGCCGAGGCGCCGACGGCGTCGCGGCGCACCCACTCGCGCAGCGCGTAGAGCCGCCACAGCGCACCGGGCAGGGTGCGCGCGGGCAGCTGGGCCCACAGCTCGGCGAGGGTGGACAGCCCGATGTCCTCCACGAGGGCCACCAGCCGCGTGGTCACGTCGGGGTCGTCGCTGGCGCGGCCTGCGTGCACCAGCACCTGCGCCGTCTCGTGAGCCACCTCGGAGACGACCGCGGGGTCGGGCAGCTGGCCGCCGTACGCCTCCATCGCCTCGGGCGAGTAGAAGGCGGGGCGACGAGGGAGCCGGCGGTCCTCGCTCACCGGCGCCTGCAGGCGTGGGTCTGGGCGCTCACGTGCCCAGTGTGCACCGTCACCGCGGCCCCACCACGACCGCGCCGGGTCCGGGCAGCGTGATCGTGTCGTCGCCGGTCGTCGGCTCGTCCCAGCAGGCGAGCACCTGGCCGCCCTGCAGCGGCACCGTGACGGGCTCGTCCGCCAGCGACGCGACCACGCGGTGGGCGCCGCGGTGCAGGACGGCGAGCCGCCGCTCCGCGTCCCAGTCGAGCCGGACCGTGGAGAGCCGGGGGTCGGACAGGTCGGGGACGGTGCGGCGCAGGCGCAGCAGGGTGCGGTACCACTCCAGCATCCGGGCGTGCTCGCCCTGCTCCGGCTCGGACCAGTCGAGGCGGGAGGCCTCGACGGTGCCCGCGGCCTGGGGGTCCGGGACCTCGTCGGCGCCCCAGCCGTGGGAGGCGAACTCCGCCGCCCGGCCGTTGCGGATGGCCTCGACGAGGGTGGGGTCCTGGTGGTCGGTGAAGTACTGCCACGGCGTCGACGCGGCCCACTCCTCCCCCATGAAGAGCATCGGGGTGAAGGGCGAGGTCAGCAGCAGCGCCGCGCCCGCGGCGAGCCGCCCGGGGGCCACCCCCATGGACAGCCGGTCGCCGACCCGGCGGTTGCCGACCTGGTCGTGCGTCTGCAGCGACGCGACGAACCGCCAGCCGGGGACCGTGGCGCGGTCGACCGGGCGCCCGTGGCACCGCCCCCGGAAGCTGGAGTAGCTCCCGTCGTGGAAGAACGCCCCCTGGAAGACCTTGGGGAGCGCCTCCGGCGACGCGAAGTCGGCGTAGTAGCCGTCGGTCTCGCCGGTCAAGGCGACGTGCAGCGCGTGGTGGATGTCGTCGGTCCACTGCCCGTGGATGCCGAGGCCGGCCACCGCGGCGCCCTCACCGCGCGGGGTGGTGGTGCGGGCGTCGTTGCGGTCGTCCTCCGCGACGAGGGTGAGCGGGCGACCCACCTCGGCGGCCAGGGCGTCGACCTCCCGGGACATCTCCTCGAGGATCGGCAGGGCCCGGTCGTCGATGAGGGCGTGGACGGCGTCCAGGCGCAGAGCGTCGACGTGGAAGTCGCGCAGCCACATCGTCACGTTGTCGAGCAGGTAGCGGCGGACCTCGTCGCTGCCGGGCCCGTCGAGGTTGACCGCGGCGCCCCAGGGGGTGTGGTGCAGCTCGGTGAAGTAGGGGCCGAACTCGGCGAGGTAGTTGCCGTCGGGCCCGAAGTGGTTGTAGACGACGTCGAGGCAGACGGCGAGCCCGCGCCCGTGGGCGGCGTCGACGAGCCGCTGCAGGCCGGCGGGGCCGCCATACGGCTCGTGGACGGCGAAGAGCGCCACCCCGTCGTAGCCCCAGTTGTGGACGCCGGGGAAGGTCGCGACCGGCATGATCTCGATGGTGGTGACGCCGAGCTCGACGAGGTGGTCGAGCCGCTCGATGGCGGCGTCGAAGGTGCCTGCGGGCGTGAAGGTCCCGACGTGCAGCTCGTAGATCACCGAGCCCTCGAGCGGCCGACCGGCCCAGCCCTGGTCGGTCCAGGCGAAGGAGCTCGGGTCGTAGGGGGTGGTGAGGCCGTGCGGGCCGTCCTCGAGGCGGCGGCCGCGGGGGTCGGGGCGGAGGTCGCCGCCGTCGAGGCTGAAGCCGTAGCGCGCCGTCGGGGCGATCTCGTCGGTCTCGAGCCGCCACCACCCGCCCTCGCCGGGGGCGAGCGGCAGCCGGCGGCCCTCGGCGACGACCTCGACGCGGTCCTTGCCGGGGGCCCAGAGGGTGAAGGAGGTCATGGCACCTCTCCTTGGGGGTCTGGTGGGTCTGCTGGGGTCGTATGCCGTCGCCCGGGGCCACTGCGCGACGGCTTCGTGCGGCGGCCCCGGGCGGCGGGGTCAGGCTCGGACGAGCAGGGCGACGGGGCGCTCGGCGAGGACGTCGGCGGCGAGCACCTCGCCGGTGGCGTCGACCTCGGTGATGCGCCCGGTGAGGCGGTCGACCCAGGTGCCGCGGGGCAGCACGACGCGGGTGTCGCTGAGGCCGCCCTCGCGCTGCAGCCGGTGCGGGGCGCGGGTGACGACGGTGGCGACCGACGCGGCGCGCAGGAAGCCGATGACGTGCTCGGAGGAGGTCGTGAGCGGCACGTAGAGGCCGGCCTCGTCGAACGCCTCGGGGCGCTCGCGCCGCAGGCGCAGGGCCGCGGCGGACAGCAGGAGCTTCTCGTCGTGGAGGTCGGCCGGGGTCGCGCCCCCGTCGAGCCGCTCGAGCCGGGCCGACAGGTCGGCGTAGTCGACGGGGCGACGGTTGTCGGGGTCGACCAGGGACTGGTTGACGGTCTCGCAGCCCTGGTAGACGTCGGGGACGCCGGGCATCGTCAGCTGCAGCAGCTTGGCGCCGAGCACGAGCGCCCGGATCGCCTCGGCGTGGGTGTCCCACAGCGACACGAGCGCGTCGTGCCGCTCGCCGGCGTCGAGCGCCTTGTCGGCGAAGTCCAGGACGCGCGCCTCGTAGTCCTCGTCTCCGTCGACCCACGCGGTGTGCTGCTTGGCCTCGCGGACCGCCTTGAGCAGGTAGTCGTTGAGCCGGTCGGGGTCGATGATCCCCACGCCGGCGATGGTCTGCCAGATCAGGTGGGCGGTGGGCTTGTCGACGCCCCTCTCGGCCGCAGCGGCGCGGAACCGCAGCGACAGCTCCTTCCACGCCTGCGGGTCGCCGGCGATGGCGAGCAGGAAGGCGCGGGTGTCCTCGCTGCGCTTGGTGTCGTGGGTCGACAGCGTGGTCATGCCGAGCGGCCAGTAGCGGCGCTGGTGCAGCGCCCACTCGTGCAGCGCCGCCGGCGACGCCGTCTCCAGCGCGGCCGGGTCGCCACCGACCTCGTTGAGGGCGATCAGCCGGTGCCAGCGGTAGAAGGTGGTGTCCTCGATCCCCTTGGCCATCACCGGACCCCACGTCTGCTGCAGCCGCACCGCGAAGTCGACGGCGTTGGCGTCGGCGTCCTCGGCGGTCGCCAGCTCGTGCAGCGCCTGCAGCTCCGGCTCGAGGTCGGGACGGTGACCGACGGCTCCGTCATACGCCTCCTGCAGGCGGCGCCGGGCGAGCGGGGAGAGCCGCTGCTCGGGCTGGATGTAGGCGCGGTAGACGTCGCCGGCGACGAGCAGCTCGACGACCGCGAGCTGCAGCCGCTGCGGGTCCAGGTCGGGCAGGGCCTCGCGGGCGCGGCGCACGAGCCGCTCCACCTCGGGCTGCAGCAGCTCCTCGACCACCTGGCGCTTGGCCTTGGTGACGTCGCGCTCGACGTCGATCTGGCCGCCGCAGGCCTCCCACTGGGCGGTCAGCTCGGGCTCGGCGGCCGGGTCGACCAGGGCGGTCTGGACCGCGAGCATCGCGTCGTACCCGGTGGTGCCGTCGCAGGCCCAGTCGCGGGGCAGCCGCTCCTTGCCCTCCAGGATCTTCTCGACCCAGATGATGGTGCCCTCGCGGGACTGGGTGCGCAGCCGGTCGAGGTAGCCCGCCGGGTCGGCCAGGCCGTCCGGGTGGTCGATCCGGAAACCGTCGATGAGGCCGCGCTGGTTGAGGTCGAGCAGCAGCGCGTGGGTCTCGTCGAAGACGTCGTCCTCCTCGACCCGCACCGCGATCAGCTCGTCGACGTCGAAGAACCGGCGGTAGTTGAGCATCGACTCCTTCTGCCGCCAGGACGCGAGCTGGTAGTGCTGGCGCGCGAGGACGGCCTCCACGTCGTTGCTCTCGGTCCCGACCGCGATCGGGAAGACGTGCTCGAAGTAGCGGATGACCGGCTCCCCGTCGAGCTCGTCGATGGTGATGTCGCCGGCCTGCAGCGTGCTGACCAGGGTGTCGCCGAGGATCGGCAGACCCAGCCGGCCGCCGCCGGACTTCCAGTCGATGTCGAACCAGTGCGCGGTCGGCGCGTCGCGGCCCTCCTTGAGGACCTGCCACAGCGGACGGTTGAGGTGCTCGGGGGCGACGAGGGCCATGTGGTTGGGGACGACGTCGACGACGATCCCGAGGCCGTGGTCGTGGGCCGTGCGCGCCAGCGCCTCGAAACCCTCGAGGCCGCCGAGGTCCTGGCTCAGCTCCGAGTGGTCCTGCACGTCGTAGCCGTGCAGGCTGCCCGTCACCGCCCGCAGGATCGGCGAGAGGTAGAGGTGCGAGATGCCGAGCCGCGCCAGGTAGGGCACCTGGGCGGCGGCGTCGGCGAACGTGAACTCGTGGTGCAGCTGGAGGCGGTAGGTCGCCGTCACGGTCATGGAGGTGCGCACATCCTCAAGGGTGGCTCGGTGGGGTGGTCGTCCGCGACGGTGCGGCCCCTCAGTCTTTCAAACAACGTGCCCGTATGGCGAGGTGGCGTCACCGCTCTCGCCGGCTGCGGCGGCCGACCCACGTCAGGTCTTGTCGAGGTTGGTGGTGATCAGGACGAGCTCGCCGGCGGCGTCGGTCGCGTCGAGGTCCACCTCGGCCTGGATCCGCCAGTCGTGGTCGCCGTCGGGGTCGTCGAGGATCTGGTCGACCAGCCAGCGGCCGGGCTCCTTCTCGACCAGCAGCAGCGCCGGGCCGCGGGCGTCGGGGCCGGTGGAGATCTCGGGGTACTCCGCGTAGAGGTCCTCGATCGCCTCCTGCCACAGCTCGACGTCCATGACCTCGGTGTCGGGGGCGGGCAGATCCGCGTCCGCGCGCGCCTCCTTGGCGAGCTCCAGGGCCGCCGCGTCGAGCTCGGCCAGGTCGATCCAGCGGCGCAGCGCCACCAGCTCCACCTTGCGGAACATCGCGGAGCGGACCATGACCCGCAGCGCCCGCTCGTTGGCGGACAGCGGACGGTTGCCCCCGGGCAGCGGGGTGACCAAGGCCTCCAGCGCCTCGGCGGACATCGCCTCGTCCTCGCTCGTGAGCGCCTCCCACTCCTCCAGGAGGGACGAGTCGGTCTGGCGCACCACCTCGCCGAGCCACTCGATCAGGTCGGTGAGCTCGTCGGTGCGGTAGGTGGCGGGGACCGTCTGGCGCAGCGCCTTGTAGGCGTCGGACAGGTAGCGCAGCACCACGCCCTCGGAGCGAGACAGCTGGTAGTGGGCGACATACTGACCGAAGGTCATGACGCGCTCGAAGAGGTCGCGCACGACCGACTTGGGCGACAGGTCGTCCTCGGAGATCCACGGGTGGGTCTCGCGGTAGGTGTGCAGCGACTGCTCGAGCAGGTCGGCGAGCGGCTTGGGCCAGGTGATCTCCTCGAGCAGCTCCATCCGCTCGTCGTACTCGATGCCGTCCATCTTCATCTCCTGGACGGCCTCGCCGCGGGCCTTGAACTGCTGGGCCATCAGGACGGCGCGCGGGTCGTCGAGGGTGGCCTCGATGATGGAGACGACGTCGAGGGCGTAGGTGGGCGACTCGGGGTCGAGCAGCTCGAAGGCGGCCAGCGCGAAGGTCGACAGCGGCTGGTTGAGCGCGAACCCGCGCTGCAGGTCCTCGGTGAGGTAGATCCGGCGGCCGGTCTCGTCGGGCTCGTCGAGCTGGGTGACGATGCCGGCGTCGCGCAGCGAGCGGTAGATCTCGATGGCGCGCCGCTGCAGCCGCGCCTGGGTGCGCGCGTCGGAGTGGTTGTCGCGCAACAGATCCCGTATGACGGGAAAGGGGTCGCCCTCTCGCTGGATCAGATTGAGCAGCATGCCGTGACTGACGTGCAGGCGCGACTGGAGGGGCTCGGGGTCGGCGGTGACGATCCGGTCGAACTGCTCCTGCGTCCAGCTGACGAACCCCTCGGGCGGCTTCTTGCGCTGGACCTTGCGCTGCTTCTTGGGGTCGTCGCCGGCCTTGAGCAGGGCTTTGTGGTTCTCGATGACGTGGTCGGGCGCCTGGACGACGACGGTGCCGGCGGTGTCGAAGCCGGCCCGACCGGCCCGCCCCGCGATCTGGTGGAACTCGCGTGCCTTGAGGACGCGCTGGCGGGAGCCGTCGAACTTGGTGAGGCCGGTCAGCAGGACGGTGCGGATGGGCACGTTGATGCCGACGCCGAGGGTGTCGGTGCCGCAGATGACCTTGAGCAGGCCCTGCTGGGCGAGGGTCTCGACGAGGCGGCGGTACTTCGGCAGCATGCCGGCGTGGTGGACGCCGATCCCGTGCCGGACGAGGCGCTGCAGGGTCGCGCCGAACCCCTTGGCGAAGCGAAAACCCTTGAGCTCGGCCGCGATCGCCTTCTTCTCGTCCTTCGTGGTGACGTTGAGGCTCATCAGGGCCTGGGCCCGCTCGAGCGCGGCGGCCTGGGTGAAGTGCACGACGTAGACCGGCGCCTTGTCCTCCATCAGCAGCAGCTCGATGGTCTCGTGGACCGGCTGCATCGCCCACTCGAAGGTCAGCGGGATGGGCCGGGTGGCGCTGCTGACCACGACGGTGTCGCGGCCGGTGCGGCGCTGCAGGTCGTCGACGAAGAAGCTGGTGTCGCCGAGGGTCGCGCTCATCAGCAGGAACTGCGCCTGCGGCAGCGTCAGGATCGGGACCTGCCAGGCCCAGCCGCGGTCGGGCTCGCTGTAGAAGTGGAACTCGTCCATGACGACCTGCCCGACATCAGCCCGATCCCCTTGTCGCAGCGCGATGTTGGCGAGGACCTCGGCGGTGCAGCAGATGATGGGTGCGCCGGCGTTGACGGCAGCGTCCCCCGTCATCATGCCGACGTTGTCGGCGCCGAAGGCCTCGCAGAGCGCGAAGAACTTCTCGCTGACGAGCGCCTTGATCGGCGCGGTGTAGAAGGTGCGACGCCCCCCGGCCAGCGCCATGAGGTGCGCGCCGAGCGCGACCATCGACTTCCCGGAGCCCGTGGGGGTGGCGAGGATGACGTTGGCGCCCGTGGCCAGCTCCAGCAGCGCCTCGTCCTGCGCCGGGTAGAGCTCGATCCCCCGCTCCAGGGTCCACTCCACGAAGGCCGTATAGACGGCGTCGGCGTCGAAGCCGTCAGGGGTGCGGTCAGCGGGGGGCGGCAGCAGGTCGGTGAGCGTCATCGTGGACCCATCGTCCCAGATCGTCTCTAGGCTGAGAGCCGTCGCCGACCCTCGGGAGCCCAGATGAAGTACGTCCCCAGCAAGATCGTCCTCGTCGGAACCGGCGCCGTGGGCATGGCCTACGCGTACGCCCTCGTCAACCAGGGCATCTGCGACGAGCTGGTCCTGATCGACCTCAACGAGGCCAAGTCCCGCGCCGACGTCCTCGACCTCAACCACGGCGAGGCATGGGCCCCGAGCCCGGTCAGCGTGAGCTTCGGCAGCTACGACGACTGCCGGGACGCCGCGATGGTGGTGGTCTGCGCGGGCGCGGCCCAGAAGCCGGGCGAGACCCGCCTCGACATCGCCGACATCAACCTGCGGATCTTCCGGGAGATCGTGCAGCGCGTCACCGCCTCCGGCTTCGACGGGATCTACCTGGTCGCCACCAACCCGGTAGACGTCCTGACCTACGCGACGTGGCGGTTCAGCGGGCTGCCGGCCGAGCAGGTCCTCGGCTCGGGGACCACGCTGGACACGGCGCGGCTGAGGTTCCACCTGGCCCGGCGGTTCGAGGTGAGCACGTCCAACGTGCACGCACTGATCATCGGCGAGCACGGCGACAGCGAGCTGCCGGTGTGGAGCGCAGCCTCGGTCGCCGGCCGGTCCATGAGCCGGCGGATCGCCGCCGAGCCGGCGCTGCGGGCCGAGCTCGACGCCATCTTCCAGCGCACCCGCGATGCGGCCTACGAGATCATCGACGCCAAGGGCTCGACCAGCTACGGCATCGGCATGTCGCTGGCCCGCATCACCCGCGCGATCCTCAAGAACGAGAAGGCGATCCTGCCGGTGAGCACCCTGCTGCGGGGCGAGTACGGCCACGACGACGTCTGCGTCGGCGTCCCCACCATCCTCAGCCGCGGCGGCGCCAAGCACGTGGTCGAGCTGGACCTCGACGGGGACGAGCAGCGGGCGTTCGACGCGAGCGTGGCGACGCTCCGGGGCTTCCGAGAGCGGGTCGACGCCCTCCTCTGACCCCTTGCTGGCCCGCCTCAGGTCGTCACATCCGCCGGGGTTGGCACGCCAGCCGGCGGCGGCACGACGGCCGGCGGCAGCACGACGGCCGGCGGCAGCACGACGGCCGGCGGCAGCACGCCATACGGCCTGGTCTCGGCGGCCATCCTCCGTCTCGGCCACCATCGCCGGTCTACGGCTGCAGCACCAGACCGACGCCGCACGTCCAGACGGGGGACGCAACCCCAGACGGCGGCCGGACCAGAGCCGGACACGGCCACCCCGCCGGTCTCGGTGGCTGGCGGCGGCACGGCCCGCCATACGGGCTGGTCTCGGCGACCATCCTCCGTCTCGGCGACCATCGCCGGTCTACGGCTGCAGCACCAGACCCAAGCCACACGCCCAGACGGGGGACGCAACCCCAGACGGGGGGCCAGACCCGGCCACCCCGCGCCGGTCTCGGCGACCATCCACCGTCTCGGCCACCATCGCCGGTCTACGGCTGCAGCACCAGACCGGCGCCGCACGTCCAGACGGGGGACGCAACCCCAGACGGCGGCCGGACCAGAGCCGGACACGGCCACCCCGCCGGTCTCGGTGGCTGGCGGCGGCACGGCCCGCCATACGGGCTGGTCTCGGCGACCATCCTCCGTCTCGGCGACCATCGCCGGTCTTCGGCTGCAGCACCAGACCGACGCCGCATGCCGAGACGCGGGACGCAACCCCAGACGGCCGGGGCGAGCAGCAGCATCCGCCGGGGTTCGACACATCGACCTGGCGTGCTGACCCAGGCGGAGGCGACTACCTGGGGCAGGTCAGACCAGGAAGCGGTAGAAGGGGCTGTCCGGGTCGACCCGCTCCACCCGGATCGGGCTCTCCTCCAGCCGCCGCAGCAGGCCGGGCAGGTCCCCCGGCCGCCCGAGCTCCACCCCCACCAGCGCCGGCCCGATCTCCCGGTTGGACCGCTTGACGTATTCGAACAGCGTGATGTCGTCCTCCGGCCCGAGCACCTCGTCCAGGAACCGCCGCAGCGCACCCGGCTCCTGCGGGAAGCTCACCAGGAAGTAGTGCTTGCGCCCCTCGTAGACCAGCGAGCGCTCGACGATCTCGGAGTAGCGGGACACGTCGTTGTTGCCGCCGGACACGATCACGACGACGGTCTCGCCCGGCGCGACCTGCGCGATCGCCTCCCGCTCGCCACCCCCCAGCGCGGCCGCCGCGAGCGCGCCCGCCGGCTCCGCGATGATCCCGTCCACCTGGTAGAGGTCCAGCATCTCCGTGCAGATCTTGCCCTCGGGCACCTGCACCAGCTCGATCGACATCCCGCTCTCCCGCGCCTCCCGGACCAGGCCGTATGTCGTCTCCCCCGCCCGCCGCACCGCCGCCCCGTCGACGAAGGTGTCGATCGCGGGGAGCGTCACCGGCTCCCCCGCCGCGAGCGCCGCTGCCAGGCAGGCCGCCCCGGCGGGCTCGACGCCGACGACCCGGGTCCGCGGGTGGCGCTCGCGCAACCAGGCCACGCACCCGGCGATCATCCCGCCACCGCCGACCGGGACGACGAGCACGTCGGGGGCGCGGCCGAGCTGTTCGACGATCTCGAGGGCCACGGTGCCCTGCCCGGCGATGGTGCGGGGGTCGTCGAAGGCCGGGACCAGGGTCGCCCCGGTGACGGTGGCCTCGACGGCGGCCGCGCCGGCCGCCTCGTCGTAGGTGTCCCCGGTGACGACCAGCTCGACCGCCTCCCCGCCGAGGGACAGCATGCGGTCGCGCTTCTGGCGAGGGGTGGTGCTGGGGACGAAGATCCGGGCCCTGATGCCCAGCTCCCGGCAGGCATGGGCGACACCCTGCCCGTGGTTGCCCGCCGAGGCGCACACCACCCCGGCGGCCCGCTGCTCGGGGGCCAGCTGCGACACGAAGTGGTAGGCGCCCCGCAGCTTGTAGGACCGCACGGGCTGCAGGTCCTCCCGCTTGAACCAGACGTCGGCCCCGACCCGCTCGCCGAGCCGCGGGGCCGGGTGCAGCGGGGTGCGGGTGACGACCCCGTCGATCCGGGCGGCGGCCTCCTCGACGGCGACGGCGGGGACGAGGGTGGAGAGCATGACCCCACTCTTCCGACCTGCTCGCATGTCGGACGCTCCGTCTCACATGACAGGACGGCCCGGACGAACCCAAAGGTCGCGAAACGATAACTCCTGCCCGGAATGCGTAGGCCATCCGGGTGAACGAACAAAAAAGGTCTTCCGTCCGGGCAACCGCACCTGGGCACGATCCGTCCTGTAGGCGTGTGAGCGTGCGAGGGGGAGGTTCACACCGGAGAGCGGTGCCGACGGGTTTGGGGGTCGTCGGCACCGCTCTTCGTGCGTCCGGCGGCAGGGCGGCCAAGGGGCCGGGGCGGGTGCCCGAGGGCGCGGCCCGAGCGCGCAGCGCCCGGCTCAGGTCGCGTCAGGTCGCATCAGGGGGTCATGACCACCTTGATGCAGCCGTCCTGCTTCTTCTGGAAGGTGTCGTACATCCGCGGCGCGTCGTCCAGCGACACCCGGTGCGTGGCCAGCGTCTCCGTGCCGAGCACGTCGCCGTCGCGCTGCAGGACCTCGAAGATTTCGTCGGTCCACCGCCGCACGTTGGCCTGGCCCATCCGGATGGTGAGGTTCTTGTCGAACATCGTCATCATGGGCATCGGGTCCACCGCGCCGCCGTAGACGCCGACCACCGAGACCGTCCCGCCGCGGCGCACCGCGTCGAAGCAGCTGTGCAGCGCGGAGAGCTGGTCGATCCCCATGCGCTCGGTCATCGCGCGCCCCAGCGGGCGGGGCAGCTTGCCGACGACCCGCACGGCCGCGCCGGCGACCGGGGACCCGTGCGCCTCCATGCCGACCGCCTCGATCACCGAGTCGGCGCCGCGGCCGCCGGTCAGCTCCTTGATGGCCTCGGCCGGGTCGGACACCGTCCGCAGGTCGACCGTCTCGACGCCGTAGACCTTGGCGAGCTCGAGCCGCTCGTCGACCCGGTCCACGCCGATGACGCGACCGGCGCCGAGCTGCAGGGCCGACCGCGCCGCGAACTGCCCCACCGGGCCCAGGCCGTAGACCGCGACCGTCGAGTCGGGCTCGATGTCGGCGTACTTCGCAGCCTGCCAGGCGGTGGGCAGGATGTCGGACAGGTAGAGGTAGCGCTCGTCGGGGCCGTCGGTCGGCAGCACCACCGGGCCGTACTGCGCCTGCGGCACCCGGACGTACTCCGCCTGGCCGCCGGGGACGGCGCCATACAGGCTGGTGTAGCCGAAGAGCGCCGCACCCATGCCCTGGTCGCGCACCTGCGTGGTCTCGCACTGCGACTGCTTGCCGATCCGGCACATGGCGCAGTGGCCGCACGAGATGTTGAAGGGGACCACGACCCGGTCCCCCACCTTGAGGTCGCCGGTCTGCGCCCCGACCTCCTCGACGATGCCCATGAACTCGTGGCCGAGCACGTCGCCGGGGGTGAGGAACGGCGCGAGGGTCTTGTAGAGGTGCAGGTCGGAGCCGCAGATCGCGGTGGAGGTGACCCGCACGATCGCGTCGGTGGGCTGCTCGATGCGGGGGTCCGGCACCTGCTCCACCGCGACCTTCTCCACGCCCTGCCAGGTCAACGCCTTCATGAGTTCCTCTCCGCGGCAGGCACCGTGCCGCCGCTCCACCGCCAGATACCCCCGTGGGGGGAGGTCTCAGACGCCGCCCGACAACGCCCTCCCCGGCCGCGGACGACAGGGGGTGCGTCGGGGGTGTGTCCCCGACCCGGTCGGGTATGCGCGAGCGCAGCCCGAGGTCGAGAACCCGCGCCCCGGCTGTCCCAGCGCCGCGACAGCGGCCCGCCCCTTTGGAGGACCTATGCCGAACCGCCTGCCCGACAAGCCCTCGCTCGAGGAGCCCACCACCCCCCAGCCGCCGCTGCCGCCGGCTGACGACACCCGCGCCCCGCAGGTGCGGACCGCGACCGGCTACGACACCGGCGCGGCCCCGGATGCCCGCGCCCAGCAGGGCGAGTACCTCACCACCGCCCAGGGGGTGCGCCTGCCCGACAGCGACCACTCGCTGAAGGCCGGTGACCGGGGCCCGACGCTGCTGCAGGACCACCACCTGCGGGAGAAGATCACCCACTTCGACCACGAGCGCATCCCCGAGCGGGTGGTCCACGCCCGCGGCACCGGTGCCCACGGCGTGTTCAAGGCCTACGGCTCGGCCGAGAAGGTCAGCCGTGCCGCCTTCCTCAAGAAGGACGTCGAGACGCCCGTCTTCGTGCGCTTCTCCACGGTGCTGGGCTCGCGCGGCTCGGCGGACACCCCACGCGACACCCGCGGCTTCGCCGTGAAGTTCTACACCGAGGAGGGCAACTTCGACCTCGTCGGCAACAACATCCCCGTCTTCTTCATCCAGGACGGCATCAAGTTCCCGGACGTGGTGCACGCCGCCAAGCCGGAGCCGGACCGCGAGATCCCGCAGGCCGCGAGCGCGCACGACACCTTCTGGGACTTCGTGTCGCTGCACACCGAGGCCCAGCACCACACGCTGTGGAACATGTCCGACCGGGCGCTGCCGCTGTCGCTGCGCACGATGGAGGGCTTCGGCGTCCACACCTTCCGGCTCGTCGACGAGGACGGCAAGACCGTCCTGATCAAGTGGCACTGGAAGCCGGTCGCCGGCGTCCACTCCACGCTGTGGGAGGAGGCGCAGCTCATCATGGGCGGCGACCCCGACTTCCAGCGCCGCGACCTGGCCGACGCCATCGAGGCCGGCCACTACCCGCAGTGGGAGCTCGGGATCCAGGTCATGCCCGACACCGAGGACCAGACCTTCGAGGGCATCGACCTGCTCGACCCCACCAAGCTGGTCCCGGAGGAGCTGGCGCCGGTCCAGCCGGTCGGCATCATGACGCTGGACGCCAACCCGACCAACTTCTTCGCCGAGGTGGAGCAGGTCATGTTCAACCCCGGCCACCTGGTGCCGGGCATCGACGTGGTCAACGACGCGCTGCTGCAGGCGCGGCTGTTCTCCTACGTCGACACCCAGATCACCCGGCTGGGCGGCCCCAACTTCTCCCAGCTGCCGATCAACCGGCCGCACGTGGACGTCAACGACAACCTGCGTGACGGCTTCCACCAGCACGCGGTCCCGACCGGGGTGGCGCCGTACCGCCCCAACTCCCTCGGCGGCGGCTGCCCCTTCCACGCGGGCGCCGACGTGGGCGGCTTCGTGGAGGTCCCGGCCGCGGTGGCGGCGTCGCAGAAGGTCCGGGCGATCCCGCGCTCCTTCGACGACCACTACTCCCAGGCCCGGATGTTCTTCCGCTCGCTGTCGCCGGTGGAGCAGGACCACACCGTCTCGGCCTACTCCTTCGAGCTCGGCAAGTGCACCTCGTCGGTGGTGCGCGAGCGGCAGCTGCAGTGCCTGGCCAACATCGACGCCGACCTGTGCGCCGGCGTCGCTGCGGCGCTGGGCATGCCGGCGCCGAAGCCGACCGTGGAGGTGGCCGACGCGGCCCCCAGCGCGGCGCTGTCGCAGGTGGGCAAGGAGTTCCCCGTCGACGGGCGCAAGCTCGGCATCGTCTGCGACGCCGACAGCGACCTGGCTGCCGTGACGGCGATGGTCGGCGCGGCCACCAAGGCCAAGCTGGTGCCCTTCGTGGTGGGGCCGCACGGCGGCACGCTGCAGGGCAAGGGCGGGGAGGTCGAGGTCGACAAGACCTTCGCGACCGCCCGGTCGGTGGAGTTCGACGCCGTCGTCCTGGCCGGGCCGATCGCGCCCGCCGCGGACGCCGCGCCGACCTTGGACGCCCGCAACGGCGACCCGGACGCGTCGGCCAAGCCCACTGACCCGCGCATCGCCCTGCTGCTCGGCGAGGCCTTCCGGCACTGCAAGGCCATCGGCGCGGTGAGCGCCGAGGCCCTCGGTGACCTGCCCCAGGACGCCCCCGGCGTGGTCGTCGCCGACGCCAAGGCCATGGTCGGCGAGCTCACCCCGCTGCTGGCCAAGCACCGGGTGTGGGACCGCTTCCCGACCCGCGCCCGCTGAGCCCGTCCCGGGTCCGCACCGACCGCCCGCCGCCACGCAGCCCTCTGCGAGGCGGCGGGCGGTCGGCATACGGTCAGGCCCAGCCGGCCCAGCGGGCCTCGAGGGTGGCCCGGTCGTCCAGCGGCCGTATGCCGCCCGCACCCGCCGCCCGCACGGCCGCCGCGGTCTCGCCGCGCGCGAGCTGCCGGGTGGCGCGGACCTGCACCAGCAGCCGGCCGTCGTCGCCGTAGTCGGCCGGCCCCTGCCCCACCAGCGCCCGCAGCGGGGCGTCGAGCCCGACGGGGCCGTGGACGACGACCTGGTGGCGGCAGCGCCGCAGGCTCTCGGGGTCGGGGTGCCCGACGTGGATCCGCGGGTCGTGCTCGAGGGGGGCCGGGAGGGCCACGAGGTCGACGCACCACACCCCGGCGTCGCTGTCGCGCAGCAGCGCGGCGACCGTCGCGGCCAGGCTCCCGGGGTCGGGCGCTCCGCGCAGCTCGACCACCGTCTCGGGGTGCGCCCACACGAGACCGTGGCCGCGGGCCAGCGGGTCGGTCAGCACGGTCGCGAGGTGCAGGGTCTCGCGGTCCTTGACCGCGCGGGCGCCCTCCCCGGCCCGGCCCGCGAGGTCCGGGCCGTCGTGCCAGGCCACGGCCTCCGGGACGTGGCGCAGGTCGGCGCCGGCGAGCCAGCACCGGTGGGCGAGGTCCCAGTCCTCGCCGCCGTAGCCCACGAACCCGGGGTCGAAGCCGCCCGCCGCGTCGTAGAGCTCGCGGGGCAGCGCCATGACCGCGCTGATGACGAACCGGTAGGACCGGTCGTCCGCCGCCCGAAGGTCCTGCGTCCGGGCGTATCCCTCACGCAGCCAAGCGGGTTCGTCGAGGAGCGGCGGGGCCGGAGCGTCCCCCTCGCGCCAGGGCCGCAGCCGCTGCGGGGTCCACCCGGCGAGGTCGGCGTGACGGCGCCGCCCGACGGCGAGGGTGCCGCGCGGGCCGTCGTGCACCACCGCCGCGAGCCGCCGCAGGTAGTCGGGCTCGGGCACGGTGTCGGCGTCCAGGAAGCACAGCACCGGCGCCGAGGTGGCCCCGGCACCCAGGTGGCGGGCCGCAGCCGCGCGGAACCCGGCGTCCGGCTGCCGCAGCAGGCGCACGGGATACGGCCGGTCCCCGAGGACCGGGGGGACGGCGGACCCGTCGTCGGCGACGACCACCTCGAGCTGGTCCAGCGGGAGCGTCTGCAGCTCGAGGGCCGCGAGGACCAGGTCGAGCTGCGCCTGCTGGTCGTAGCAGGGGATGACGACGGCGACGCCGCTGGACGCGGTCACGACGCCCACCGCGCGAGGACCGCGGCGTAGCACCGGCCCGCCTCGTCCCGCGTGGGGGTGAGGCGGACGTCCGGGCCGAGCCAGGTGGAGGCGGGGTCGGCGAGGGCCGCCCGGGCGGCGGCGGCGAGGTCGTCGTAGACGAGCACCGCGCCCGGGCACCGGGCCACGAGCTCCTCCACGTAGCGGCTGCGCGGCACCAGCGGCCGTCGCCCGGCGGCCAGCCACGAGTTGATCGACCCCGACGCCGACAGGTGGCGGTGCGGGGCGACGGGCACCGCGGCCCCCCGCAGCCGACCCACGAGCTCGTCGTCGGGCAGGTAGCCGGTCACCGCGAACCTGCGCCCCAGCCTGGCCGCGCGCGCGCCGAGCTCCTCCGCGAGGTCGTCGTGGCCGTCCGAGGGGCGGCCGAGGGCGAGCACCCCCACGTCGTCCGGCAGGGTGGCCGCCGCGTCGAGCGCCTCCTCGTGCCCCTTGCCGGGGTAGAGGTAGCCGAGGACGACCAGGTCACGCTGGTCCGCGCCGGGGGCGGCATCACTGGGAGGGATGGGCTCAGGCGGCGTGGCCGGGCGCTCGTGGGTGGCCACGGGCAGCGGCACCACGGCCCGACGGTCGTCGGGGAGGGCGGGGGCGCCGGCCTGCGCCAGGGCGTCGTCCAGCAGCGCGGCCTCGTGCCGGCTGCTCACCACCACCCCGTGCACGGCCGCCACGACCTGCGCGTATGCCGCTGCCCGCCGCTCGAAGCCGCCCGGGCCGTCCGCGGGCTGCGGCAGGTCATGCAGCGTGACCGTGAGCCGGACCTGCGCCGCGAGCGCGGTGAGCACGTCGGCGGCCTGCGCCGCGGTGCGGCCGAGGAGCTTGTCGGTCACGTGCAGGTGGACGTGGCCACCGCGGTGGGCTCCCAGCGCGGCCCCGAGGTCGGTGCCGTGGCCGTCCTCGACCCGCACCACGGGCTGGTGGCGCAGCGCGGGGGTGTCGTGCAGCTCCAGGGCGCAGCGGGTCACGCCATGGCTCGCCGGGCCCACCACGAGGTGGGCCGTCACCGCCACCCCATGGCCTCGATGGTGCGGGCGTGGCGGGTGAGGCCGAGCTCGACGATCTCGGGGTGCTCGCGCAGCCACGCCAGCTGCACCTCGCGCACCTCGGCGTCGGGGAGCACCTCGCCGCGCAGCCGCCAGTCGACGCGGGGCTCGGCGTCGAGGTCCAGCGCCGCGACGACCCGCTCGTCCAGGGGGGCGTAGAGCTCCGGCAGCAGGGTGCGCCCGGGGTCGCGGGCCTCGACCGGGAGCCCCAGCGCCTCCTGCACCCGCCGGGCCAGGCCGAGCAGCAGCGTGTTGCCGGGGTGGTTGACGACGTGGCAGGCGTCGGCGCCCGCGGGCTCGAGCAGGTCCGACACGACGACGGTGCCCGCGACGCTCTCGCGACGGCGCAGCTCGGCGACCGACTCCCTGGCCACGGCGCGGATCGCGTCGGCGGGCATGACGTCCCGCGGCCGCGACCCGGCGGCCTCGAGCAGCGTGCGCAGGTCGTGGTAGGGCACCCCCGGCGGGTCCCCGCTCTCCGGGGTGCGGACCAGCACCTGCCAGGGGTAGAGCCCGGCGTAGAAGCACACCGGGATGGCCAGCAGCCGCAGCCGCGGGTGCCGGGCCAGGACCTCCTGCGTGCCGAGCGGCAGCCCGCGGTAGCCGTCCTTGACGGGCTGGGCGACGAGGACGTCCGCCCGCTGCAGCAGCAGGTCCAGGTGGTGCACGTCCGCGTCGTCGAGCTCGAAGACCGGCGGCACCCGGACGGTCCGCAGCTGCGGCGAGGCGTCGAGCAGCACCCGCAGCGCCTCGGCCTGGCAGTTGCCGAGGACCACGGCCAGCGGGGCCCCCGCGTCCGCCATACCGGACGCTGGTTGAGTGACGCCATAGAACTCTGCGTAATGGCGCACCCGGCCGTCGGTCTCGTCGACGGGCAACGGGTTATCGGGGCGGGTCATGAGGTACACAGTAGGGAGCCAGATCGTTCGACGGAGCCTTGAAACCATGGGCGCCACCAGCGGGCCACCGTGCCCCGGCCCAGGAGGACCCATGATTCGCGTCGCCAGCATCCCGGGGACGCATCCGTATGTCGCCCAGGTGCTGCCTCGCGTTGCTGCGGCGGACTACCCCCAGCTGCCCGTCGGCCCCACCCGCGAGCCCGCCGGAGCCGGCGGGGCGGCCCGGCTGCCGGACCCGCTGCCCGCGGGGCGGTGGCCCGCCGAGGGGGTCTGGTGGCCCCCGCGCATGCTCGAGCCGGGCTGGATCGCCGAGCACGCCTCCGACATCGACGTCGTGCACCTGCACTTCGGCTTCGAGGGCCGCACCACCGGGCAGCTGCAGGAGTGGCTCGCGGTGCTGGGTGACCACGACCTGCCCCTGGTGCTGACCGCGCACGACCTGGCCAACCCGCACCTGCGCGACCAGACCCCCCACCTCGCCGCCCTGGACGTCCTGGTGCCCGCGGCCTCCCACGTGCTGACCCTCACCCCCGCCGCCGCCCAGCAGCTGCGGGAGCGGTGGGGCGTGCGCGCCCAGGTGGTGCCCCACCCGCAGGTCGTGGACGACGGCACGATCCTCGCGACGCAGCGCGGGCCGAGCGGGATGCAACCGCGGGTCGGCATGCACCTCGGCGCGGTGCGCGCCAACGTCGATCCGGCGCCCTGGGTCCCCGACCTGGTGCGCGCCACCGAGCGGGCCGGAGCGGTGCTCGAGGTCGTCGTCAACGACGAGGTGCTGCGCGGCGACGACCGTCGGCAGGCCGTGGTGCGGGCCGTC
Organism: Arsenicicoccus sp. oral taxon 190; assembly: GCF_001189535.1. Classification (NCBI taxonomy): domain Bacteria; kingdom Bacillati; phylum Actinomycetota; class Actinomycetes; order Micrococcales; family Intrasporangiaceae; genus Arsenicicoccus; species Arsenicicoccus sp. oral taxon 190. The sequence continues at coordinate 313,950 of NZ_CP012070.1, forward strand.
GAGGACGAGCTCGCCGGGCAGGAGCACGCGCGGCTGCGGCACGTCCGCCGCATGTCCGACCCCGAGCTGCACGCCTGGGTCGCCGCCCTGGACGTCGCAGTCCTCCCCTACCAGCACGGCACCCACTCCGGGTGGCTCGAGATGTGCTGGGACCTCGGCACGTCCGTCCTCGTCCCGGCCGTCGGCTGCTACGCCGAGCAGCACGTGGAGCCGGGCTTCCACGCCACGCTCCGCCACCGCGGCGTGAGCAGCGCCCTCGCCTCGCTGCTCGAGGCCCGCGCCCACGGCTGCCCGTGGGGCGACGCGCGCCATCGGGTCGCGGCCCGCGCGGCCACCGGCGCCCACGTGCGGGCGGCCCACGAGGCGGCATACGGCCGGGTCCTGGCCGGGGGGCCGAACGCGGTGGCAGCCGGATGAGCCGGCGGCAACCACTGCGGGTCGCGCTGCTCGCGCCGCACCGGCACCCGATCCGTGAGCCCTTCGCCGGGGGCCTGGAGGCGCACGTCTGGCACCTGGCCCGCGGGCTGCGCCAGCTGGGTCACGAGGTGCGGCTCTTCGCCCCCGAGGGCTCCGACGGCGTCGACCCGCAGCACGCCTTCCCCCGCGCGCCCTGGACCCCGACCGCCGCCGCGGCCGCGGACGTGTCCATGCCACCGCGGGCGTTCATGAGCGCCCACCACGCCTACCTGCGGGTCCTGGTGGCCCTCTCCCGCGAGCTGGCGACCGAGGTGGACGTGGTCCACAACCACGCGCTGCACCACCTGCCCGTGGCGATGGCCGCGACCGTCCCGGTCCCCATGCTGACGACGCTGCACACCCCGCCGACGCCGTGGCTGGAGTCGGCCGTGGAGGTGACCGCGGGGGACGGGAGCGCGGCCAGCAGGTTCGCGGCGGTGAGCGGCTTCACCGCCGACGCCTGGCAGGTGCTGCACCACCGCCCCCGCGTGGTCCACAACGGCGTCGACCTCACCGAATGGCCGCTCGGCCCCGGCGGTGACTGGTTGATGTGGTCGGGCCGGATCGTGCCGGAGAAGGGCCCGCACCTGGCGATCGACGCGGCCCGCGCGGCCGGCATGCGGCTGCGGGTGGCCGGGCCGCTCAGCGACAGCGGCTACTTCGCCCGGGAGATCGCGCCCCGGCTGGGCCCGGACGTGGAGTACGTCGGTCACCTGCCGCACGCCGGGCTGGCCGAGCTCGTGGGCCGGTCCGCGGCGGTGCTGGTCACGCCACGGTGGGACGAGCCCTTCGGGCTGGTGGTGGCCGAGGCGCTGGCGTGCGGCACCCCGGTGGCGGCCTTCAGCCGCGGCGGGATCCCCGAGGTGGTCGACCGGCCCGAGCTCGGCGCTCTCGTGCCCGCCGACGACGTGGCCGCCCTCGCCGCCGAGCTGCCCCGGGTGGTGCGCCTGGACCGCGCGGCCGTCCGGCGCCACGCCGAGACCGAGCTGTCGGTCGAGCGGATGGTGCGACGCTACGTCGGGCTCTACCAGGACCTGCTCGCGGGGCACTGGGACGAGCACCGCGACACCCCCCGGGTCGTGCGAGAGGTGAGGTTCGGCCGATGATCGGGTGGTACGTCCACCACCACGGTCGCGGGCACCTGCACCGGGCGCGGGCCGTCGCGGCGGAGCTGCGCGAGGACGTGACCGTGCTGTCCAGCCTGCCGCCGGAGCCCTGGGCGCCCTGGGTCGAGCTGCCGCGCGACGACCTCGAGGGTCGCGCCGGCGCGACCGCGCACGGCCGGCTGCACTTCGCCCCCACCGACAGCCCGGGCCACCGCGAGCGCCTCGCCCGCATCGTGGCCTGGGTGCGGGAGACCCGTCCCCGCCTCGTGGTCGTCGACGTGTCCGTCGAGGTCACCGTGCTGCTGCGGACGCTCGGCGTCCCCGTCGTGGTGTCGGCCATGCCCGGCGAGCGGGACGACGCGCCCCACGAGCTGGGCCACGACCTGGCCTCGCACATCGTCGCGCCGTGGCCGGGCGACCTCTACCAGCCCGGCTACCTGCAACGCCGCGCCGGGTCCGTCACCTGGGTCGGGGGCATCTCCCGGTATGCCGGCCGCCCCCTGCCCGGGCCCGACGAGGTCACCACGGCCCGCGCCGGGGCGGCGCGCCAGGTCCTGCTCGTCGGCGGCGCCGGCGGCAGCGGCCTGACCCGCGCCGACCTCGACGCCGCGCGCGCGGCCACCCCGGGCTGGACCTGGACCGTGGCCGGGCCGCTCGGCCGGTGGCACGACGACCTGTGGCCGCTGCTGCACGCCTGCGACGTCGCCGTCGTGGCGGCGGGGCAGAACTCCGTGGCGGACGTCGCGGCGGCGGGCTGCCGGGCGATCGTCATACCGGAGGATCGTCCGTTCGACGAGCAGCGGGCGACGGCGGGGGTGCTGGACCGGGCGGGCCTGGCCGTGGTGCGGGACTCCTGGCCGCAGGACTGGGAGGCCACCCTGGCCGAGGCCATGGATCGCGAGCCGCGGTGGGAGCGTTGGCAGGTCGAGGGCGCGGCCGCGCGGGCGGCACGAGCGGTGGAGGCGACGTGCGCGTGACCGTCGTGACCATCGCCGCCGGTCGCCACCGCCACCTGCTGGCCCAGCGCGAACACCTGCGGGCCCTCCCCGAGCCGCCGCACCACGTGGTCGTGGCCATGGGCGACCCCGAGATCCCCCGCCTGCTCGACGACGACCCGGGGACCGAGGTCGTCGAGGTGCCCGTGGTCGACGGTCGGCTGCCCCTCGGCGAGGCGCGCAACGTCGGGGCGGCGGCCGCGCTGGCCGGCGGCGCCGAGCTGCTGGTGCTGCTCGACGTCGACTGCCTGCCCGGCCCGCAGCTGCTCGAGCGCTACGCCGCGGCTGCCGAGTCGCCGGGCGGGAGCGCGTCGCTGCTGTGCGGCCCCGTGACCTACCTGCCGCCCGAGGCGGGGTCGCCGCCCCCCGGGGAGCTTGCCGCGTGGACCCGGCCGCACCCCGCGCGGCCCGCCCCGGCCGACGGGACGCTCCTGCGAGGCGGCGACCACCGGCTCTTCTGGTCGTTGTCCTTCGCGTGCACACCCGCGACGTGGCAGCGGCTGGGGGGCTTCTGCGCGGACTACGACGGCTACGGCGCGGAGGACACCGACCTCGGGATGGTCGCCCGGCGCGAGGGGGTGGACGTGGTCTGGGTCGGTGGCGCCCACGCCTACCACCAGCACCACCGCGTCTCCAGCCCACCCGTCGAGCACCTCGACGACATCCTGCGCAACGCAGCGACCTACCACGCCCGGTGGGACAGCTGGCCCATGGAGGGCTGGCTGGAGGAGTTCGACCGCCTCGGGCTGGCCCACCACGACGGCACCGCGTGGGTGCGCGGACCCCGGAGGCAGCCATGACGGCCGAGCAGGCACCGACCCGGACCGACTTCGAGGCCCTCTACGAGCGCAACCCTGACCCCTTCGGGGTGCGAACCCGGTGGTACGAGCGCCGCAAGCTGCAGGTCGTCCTCGCCGGGCTCACGCGGGAGCGCTACGCCACCGCCTGGGACCCCGCCTGCGGCACCGGGGACCTGGCGCTGCGGCTCTCGTGGCGCTGCGACCGGGTGCTCGCCACCGACGCCGCGCCGCGCGCGGTGCACCTGACCGAGGAGCTGTGCCGGGCCACGACCGTGCAGGTCGCTCAGCTGGCGCTGCCCGGGGACCCCACGACCCGCCCCGGCTTTCCCGCCGAGCTGGACCTCGTGGTCCTGTCCGAGGTGCTCTACTACCTCGACGCGGCGGACCGCCGGGCCGCCACGCAGATGGTCCTCACCCGACTCGCCGCCGACGGGGAGGTCGCGACCGTCCACTGGAGCCACCACCCGCACGACGCCCACCTGTCCGGGGAGGCCGTCACGGAGGAGCTGCACCGGCGGCTGACGGCGGCCGGTCTGCGCCGCGAGGTGCACCACGAGGACCTCGACTTCGTGTCGAGCCACTGGACCCGGGGCCGCACACCCGAGCCGACTCCTGACCCGGACCCCGACGCGACTTCTCACCCCGTCCCCGACCCGATTCCCCACCCGGAGCCCACCCGATGACGATGCCCACCCCGTCAGCCACCCCGGCCACCCTGACCACGCTGGTGCCGCTGCCGGAGCCGCTGCTCGAGCTGCCCGACCTGGGTGCGGAGGGTGTCGGCGCCGACCAGCAGGACCAGCGCCGTGCCGCGGCGCTGCGCGAGCTGGCGGCGTCCCGGGCCTGGGCCGACCTGGGCTGGCCGGAGCTGCTGCGGTCGTTGGTCGCGCTGGGGCGCACCGACGTGCCGCTGGGCCGGCTCACCGAGGGACACGTCGACGCGCTGCGGATCCTGCGGCAGGCCGACGTGCCGCCGGCGGCCGGAGCCGTCTACGCGGTCTGGGCGTCCCGGTCGCACGCCACCGGGGTGCAGGCCACACCCACCGACGACGGGTGGCTGCTCTCGGGGACGCTGCGCTTCGCCTCCGGCGTCGGGATGGTCGACCGGGCCCTGCTGCCGGTGTGGCTGGACGCCGACCGCTCCGTGCTGCTGGACCTGGACGTGTCCGGCTGGCAGGGCGCGGCGGACAGCTGGCACACCCCGGCGATGGTGGCCTCGCGCTCGCTGACCGTCGATGTCCGCGACGTGCAGGCGGCCCGCACCGCCCAGGTGGGGCCGGAGGGCTTCTACCTCGGGCGCCCCGGGTTCTTCCCCGGCGGGGTCGGGGTCGCGGCCGTCTGGGCCGGGTGCGCGGCCCGCGTCGCCGACCTCACCGCCCGCGCCACCGCAGCCGCCCCGCCGGCGCCGGCCCGCGCGCTGCGGTGGGGGCGGGTGCGCACCGAGCTGGCCTGCGCTGCAGCGCTGCTCGCCACGGCCGCCGAGGTCCTGGCCGCCGGTGAGGACGATCCCGCCCATGACCCCGCGCATGACCCCGCGCGTGGGGCCGGCGGTCGCGGGCAGGAGCTGTCCACGGAGGTGCGGTCCGGTGTGGCCGGCTGCGCCCGCCGGGTCCTCGCGGAGTGCCATGCCCTCGCCGGGCCCGCGGGCCTCGCCTACGACCCCGAGCTGGCTCAGGCGATCCTCGACGCCGACCTCTACCTGGCCCAGCAGAACCGCGACGCCGACGAGGGCTACCTCGGTGCACTCCCCCGCTGACCACGCCCTCGTGGTGGTGCCGGCCCACGACGAGGCGGATCAGGTCGGCGCTGCCCTCACCGCGGTCGGCGCGGCCGCGGTCCAGGCGCTGCGCCGTGGCCTCGTGCGGTCGGTGCACGTGGTGGTCGTGGCCCACCGGTGCACCGACGGCACCGACCTGGCCGCGCGGCGGCACCCGTGCCCCCCGCAGGTGCAGCGCAGCGTGCTCGTCGACCACGACTCCGAGACCGTCGGCGAGGTCCGCGACCACGGCGTCCGCACCGGCGCCGCGCGCATCCCCGACCCGCGCCGCTGCTGGCTGCTCAGCACCGACGCCGACTCGGTGGTCCCGCCGACGTGGATCGCCGACCTGCTCGCCGTGGCGGCCCGGCGCCACGCCGTCGCCGTCGCGGGCCTCGTCAAGCTCGTCGACTGGGCGGCCACGCCGGGCGCCAGGGCGGCATACGACCAGATCCTCGCGGCCGGGATGACCGGGCCCGACACGCACACCCACGCGTATGCCGCCAACCTCGCCGTCCGCCTCGACGCCTACCTGGCGGTCGGCGGCTTCCCGGCGGTCCCCCACGGGGAGGAGACCGGCCTGCTGCAGCGCCTCGCAGCGGCTGGGCTGCGGACGACCAGCACCCGGTCGAGCACCGTGCGGACCGCGGGGCGCATGCCCGGGCGGGCGGCGCTCGGGCTGGGGCGGCTGCTCGCGGACCTCAACGACGCCGAGACGGTGGGTCCGGACGCCGCGACGATCGTCGCGCCCCCGACACGGATTGTTTCGGCCGTGGAAGGGTAGGCACTCGGTATGAGCAACGACGACCAGACCACCGCCATCCAGGGCCGCACCCCGGTCGCCGTCGTGGCCGGCGCCTCCCGCGGGCTGGGGCTGCTCGTGGCCCGCGACCTCGGTGAGCGCGGGTTCCGCGTGGTCCTGCTGGCCCGCAACCCGGAGGAGCTGGACGCGGCGCGCAACCAGCTGCGCGGCGAGGGCATCGACGCCCACAGCCGCACCGCCGACGTCACCGACCACGCCCGTCTCGAGGCCGTCATCGAGGAGGTGGAGCGCGAGGTCGGACCCATCACCGTCGCCATCCACGTCGCCGGCGTCATCCAGGTGGGGCCGCTGGCCGCCACCCGGCGGGAGCACTTCGAGCAGGCCATCGACATCATGCTGTGGGGACCGGTCAACCTCGCCCTCGCCGTGCTGCCGGTGATGCGTGAGCGGCGCCGGGGCCGGATCGGCGTCGTCACCTCCATCGGCGGCAAGATCAGCGTCCCCCACCTGCTGCCCTACAGCACCGCGAAGTTCGGGGCCGTCGGGTTCACCGAGGGCCTGGCCGCCGAGCTGGCCGGCACCGGCGTCACCGCCACCACGATTGTGCCCGGGCTCATGCGCACCGGGTCCCACCTGCAGGCGCAGTTCATCGGG